>CAZVEV010000559.1:0-1506 GCA_964625865.1 uncultured Planctomycetaceae bacterium | reverse complement strand
CCGCCGGCCCTCCAGAAGACATTCCCGGGAGAGGCGAAGAAGCTGGCGGGCGGACGGCATGCCACGTCGTAGCCGGGCGAAGACGGGCATCGGCCGCCTCCCGCAAACCTGTCGCGGCCCAGGCCCCGAACAGGACGGCCAGCAAACAGCAACACGACGCGACGACGTGCCACCGGCCGGTAGCGCGGCGGGCAAAGAGAGCCACAGCCGCCGAGACGGCCACGCCGGCCAGGGGAAAGATCGGAGCAACGGGGATACGCAACGCCAGGGCTGTGCCGGCTATGAAGCATATTGCAACGGCGACCAGTGGCCGCCTCCGGACAGGCGGCATGCCGAGTTCCGCCGGGGGGCTCACGCGTCCGTCGCCCGAACCAGGTCGGGCAACGTAACGCTCCCTTCGTAAAGCGCCTTGCCGACGATGGCCCCTACGATGTTTGGCCGGCCCAATGCCATGAGCGCCTCGACGTCGGCCACCGAGCTGATGCCTCCGGACGCGACAACATCGCAGCCGACGGCGCGGGCGACCTCCGAGATTGCGGGGATGTTAGTGCCCTGCAACATGCCGTCGGTCGCGGTGTCTGTGTAGATAATGGTCTTGATGCCGGCAGTGTCTACGCGTTGTGCAAGGTCGACAGCGCGGGCCTCGGTGGTCTCGACCCACCCCTTGACCTGGACGAATCCCCCGCGCGCATCAATACCGACGGCGACATGCGAGCCGAAGCGTGCGGCCAGCCTGTCCAGCGATTCGGGTTCCGCGAAGGCACGGGTCCCGACGATGGCACGGTCGACGCCACAATCAACCAGCTCGGCCACGTGGCCGTCCTTGCGCAGGCCGCCGCCGACTTCAACGGGGATGGGGATGGCGTCGACTATGCGGGCGATCACGTCCGTGTGAACCGGACGGCCCCGGAAGGCACCGTCGAGGTCGACGACGTGCAGGTATCGTGCGCCGAGGGCGACCCAGTGCAGGGCCATTTCGACGGGGTCGTCCGCGTACACGGTGACGTCGGAAGCGCGGCCCTGGCGGAGGCGGACGCATCTGCCGTCTTTAAGGTCTATGGCGGGCAATATCTGCATGCGGCTTCTTGCGATTTCAAATGTCAAATCTCAGATTTCAGATGCCGGAGAGCGCTCTCCCACACCTTGTCCCATCCCCATTCTCCCCATTCGGCATTCGGAAATCGGCATTCGGCATTCCTCAGATCTTTCCCTTGCTCGACGGCACGCGCTTGTCTCGCGCGTCCGGTTCGCATGCGGTGCGCAGTGCCCGAGCGAGGGCCTTGAACACGGATTCGTACGCATGGTGCGCCTCCGCGCCGTAAGACTGCTCGATGTGCAGGTTCATGCGTCCCTGCACGACGAGAGCCTGTAAGAACTCGTCGAACAGGCTCAGGTCGAATTCGAGGATCTTGCGTTTGCGGCAGGCCATCTGCTTGACGAGATAGGGACGCCCGCCCAGGTCGATCACGACGCGGCTCAGCGCTTCGTCCATCGGCACGTAGAAGG
>CAZVEV010000558.1:0-1516 GCA_964625865.1 uncultured Planctomycetaceae bacterium | reverse complement strand
GCGGGGCGTATCCGATGGGATTCGTGGACTATGCCGACGACGGCTGCCCGGTGGATGTGTCGCTCGAAGCCTTTTCGCCTTTCTGTCCGTTGGAGGCCGACGACTCGTCGCTGCCGCTGACGGTGATGCGCTACAGCGTGCGGAATACATCGGGGACGCCGGTAGAGGTCTCGCTGGCGGGCCGGTTGCCCAATCCGGTACTTCAACATTCGGGGCCCGGTGGGGCAACCGAGTTTGTGAACGTCATTGGCCGCCGTAAGGGCGCCACCTATGTGCACTATACAGTCGGCACGAAGGTTGAGGGACCTGCTGCGGAAGCCCGGCCGGATGTGGTGTTCGAGGATTTTGAATCGGAAACTTACGAGAACTGGACCGTGGAAGGCACGGCGTTCGGCAAGGGGCCGGTTCGTGCATCCGAGATGCCCGGCTACCAGGGCGATGTCGGCGCGCAGGGCAAGCGGCTGGTGAACTCCCACAACACCCGCCAGGGGGAGGACGTTGCCGGCGGCGATGCTCACATCGGCGTGATGACCTCCAAGTCGTTTGAGATCAATCGGCGCTACATCCACGCGCTGGTCGGCGGCGGCGCGGATGCTGAGCAAGTTGCGTTGCAACTCCTGGTTGGAGACAAGGTCGTGGCCAAGCTGGCGGGGAAGAACAATAACGCTATGCAGCGCCAGTCCTTCGTGGTCGAGCAGTACGAGGGCCAGAGCGCCCGCTTGCGGATCGTGGATGCCTCGACCGGTGGCTGGGGCAATATCGGGGTGGACCATATTGTCTTTTCGGATAATCCCACTTCTGCACCCGAGCCGCTGGAAAGGCGCCCGGACATGGGCGACATGACGCTGGCCGTTCTGGACGCGGGCGAGGGCATCTTTGGCGCAGCGGGGACGCTGGATGGAGAAACGGGCCCGTTCTTTGAGGCCGGGGCCGAGACCACCCGCAGCGCCGCCCACGTCCGCCCCGTTGGCAGGGTTGGGAAGACCGTGTCGCTGCAGCCGGGCGAAGAAGCCACCGTCAGCTTTGCCATCGCATGGCGCTTCCCGAATCAGCGCGCGCCGATCGCTGATATCAAGGACACGGGCCACTACTACGCCAAGCGCTTCCCGTCCAGCCTGGCGGTGGTCACGCAGCATGCCGCCGACCACGACGCATCTTACGCGCGTACCCGCCTGTGGCACGACACCTGGTATGATTCGACCTTGCCGCACTGGCTGCTTGACCGGACCTTCGTCAATACCTCGACTCTTGCGACCAGCACGTGTCTGCGGTTCGAAAGCGGTCGGCTCTGGGGCTGGGAAGGGGTCGGGTGCTGTGCCGGCACCTGTTCGCACGTCTGGCACTATGCTCAGTCGATCGGTCGTGTCTTCCCCGAACTGGAGCGCATCGTGCGCGAGCGCGTGGACTATGGACTGGCCTATCAGCCCGACGGCCGCATCTTCTATCGCGGCGAATGGAAGAAAGCTGCACACGAGGCGATCGACGGACAGTGCGGGACCATTCTGCGCGTCTACCG
>CAZVEV010000557.1:0-1561 GCA_964625865.1 uncultured Planctomycetaceae bacterium | reverse complement strand
CGGTAATGCCGGGGTTGGGGTCGATCGGCCCGTAGCCGCCGGTGGTGCTTAGGTACGTCTCGGTATCGGCTACCATCAGCACATCGAACGTCCCCGTGCCGATGTAGGCCCCCACTACGGTCGTGCTGTCCGAGGCCGAATCGGAGCCCGTGCCGCCCGTAACGGAAAAGGCGTCGGTTCCGACGTAGTCGGCAGCGCCATCATTGTCGGCGTCAACACTCGACGAACCGAGTTGCAGCGGAACGGCGACGGCGGCCACGCCGCTCAAGGCCGTTGCCGTCACTTCGGCCCCGATGCCCAGATCCACGTCGCTGGCTACGGCGGCCTCATTGTCCCAGGCAATCGTACCCGCAGACGTTTCGGCATTGAGTTCGAAGGTCACACTGATCAGTGTGCCAATGGACGGGTCGAACTGCGGCAAAGACGCGACCACAGTCGACGTGAACGGGATGTTCTTCGGCCCGAACGTGTCGCTGTAGTCAATCGTATACGTGACTGCGGCTTGCGTCACGGTGGCCATCGCCAGTAACGCCACACTCAAAACTATAAATCTATTCATAGAATCAGTCTCCTGGTTACAGGAGGCCCTCCCGGGCCACCCTCTTGTCCTGATGCGATCACTCATTCCTGCTGGGCCTGGCGTGACCCGATGTGCAAACAAGTCTGAATGAACACTGCTTAATCCCGTGGGGCTGGGAGACACAAGGCCGAAACCGGCTCTCCCGATCTTTGCATAGGCATTCCTTCCGTGTTGGACGACTCCGGCTCAGAGTCGCGTACGCCTCACAACGGTAACCAGGGCAACTCAGTCGGAAGAATCAACCACCCGCATGAACTGCCGTCTCTAGGCTCTCTCGCCGACACGAGCCGACGATAAAAGGCTTATACAGCAACAAACGGGCAGTGTCCAGAAGAAAACGGCTCGGTTCGAAAAAAAATGTTTGATCGTGTTTTTGGCCCCGACTGCCGTACGGCCTCTCCACCGCCTTGCCGCTGGTTGATGGAAAACGCCCCGGCCTGTGAAGGGCCGGAGCGCGTGTCGGTTGCGCAGGGTTGTGCGGCGGTCCAGCAGGTACGGCGTCGACGGACATACCCGCCGAGGCCCGCGACGCTCACACCCACCGCCCATGGCCAGAGAACTATGACGTCCACGCAAGAACAATACGCGATCTTGATTTGCCGCCGGATTGGAATATGATGGCAGGCGACGCCCGGACAAGGCGGCCACGTGCCGCCCCGGGCCGTTGCGGCGTGTCGGCGCAGAGCGGTCGAGCCGGAGACACCGTGCAGACTTCAGACGAACCGACCGCCGGAGAGTGTGATGATGAGACAGATCAGACGAGTAGCGTTGGTGTTGGCGGTGATGACGGTTGTGGCGAGTGCGGCCGTTGCGGCGCGCGAGGGTGGGCGGCGCAAGGGCAAACAGCCGGAGGAGAGCCTCTTCGACACGCTGGTGCGGGAGTGCAAGATTCCCGAGGCACAGCAGGCGGACCTGAAGGCGAAGATCGCCGCTCGTGACGCGGCGCTGGCGGCGTGGGACAAGGCCAACGCCGAGAAGGTC
>CAZVEV010000556.1:0-1563 GCA_964625865.1 uncultured Planctomycetaceae bacterium | reverse complement strand
AACGTGGTGGGTGCGTTCGCCGCTCGGCATGAGCAGTTCGACGGTGATGTGTTCGTCGCCGGTCTTGCGGCTGATCTTGGCGAAGGCCCGGGCCAGGCCCGCCTTGCCGTCGCGCAGGGTCGTGTCGCTTGTGCCTGCCAGTTCGATGCTCGTGATTCTCATTGCAACTGCCTTTCTGTTAATGGTTTGCGTTTCGTTTTTCCACGTTCATGTTTGCTCTGTTGGCCACGCAGGGCAAGTCAATTAACCTGTTTTATGCAAAGTAGTTGCGCCCACAAGCAGCGCATGTGTCGCCACTTGCGACATCGCCGTCAGAAAGCTGTCGAAAGCAGGCAGATTCACGCCAGGAGGACAGGCACATGAGCGAGACAACGCCCAGCCTGACGGCCCTTACCGTGGCCCAAATGGCCAAGGTCCTCTCTGCCGCTGGCGGTCGCGAAATCACCGAGGAGATGGTCCGCGCCGACATCGACGTCGGCGCGCCGGTCAACCCGGACGGCACGCTCAACCTGGTGCACTACACGGCCTGGCTGGCCAAGGAGATGGCCGGTGGCGATTGACCCCCGCAAACTCCGCCCGTCGGTACTGACGCGGATGCTGAACTCCACGCCGCTGGGCGAGGTGATCAGCGAGCGACAGCTGCGCCGCCATCGCAACCGGGCAGGCTATCGGGTAGGCGACCAGAAGCACGTGGACCTCTTCCGCTACGCGGCCTGGCTGGCGAATCTCCGCCACAACCCGCCTCCGGCAAAGCCGCTGGTAGACTACGAGGCGAGGAAAGAAGCGGCACGCGCCCGCAACGCGGCAATGTCAGCCATCGGCCGGGACATCGGGAGTATTCCCGAAGTGATCGATCCGCAGCGAAAGGCCAAGGCCGAGACGGACTTCCGGTTGTTCTGCGAAGCCTACTTCCCCGAGGCGTTCTGCCTGCCGTGGTCGGATGATCACCTGAAGGTCATCGGCAAGATCGAGCAGGCGGTCCTTCGTGGGGGGCTGTTCGCCATGGCCATGCCTCGCGGCAGCGGCAAGGCCCTTGCACTGGACACGCCGTTGCCTACGCCGTTTGGCTGGACAACGATGGGTGAGGTCTGCACGGGGGACCTCCTCCTTGACGATGAGGGCTGGCCCAGCCGCGTGACCTTCGCGACGGAGGTGCAGTACGGCAGACCGTGCTATCGCGTACGGTTCAGCGATGGCGAGGAGATCGTCTGCGATGCCGAACATCTCTGGACAGTGGAAGACCGGTGGAGTCGACGCAACCCGCTGACGCTGGCCACACGGGAGATGCTCGACCGCGTTGAGCTTCCGCAGGACCGCCCCGTACGAGAGCGGCGGTACAGGGTCAAGATGGCAGAACCGCTTGTCCTGCCGGAGGCCGACCTCGAGATCGATCCCTACGTTCTGGGCTACTGGCTGGGGGATGGGACAAGCGCCAGCAACTGCATTACGGTCCACAAGGACGATCTGTCGCACGCAAGAGATGAGATCCGCCGTTGCGGCGAGTCACTGCACGTTCGCGCGCGGAACGGCAACGTGGTCACGTGCGTGGTTGGCAAGGGGCAT
>CAZVEV010000555.1:0-1607 GCA_964625865.1 uncultured Planctomycetaceae bacterium | reverse complement strand
TCATGTTCTCAAGCACGCGCGGCCACACATATGTCCGCTGCATGCCGCCGACCAATGCGTATGTCCTTACCCGCTGCGACCTGGACGGAAAGAACATCTATATTGTCTCCCGCAACAATGAGCCGGACTACCTGCCATCGGTCCTCAACGACGGGCGCGTGATCTACACGCGGTGGGAGTACACCGACAAGCCGCTGTGGCGAGCCCAGGGCCTCTGGACGGTGAACCCCGACGGCACGCAGGTTGAGACGTTCTGGGGCAACCAGAGCGTGTGGCCTGACCTGCTGAAGGACGCCCGCAGCATCCCGGGCTCGCGGCGGGTCATGTTCACCGGCAGCGCGCACCACAACTGGTTCGCCGGCTCGGTGGGCATCATCTCTCCGGGCAAGGGCTTCAACTTCCCCCACGGGCTGACCAAGGTCACCGCAGACGTCGGCTGGCCTGAATCGGGCAACGGACCGGTGGACCCGGTCGAGTCGAAGACCTACCACGCCTCGGGGCGGTACAAGGGCTACTACTCCCCGTACCCGCTGAGCGAGAAAGACTTCATCGTCTCGGCCGACCGGGGGGGGAAGTTCGTGCTCTACCTGATGGACGTGGAGGGCAATCGCGAACTGATCTACGAGGGTGTGCACAATATCTTCCACGCGATTCCGCTTCGCCCCCGCCCCGTGCCGATGGTCCTGGAAGACCGGGTAGCCTGGCCCAAGCCGGCCGAGCGACGGACGCCCGCCGGCGGCGTGATCTACACCAACAGCGTCTACCAGGGCGCCCCGAAAGTGCTGCAGGACAAGGCGAAGTTCCTCCGCGTCCTGACGATCGAGCACAAGACGTATACGTACTGGCACAAGAGGCCCTACCTGTCTACGGGCCCGGTGGTCTCCGGCGTGCAGTCCGAGGGCGTCAAGCGCGTGCTTGGCACGGTGCCGATCCAAGTCGACGGCTCGGTGGCGTTCGAGGCCCCGTCGGGGATTCCGCTGCACTTCCAGTTGCTCGACGAGAACTACCTCGCCCTGCAGACGATGCGGAGCTTCACCGGTGTGATGCCCGGCGAGCGCCGCGGCTGCCTGGGCTGTCACGAGCGCCAGACCGCCACCGCGGCGGCCGGCAAGCGGGCGCTCGCGCTGACCAAGGCCCCCGCGAAGATCACCCCCCCGCCATGGGGATCCGACACGGTCAGCTACGAACGATACGTCCGCCCCGTGCTGGACATGTATTGCGGCAAGTGTCACCAGGGCAAGGGCAAGGGCGTCAAGGCCGTCGACATGACCCCGCGGGCCGGGCGCCTGGGCTTCGACGAGACGTACTGGCTGTTCACGGGGCGCCCCGCGTGGGGCCGGGCCTACAAGATGCCCAAAGATCCCCCGCCCGGGTTCGGCATCGCGGACATGATCATGGTCGAAGGCTACCACCAGCGCGACCCGGCGGCCTACACCACGCCCGAGCCGATGACGCGACTGTCCTACAAGAGCCGGCTCGTCGCGATCGCCTCAGGCAACCATCCGCCTGACAAAGACGGCAAGGTCCCGAAAGTTAAGATGGACGAAGTCAGCCGACGCAGAATCATCGCCTGGGTAGACGCCATGGCGCCCTATCGCGGTGACGAG
>CAZVEV010000554.1:0-1611 GCA_964625865.1 uncultured Planctomycetaceae bacterium | reverse complement strand
GCTGGCCGGGGCACGCTGCTGGCCGTGATGGCGGGCTGGCGCGAGTGGGTGCTGGGATCCTGGAAGATCCCGACGGAGCGGGCTTGTGTCGTCCTGCCCTGTCTTCGCGAGACAGTGAGACGCTTCGGCCCGCCCTGTGCCGCCATGCGTGACCTGGGCAAGGCCATGACCCCAGCCCTCGACGCGCTCGTCGTCGAGCTGAAGCTGGACATCCCCGTCCTCGCCTGCCACCAGCACTTCCTGGCCGATGTCGGCAAGGACCTGCTCGATACCGCCCACGGCGAGCTGCGCGACCTGTTTCGCAGACACAAGGTGCGCCCGAGGCTCCGCAAGTTGGTCCGGGACCTCGGCTGTCGACTGGGCAAGGACATCGAGCCCCTCCGACATGCGGTCCTCGAATGGCAACCGGTGAGGGGCGAGGGCCACCACATCGAGCCTGGCCCCGAAGGCCTGGCCGAGGTTCGCGCTCTGGCCCAGTGGACCCTCGACTTCAAGGCCAAGGCCACGGGCCTCGACTTCCCGTTCGACCGGCCCTACCTCGACCTGTATGACCGGTGCATGAGGATCTCGCGGGCGACCGACGCCTACCTGTGTACCCCGCCAGATGACAAGCGTGTCACATCTGCCCTCCGACGGCTCCACCGGTACCTCGCAGCCGTGGCCAGCGACGTACCCTTCAGGCAGGTCGCCGAGCGTCTTCGGCGCCGCGCCGCCTTGTTCGATGAGCTGCGGGGTGTGCTCCGCATGGCGACCTCGCTGCCCGACCAGGACGAGGAGACCGACGAGGACCTCGAACAGATGCGGAAGCACCTCGACGAGCTGGTTGCGTCGCTCCGCGAGCGCCGGCCCGCCCGCGGACCGGCCCAGGACACCCGCGAGGCCATCGACCTGATCCTCACTCACATCAACGCACATGGCGCCAACCTCTGGGGTCACGCCATTCGGCTGCCCGACGACGCCGGCGGTGGCGTCCGCCTCGTCGCCAGGACCAACTACCTGGTGGAGAACTTCTTCGGGAGCCTCAAGCACGACGAACGGCGCCGCAGCGGTCGCAAGAACCTCGGCCAGGATCTCGAGCACCTACCGGGCGAGGCCGCGCTGGCACGAAACCTCGCACACGACGACTACGTCTCCATCCTCTGCGGCTCGCTGGACCGCCTGCCCCAGGCCTTTGCCGAACTCGACCGCCAGGCTCGGAAGCGCAAGCTGAACGCCGTGCCCGACGAGCACGACGACGAGAACCTCGCTGTCGTCCTCAAGATCGCGAGCGCCTCACTCTCGCCAGCCGACCGCCGCGTCGTCAGGACCGAAGAGATGGACCAACGCATCGCTGCCGCGGCCGCGAGCCGAGCCCCCCGCTGCCGCTGCTGACGCCGCTCCCGGGCACGATCCAACCGGATCCTGACGCCGTAGGCAATGAGACACTTCGCTATTTGCGCACGACCCCGTCGATGAAGCTCCGTGACCGGTGCGACAGGCGAAGACACCTGATCGGGCGTCGGACGCGGGGAATTTCGATCCTCTCATCGGCGCGCGGTCGCCGGCCCGGCCATGACATGCATCAAAGGGGCTGCCGACCCAGCCGATTCCTGGACCTCCGACACCAAGCGC
>CAZVEV010000553.1:0-1612 GCA_964625865.1 uncultured Planctomycetaceae bacterium | reverse complement strand
CTCGATTATGCAGACACATCAAGTCAATTAACATGTTTTAATAAAAGAACTTACGCACATAACTCTCGCGTGCGTGCAAGGTTGCGGCATGGGTGCATGATAGTGGGCGAAAAACTGCATATTCTCACGCGGAGGGCAGCGGTATGAGCGAGACATCGGCCAAGATCACGGCCCTGACCGCCGAGCAGTTGACCAAGGTGCTTTCGGCCGCAGGCGGCAGGCGAATCACCGAAGATATGATCCACGCCGACATAGAGGCTGGCGTGCCGGTCAACTCCGACGGCACGGTCAACCTGATCCATTACACCGCCTGGTTGGTCAAGGAGATGGCCGGTGGCGATTGACCCCAGACAACTTCGTCCGTCGATCCTGACGCGGATGTTGAACTCCACGCCGCTTGGCGAGGTGATCAGCGAGCGGCAGTTGCGCCGGCATCGCAACCGGGCGGGTTTTCGGATCGGCGACGACAGGCATGTGGACCTGTTCGGCTACGCCGCGTGGATGGTGTGGCTGCGTCATAATCCTGAACCGAGCAGACAGCCCGCCGACTACGAGGCGGTAAAGGAAGCCGCCAGGGCCCGCAGCGCGGAACTATCTGCATCCGGCAGGGACATTGGCGATATTCCCGACGTGGCGGACCCGCAACGCAAGGCGCGGGCCGAAACGGATTTCCGGTTCTTCTGCGAGGTGTACTTCCCCCAGACGTTCTCTCTGCCGTGGTCGGACGACCACCTGAAGGTGATCGCCAAGATCGAGCAAGCCGTTCTTCGCGGCGGACTGTTCGCCATGGCCATGCCGCGCGGCAGCGGCAAGACCTCTCTGGCCGAGACGGCCTGCATATGGGCGATGTTGACCGGGGCGCGAGGGTTTGTCTGCCTGATCGGCTCTGACGCCGGCCACGCCCGCAGCATGCTCGAAAGCATCAAGGTCGAGTTTGAGACCAACGATCTGCTCCTGGCCGACTACCCTGAGGCGGTTTTTCCCATCCACGCCCTGGAGCGCATCCACAACCGGGCCAAGGGCCAGCTGTGCAACGGGCGACACACCCGGATCGTCTGGACAGCCGATGAGATCGTTCTTCCGACGATTCCAGACAGTAAAGCCAGCGGCGCGATCATCCGTGTGGCGGGCATCGAGAGTCGTATTCGCGGGATGAAGTTCAAACGCGCCGACGGCAGGGCGGTCCGGCCCTCGCTGGTGGTGCTGGACGATCCGCAGACCGATGAGTCGGCGCGCAGCGACCCGCAGACCAGGGCCAGAATGGACACGCTCAACGGCGCGATCCTGAATCTCGCCGGGCCGGGCCAGAAGATCGCGGGCGTCATGCCCTGCACCGTGATTCGCCCCGGCGATATGGCCGATCAGATTCTCGACCGCGACAAACATCCCACATGGCAGGGGACGCGAACGAAGCTGATCTACTCCTTCCCGGACAACGAAAAACTCTGGGATCAATACGCTGAGATTCGAGCCGACAGCTTCCGCAACGACGGCGATGGCCGTGAGGCCACAGAGTTCTATCGGAAGCACCGTCAGGCTATGGACGCCGGTGCGGTTATCGCCTGGCCCGAGCGTCACAATAGCGATGAGCTGTCCGCCATTCAGCATGCGG
>CAZVEV010000552.1:0-1624 GCA_964625865.1 uncultured Planctomycetaceae bacterium | reverse complement strand
ACAACGCCGCGGCGGAGCTGACGTACCTCATCGACGGCACGGACGACGACATCGCCGCCCGGGCTGCCCTGGCGACCGCCGCGCCTGCCGCTCACGGCGGGCTGGTGTTGGAGGGTGTGGAGGTCGAATACTACGCCGAGGACCGGTGGGTCGGCACGGCCCGCTACCAGAAACTGGAGAACCAGGAGAAAGAGCCGCCCGAGACGGGCGACTCAGCGTATTCATTCGATACCGGCGGTGGGACACAGCACATCACGCAATCCATCACCAACGTCGGTAAGTATGCCCCGCCGGGCAAGACGGCGCCTGACTTCAAGGGCGCCATCGGCGTGACGCACAATTCCGTCGAGGGCGTGGACATCACCGTGCCGGTCTTCAGTTTCTCTGAGACGCATTACATCGCCGACGCGGCCGTTACGCAGGCCTACAAGGCCGCACTGTTCCTGCTGACCGGCAAGACCAACAACGCTACGTTCCGCGGCTGCGCGGCCGGCGAGTGCCTGTTCCTGGGCGCCTCAGGCTCCAAGCGCGGCGCCGGCGACTGGGAGATCACGTTCCGCTTCGCTGCCAGCCCGAACCGGACAAACTTCCAGATCGGCGATATCACCATCGCGAGCAAGAAGGGCTGGGAGTACATGTGGGTTCGTTACATCGACGCCGAAGACGCCGCGGCCAAGGCCATCGTCAAGAAGCCCGCGGCGGTCTACATCGAGAAAGTCTACGACGAGGCCGACTTCACGGCCCTGGGGATCTGACCATGCCAGAACGACCACTCATTATCGGCCTGGGCACCGGGCGCTGCGGAACGCACTCGTTGGTCGACGTGCTCAACGCCCAGGACGGCGTGTCCGTTGTCCACGAGGACAAGCCCACCCTCCACTGGGACCCCGCCCAGGAGGACAGCGACGTGATCGCGCGGTTCCAGGCCAAGATCGACCGGGCGCCGGACAAGATCGTCGGCGAAGTGGCGTTGTTCCTTCTGGGGCATACGCCCGCACTGCTGGAGGCCTTCCCGCAGGCCAGGGCGGTCGTGCTGCAGCGCCCCCGCGACGAGGTCATCGCATCGTTTGCCCGCTGGGTACGGGGCAGCGCCCGTCATCGGCGGCACACGAACCATTGGCAGCGAGGCGTTCGGCGAAAGCGGGTCCGCTGGGACCGGGCCTTTCCGCAATTCGACGCACAGACGATGGAAGAGGCCATCGGGCTGTACTGGGACTGGTACGGCCGGCAGGTCGAGAGCCTGATGCGGACGTATCCGGACCGTGTGCGGCAGTGGACGATGGCTGACGCGCTCAACGATTCGCAGGCCCAGCGCGAGATGCTTCTGTGGCTCGGCATCGAGGACCCCCGTTGGCATCACGCCTGGTCGGCATGGACGAAGAAGCCCACGCCGAAACCGACAGGTCACGATTACACCTACTGCATCAAGACATTCGCCCGACCCGACGCTCTGCGGCGGTGCCTGCGGTCGATCCGGGATCGCGACGCGGCCCGCCCGGTTATCGTCGTGGACGATACGAAGGAACCCTACGCAGCCGACGTGGCCGCCGAGACGCCCGAACTGAACGTGAAGGTCATCACGCCGGGCTTCGACGTGGGGGTCAGCCGCGGCCGCAACCTGGCC
>CAZVEV010000551.1:0-1638 GCA_964625865.1 uncultured Planctomycetaceae bacterium | reverse complement strand
CCGGGCGGTCGCTTCGCTGTCTATGATACGGTCATTTGCTGACAGAATCAGCGTTAAGGGCATTTCCAACCGGCCAACAGGCCCCCGCACTACCAGGCGATCGAGGCAGCGGCTTGCGTACATGAACCCTGCCGTAGCGCAACGCAAAGCCAGGGGGTCTCCACGGAGGAACTCCTGCATCGACTCGTTGTCGGTGAACAGTTCAGGGGCGTCCAGCGGTATGGCGAACCGCGCCCGCCGGCGGACCAGGAGGCACGCCGCAATCGCCAGTTTAGTTAGCGGCGAAACGTCGACAAGGGGCACTATGCCCGGTGCTATCAGCGTAAGGGAAGCAATTGCCCGGGTGTCTTCAGCCGACGCCCCCCAGGCCGTCGCCAGCTTTCCGCCCCAACTCACGCCCACCAGCGCCAGGCGCGGGGAGCCTGTCTGCTCCAGGACGAATCGAATCGCCGCATGCACGTCGTCGAGTATCTGACGGGCTGAGCGGGCATGCCCCCTGTCGGACCGATTCGCTCCGCTGCCTCGCCTGGTGACCTGAAATACATCGTGTCCGTTAGCGGCAAGTTGCCCGGCCGAGGCGAAGAACCAGCCCGGATGCGACTGGATCCCGTGGAGGTAGAGCACTGGTGGCAGATCGCCGGCTGAAGGAGGTCTGTGGTGGAAGACACCGGTGACATAACCGTCGTCAAGAGTCAACTCCCCCCTGTCAGGCCAGCGTCCTGCCGGCGGAGCGAAGGGCGTGGAGTATTCGGGGCTGCTCTGCAAATCATTGTCAGACATAACGTAACCAGATACGCTTCGTATCTGCCTCGGTGGACGACCTTTACATTCTGCGGAAGTCCGGTCGGCCGTTGGCTGCTATCGGACCATAGGGGGCCGGCGGCCTGGATCGTTTCTCGCCATGTTCGAACGGGCGCCGCGACAGCAGAATGGGCCTGTGATAGCCAACGTTGACCAGGAGTCCCAACGCCGCACAATTGACAACCAGCGACGAACCCCCGTAACTGATCAGCGGAAGGGTCATCCCCGTGATCGGGCCAAGCCCAACGGTCATCCCGACGTTAATCAATATCTGCGACGCCAGCAGCGCAAGGACCCCCACCGCCAGCAACCGCCCGAACGGATCGTACGTGACGAGTGCAATTTCCACGCCGAACATAAAAATCATACCGTACAGAAACAACACGCCCAGGCAACCGATAAGGCCCCACTGGCCACCAATGACCGAGAAGATGAAATCGGTGTGGTCGTCCGGGAGCATCTGGAAGTAAGTGGCGGTATCGTTCCAGTCGCTCCGCCCCGTCCAGCGTCCCGAACCCATGATCATTTTGGACTGGTGTAACTGGTATCCTATTCCCCTTACGATACCGGATTCCTCCTGCCTCAACCACCCGTCGATCCTCTTGAGCTGGTGTGACTTCATAATCGCCAGCGGCGCCGCGCAGAGAACATAATCCTTACCGCCAGACTCGAAGGAACTGTACGACAGAGCCCGTCGCGTCCTGGCTTCGGGGTCTCTGCTACCGACCGGCGACTCGACCGGAACAGGTATGAATATCACGGCGCTGGCTATAGCTATAATACCCAGCAGATGCCTCAATTTCGCCCCGGCCATAAAGAGCATTATATAGAGCGTCG
>CAZVEV010000550.1:0-1653 GCA_964625865.1 uncultured Planctomycetaceae bacterium | reverse complement strand
CATGACGCCAAGGAGTACCTCACGCCTCTCCGCAATGACGTGCGGACGTTGGTCAGCATGACGCGCAACGGGTCGTACGGCTACTTCGATTCGCGCCGTCTCAGGCGAAAGCCCCACCATGCGTGGGACAACTCCAACGGCCAGTACGGCGTGCTGGGCGTGTGGATGGGCCTGCTGGAGAACATCGAAGTTCCGCGCGCCTACTGGCTGCACGTGATGAACCACTGGAAGCGATACCAGAAGCCCGACGGGGCGTGGGGCTATCGCGACGACGCCGTACGACCGGGCATGTGCACCGCGGGTGTGGCCTCCATGTTCGTCTGCTTCGACTCGTTGCGATCCAGCGACTTCCTCCGCTGCTCGCTGAACTTCGAGAAGGACCGTGACTACGTCGTGATCAAGAAGGGCCTGGACTGGTTCGACAAGCACTTCGACCATAGCCTCTCCGGGCGCATGAACCTGGGGTACGGCAACTCGATGTTCTACTACCTTTACGGCATCGAGCGGATCGGGCTGGCCAGCGGGTACAAGTACTTCGGCAAGTCGGACTGGTACAAGATGGGCGCCTCGAAGCTGCTGGGCATGCAGAAGGGCAACGGGGCCTGGAGCGGGGCCTGGGGCGACGTGGTCAGTTCGTCTTACGCGCTGCTGTTCCTGGTTCGTGGGCGGAACACCGTCCTGTTCAACAAGCTGAAGTTCAGCGGCGACTGGAACAACCGCCCGCGCGACCTGGCGTTCCTGACGCGATGGATCAGCAAGAAGTACGAGACGACGGTCAATTGGCAGATCGTGAACCTCCAGTCGAACGTCAGGGACTGGCACGACGCGCCGATCCTGTACGTCTCGGGCGCCAAGAGCCCCAAGTTCAGCGACGGGGATATCAGCAAGCTTCGCACGTTCGTTCACCAGGGCGGCACGCTGTTCAGCGTGACCGAGTGCAACGGCAGCGCGTTCAAGGAGGGCATCTACGACGCGTACAAGAAGATGTGGCCGCAGTACAAGGTCACCGCCTGCCCGCCGGACCATCCGCTGTATACGATCTACTACAAGCTGCGGGGCCAGCCGAAGTTCTACGAGGTCTCCAACGGCGTGCGCGTGCTCGCCGTTCACACGGACATCGACCTGTCGCGCAGTTGGCAGTCCAACCGGTCGGCGACGGCGCGGTACGCCTTTGAGGCCGCCGCCAACGTGTTCATGTACACCACGGACATGGGCAAGGCGATGCGTCGTCGCGGGGTGGCGTTGTGGCCGACCGGCGGCGGGGGCGGGGGGCGGACGGTTAAGATCGCCCGCGTCAAGCACAGCGGGAACCACGACCCGGAGCCGCTGGCGTATCAGCGATTCGCGATCCTGATGGGGCGCGAGGCCAAGACGAAGGTTGAAGTCACCAAGCCGCTTCCCGCCGAACAGGTCGCCGGCAGCGGGGCCCACCTGGCGGTCCTTACCGGCACGAAGAAGCTGACGCTCAACGCGGGGGAGACCAACGCCCTCAAGCAGTTCGTCAACGGCGGTGGAACGCTGTTTATCGACGCCGCCGGCGGCGACCCGCCCGGAAGCAAGTCCACCGGATTCTACGACTCGGTGTGTACCACGGTCGAGAGTAACCGTTCAGGCCCATTCGGGCCTGTGATGTTTCTCTGGCGGGGCAGCGTA
>CAZVEV010000549.1:0-1677 GCA_964625865.1 uncultured Planctomycetaceae bacterium | reverse complement strand
AAGCACTGCGGCGCAGGCTCTTTGGCCGGCAGTCGGAAAAGATCGACCCAAACCAGTTGCTACTATTCGCGGACTTGCTGGATCAGGCCCGTCGCGTGGAATCACCGGAACCGACCCCCGAGACGGATGAACCGTCGGGCGAACGGGAGACCGTGCCCCCTCGAAAGAAGAAGGGGCACGGCCGCAAGCCGCTTCCGGACCACCTGCCTCGCAAACGCGTGGAACACCATCCTCCGGAATCCGAGAGGACGTGCGGCTGCTGTGACGTGGCGATGTCGGTGATGGGCGAAGAGATAACCGAAGAGTTGGAGTACATTCCGGCCTCGTTCCTGGTGATCGAGCATGTGCGGATCAAATACGCATGTCGGTCGTGTCAGGAGAACATCGTCATCGGTGAGTTGCCGGCCCGCCCGATCGAGAAAGGGCGTCCGGGTCCGGGTCTCTTGGCATACGTTCTGACCAGCAAGTACGGCGACCACCTGCCGTTGAATCGGCTGACGACGATCTTCGCTCGCCAGGGATTGGAGATCTCCCGTTCGACGATGTGTGATTGGGTCCGGGACGCGGCCGGACTGTTGGACCCGATCGTGCGGGCGGTGCGGGAAGAGGTGCTGGCCTCTTACAAGATCAACACGGACGACACGCCGGTTCCGGTGCTGGTGGAGGGCCGGCATCAGACGCGCAACGGCTACCTATGGGTCTACATCGCCCCGGGCGGGAACGTGGTCTTCGATTACACCGCGTCGCGGAGTCGCGATGGTCCGGTCGCATTCCTGCGGGGATATGAAGGCTATCTGCAGGCCGACGCCTACAGCGGTTACGACATAATCTTCGAGGACAGCCGGGTGATCGAGGTGGGCTGCTGGGCACATACGCGTCGACGGTTCTACGATGCGCGGTCGACGGACGATGCGCGCTGTCATGAGATGCTGGCCCTGATCCAGCAATTCTACAAGATAGAACGTCGGGCCAAGAAGAACCAACTGGACCTGGATGCGTGGCATCGGCTTCGCCAAGAAGAGTCCAAGCCGATCATCGAGCGGATCAAGGAGCGCCTCAACGCTTGGTCCATCGAGGTGCTCCCCAAGAGCCCGGTCGGCAAGGCTGTGGGTTACGCCCTTCGTCAATGGGAGGCCCTGACCCGCTTCCTGGACGACGCCCGGTTGGATCCGGACAACAACCTGGCCGAGCGAACGTTGCGGATGGTGGCGATCGGGCGGAAGAACTGGATGTTCGCCGGCAGCGACTCCGGCGGCGAACGTGCCGCGACGATCTACAGCCTGATCGCCGGCTGCAAGCTCTGCGGCATCGACCCGTTCGCCTACCTGCGTGACGTGCTGGAGCGTGTCAGCACACACCCCCGCAGCCGAATCGCCGAATTGACCCCCGCCGGCTGGCGGCCCACGCCTCCCCAGTAGGTCCCCTCCCCGACCTCCCCGGTTCCACAAGATCAACCACACCGTGGACATGCCGGGCCTCCGCTCGACATCCCCCGTTTGACGCGGACCGCTTTGCCAGCGCCGCCTCCCTCCGCCGCCCAATCCCAAAGGCGCGACCGCCGCCAGCCACAACACGTCAGCCGACCCGCACGAGAGCCACCGCTGTACTTGGCCGGGCGCTTACGATAGAACACCTCCACACCCCAGCGCATCTCATACAAAGTCGCCGCCGTCTTGT
>CAZVEV010000548.1:0-1715 GCA_964625865.1 uncultured Planctomycetaceae bacterium | reverse complement strand
GTTGCCCGGGGGGCGCACTGATTCGTCACTAGCCGGGTGATTCCCGGCCCTTCCCCTCCTCCCCGCCCCGCCTTCGGGGGGACGGGGAGGAGGGGTGACAGTGGCGTTTTCGGCTAGTGACGAATCACCGTTCCACGGGGACAAGCCCCGTGGTGACGTAACGACAATTGCACGTGAGTGAAGTGACGCATAGATTCAAAGCACGAATGAGTGAATGACCCAAATAGCGGGGCGGCGCCTTGGGGCGTTGCCCTTGTGGAAGGACAACCCATGAGCACGAACAGCATCACGCGGCGTCGGTTTGTCGGCGGGGTGGCGGCGGCGACAGCATCGGTTACGCTCCTGCCGAGCGGTCACCTGTTCGGCGCCAAGGCGCCGAGCAAGCGGATTAACGTCGCCCAGATCGGCGCGGGGGGCAAGGGGTGGACCGACGTCCGCATGAGCGAGAAAGCAGGCGGGACCATCGTCGCCCTGTGCGACGTCGACAGCCGCCGGGCGTCCAAGGCGTTCAGCCAGTATCCCAAGGCCGGACGCTTCAAAGACTTCCGCAAGATGCTCGACACGATGGGCAAAGACATCGACGCGGTGGTCGTCTCCACGCCCGACCACACGCATGCGGTGGCGGCGATGAGGGCGATCACGATGGGCAAGCACGTCTACGTGCAGAAGCCCCTGACCCACTCGGTGTCCGAGGCCCGCGCGCTGCGCAAGGCGGCGGCGAAGTACAAGGTCGCCACGCAGATGGGCAACCAGGGGCACAGTTCGGGCGGCAATCAGCCGACGGCGGAGTACATCCGCGCGGGGGCTATCGGCACGGTGCGCGAGGTCCACGTGTGGACGAATCGCCCGATCTGGCCGCAGGGCATCGCCCGGCCGGCCGCCCAGCCCGTCCCCGACGGGCTCGACTGGGACCTGTGGGTGGGCCCGGCGCCGATGCGTCCGTACAACGAGGCGTACGTACCCTTCAAGTGGCGCGGCTGGTGGGACTTCGGCACGGGGGCGCTCGGCGACATGGCGTGTCACCACATGGACAGCCCCTTCTTCTGCCTGGGCCTGACCGCCCCGACGTCGATCAAGGCCGAGTGCTCCACGTTCGACGGCGACTGCTTCCCCAGTTGGTCGATCATCGAGTACGAGTTCCCGGCGGTGGGCAAGAGGCCGGCGGTCAAGCTGACGTGGTACGACGGCGGCAAGAAGCCTCCGCGCCCGGCGGAACTCGAGAAGAACCGCAAGCTGGCCAGCAACGGCGTGCTCTACGTGGGCGACACGGGCAGGATGCTCGGCGGCGGAGGGGGCCGGCCCTGCCGGATCATCCCCGAAGAAAAGATGCAGGCCTTCCCGCGCCCCGAGCGCGTCCTGCCTCGCCCGGGCGGTCACTACTCGGACTGGATCGACGCGTGCAAGGGGGTGGTTCGCGACGGACGCGTGGTCAAGGGCGGTACGAACTTCGAGTATTCCGGCCCGCTGACCGAGGCGGTGGTGTTGGGCAACCTGGGCCTGCACTATCCCGGGCGCAAGCTGCTCTGGGACGCCGAGACGATGAAGGTCACCAACGTCCCCGAAGCGAACCAGTTCATCAAGCGCAACTACCGCAGAGGATGGAGTCTGTAGGGACCGCGCGCGGCGCCAAACGCGGGACTGTGGGACCTTCTAATCGTAGGGCGTGGAAAAAAATTAACCCCGAAAAATAAGGGAAAGCACAAAACCAGCAAACC
>CAZVEV010000547.1:0-1717 GCA_964625865.1 uncultured Planctomycetaceae bacterium | reverse complement strand
CATATGGCCATCTTCGGGCGCTCCGCACCCCATCGCTCCGGCGCGCTCGACGCCATCACGCTGCTGCACGAGATCACGCACGGACTTTCGTCACGCCTGATCGGCGACGGCTACGGTCTAACGACGGTGCAGTCGCGCGGGATGGCCGAAGGCTGGAGCGATTTCGTGGCGCTTGCCCTGTTGAGCGAACCGGGCGACCGCCTCGACGGGTGCTATGCGATCGGGACATATGCCGGCGTCTACGACGACGAACCCCTCTACTACGGTCTGCGCCGTTTCCCGTATTCCGCCGACACCAACAAAGCGCCCCAGACGTTTGCGGACACGGATCCCAACCAGCAGTACTTTCCGCCGGAAGTCCCTCGGAACCCGCGTTTCGGCAGCGTGGAGGCCGATCAGATCCACAACATCGGCGAGGTCTGGTGCCTGGCGCTGTGGGAGTGCCGGGCCAACCTGATCACGCGCTACGGGTTCTCGGGCAACGACATGATGCTGCAACTGGTCGTCGACGGCATGAAACTCTGCCCGGAGACCCCGACATTCGTCGAGGCCCGTGACGCCATCCTGCAGGCCGACCTGGTCGACAACGGCGGAACGAACCAGGTCGACCTGTGGCGGGGCTTCGCCAAGCGCGGGCTGGGCTACTCCGCGTGGGTGCCGGGGTCCGTGTCGACCGTCGGCATCATCGAGGGCTATGATCTGCCCTTCGCGGTGCGCGTGGACGTGGCGGAAGCGACGGGGGACGGCGACGGATACGTGGAGCCGGGAGAAAGCGGCGAGCTGGCGCTGGTCCTGACGAGTCACGAGGTTGCGCTGTCCAACGTCACGGCCATGCTCACCGTGGAATCGAGCAACGTGATCGCCACCGTCACCAACACCACCGTCCCGGACGTGGCCGCGGGTTCTACGGCGACGTCCTCTGTCCCGTTCGCCTTCTCGGTCGGGACGGAGTTCCCCGGCTTCACCGACGCCCGGTTCACGGTGCGCGTCGTGAGCGACAAGGGCACGTTCGACGAGCCGGTTGCGGTACGGATCGGCAACCCCATCGACTACCCGCCGGAGATCACGGATATCGTTGTGAGCGACGTCGCTGAGCACGGGGCCACGATCACGTGGCGGACGGGCATTCCGGCGGCAGGTGAAGTGGAGTATGGGCTAACCACGGAGTACACGGAAGGCACGGAAGCTGGAGACTGGGGGATGGGGACGAGCAATCAGGTGACGCTGGCCGGGCTGGCGAAGGGAACGGTCTATCACTACCGCATCCATGCGACCGGGACCAACGGCCTGTCGTCCGTCAGCGGCGATCGGACCTTCCGCACGGACTCGAAGATCTACGTCTACGCCTGGAGCGAGGCCGAAAACGAGCTCGGCAGCATCGAAGCGCCGTTCCGCAGCCTCCAGACCGCCGCGGACGCGGCCAAACCCACCGGCGACGAGATTCTCGTGGCCATGGGCACCTACACCGGCAACCAAGCGGAAGCCGTGCTTCTCCTTGAGGGATCAGATTGGAACTTGCGTATTGAGGGCGGCTACTCGCCGGACTTCTCGATGTGCAATCACGAGCTTTTCGTGACGACCATCGACGGCCAGCGCCAACGCCGCGGCATCCGGCTGAACAATGGAGCCAAGCTTAGCATCAGTGGCATGACCATCACGCGCGGGCAGGGGGAATGGGGGGGGGGAGTAAGCGGGAGTAAGTCGGGGTTCCGGGCGT
>CAZVEV010000546.1:0-1730 GCA_964625865.1 uncultured Planctomycetaceae bacterium | reverse complement strand
GCCGGTCTTGACGCGGGGAATTGTTTCGGAAGTTGTGGGACTCGTCGATAACGACGAGGTCGTAGTTGCCCCAGTTGATGGTCTCAAGGTTGATTTCTCCGGATCGTCCAGATGTCCGGCTCAAATCCGTGTGGTTTAAAACATCGTAATTGAATCGGTCAGCGGCAAACAGATTGCGACGATCATTCACCGTAAAGATGGTCCAGTTCTCACGGAGCTTCTTTGGGCACAGTACAAGGACACGGTCGTTTCTCAATTCGTAGTACTTGATAATTGCCAATGCCTCGAAGGTTTTGCCGAGCCCTACGCTGTCCGCAATGATGCACCCGTTGTACTTCTCGATCTTGTCGATGGCCCCGAGGACGCCGTCTCGCTGAAAGCGGTAGAGTTTGTTCCAGACGAGCGTCTCTTGGATCCCTGTTCGCGTCTTGATGATTTTGTCTTCTTCGAAATCAGCAAGCGTGTCACGAAAGAGGTTATAAAGCGAGACGAAGTAAACTAGCTCCGCTGGCTTCATCGACGCGATCTCTTCGAGCCAAGCGTGAATGATTTCGTCGCACGGAGCGGCGGCCGCATCGTTCGACCAGATCGATTCAAACCAAGCCAGGAGACTGCCAGCTTCTTGTTCACCCTTAAAACAAGTGTTCATGTCATAGCCGGCAGACGGGGCAAGCCCAAGCCCACCCGAGGTGAAGGTCGAGCTTCCTTGAATCGCAATACTGCCCTTCGCGTGTTCAACATGGAACAAGTTCTGCGGAATCGGCACGGAGGCTGACTTCAGCTGTGCCGTGGTTTGAAGCCAGTTCGCGAACGCCTTGGCTGCAGCGGGGCATTCCAGTGAATTCCGTGAACGGCGGTCGGCGGCATCACCAAGCAGACTAATAGCCTGCATTCGCCGCATATCAGGCTGCCCGTTGGCGGGTACACCTGGAACGAGAATACGTGCATTTGAGAGCCCCTCGATCTCGGCCTTCATGGCAATGAAGGCGTGAAGCGAGATCTGGGAAGAAAGGAGTGAAAGACTGGCATCAGGCACGAAGGAGTCACGCAATACATTCGCCACGATGCCGTGGCTCTTGTTGTCAATGAGTGTTGCATCGAAATCGCTCTGTGCAGGATTAGACTTTTGGCCCCCGCTCATGACAACACCTCAAACCAGTCCTTGATCCTCAGCGCCATCAGATGGCGCCTTTCTGCAAGGAATTCGTCGTAATCCGGTACCACACCGTCCACCAGTGAGTCCGGCAGGCAGTTCTGCGCGTAGTTATTTCTCAGCCGCTTCGCATCCGTGATCCCCCCGTATCGCTTCCCGCCTCCATTCACCTGGTCGGCGATCTCTGCGAAGTAACGTTCGGGCGCCTTGTCGCCGATGGCGATATTGATCTCGCTCTGGGCAATGACGAAGTTGGCAATTTGGTTGTAGCGACCGCGGCTCAGGCCCTGCTTCTGCAGGTGCTTGCGAGGGAACACGTGATGCTTGTCGCCGCGGTTGAGCAGCAAGTCGCGCACGGTGATGTCGGTGGAAAGGAAGCCGCGATCCCCCAGGCGGGCCTGGGCCGCCTGGTAGGCAACGAAGTAGGGGCTCTGCGCCGAGGAGGTATCCATGAGCTGCGGCAGCATGCCCGTCCAGTAGCTCTCAGGAAGTTCGTTCTCGATCACGGCCTCAGTGTAGCCAACGACACCCTGGGCCTCGATCTGGCGAATATCGAAATCGAAGGCAGTCTCAGGGC
>CAZVEV010000545.1:0-1738 GCA_964625865.1 uncultured Planctomycetaceae bacterium | reverse complement strand
CCAGACGCCCCACGGCCCCGCCCGCCGCAAAAAGACGCCTTTTCCGCACGGGCACGAGCTATCAGGAAACGACGTCAGTGACGCCACGGCTGTCAGCCCGTGTACCGTGCCAACGCCGTTCCCATGAATCATCGAGATATGGTGGCAGGAGCGTACGTAAATGGCCAAGACAAGGATACCCATCGCGACGATCACCATCGATCCGGCGACACATCCTCGCGGCAAACTGGACGAAGAGACCGCCGAAGAATACGGACGGGCCATGAAGGACGGTGAGAAGCTGCCGCCGATCATCGTGTTCCATGCCAGCAAGGGTTACTTCCTGGCCGATGGCTGGCACCGCCTCGTAGGAGCCAAGAAGTTCGGCGTGAAGGACATCGAGGCCGACGTCCGCGAGGGTTCGCGGCGTGATGCGATCCTCTTCGCTGTGGGGGCCAACCACAAGCATGGATTGCGGCGCACGAACGCGGACAAGCGAAAGGCCGTGGAAATCGTTCTGGGTGACGAGGAGTGGCGGGAATGGTCGGTCGAGAAGATAGCAAGGCAGTGCAACGTGAGTTGGGGCCTCGTCGACAAGATCTGGGATGAGTCGGGCTATCCTCGCAAATCGGAGGATAGCGAGGGGCAGCTGGTGGAGCGTGGGGGCACGAAGTACCGTCAGAAGGTCGCCCGGAAGCGCAACAAGAAGAAGGTTCTGACGCCGGTGGGCATGGTCGTCCAGGCCCTGGACGTGATCACTGAGGCCCGCATGGGTTTCCGGGGGCAGGAAGACGAGTATGGGGCCGAGATCGAACAGTCGCTTCTGGACGTCGTGGGACGCCTGCAGGAACTGATCTGCGAAGCCACAGGAGCCGAACGCATGACCGAGGGGCTCCGCATCCCTCTCAACGTGTATGAGAGACCGAGGGGAACCGGGATACAGGCGACGCCGGAGTTCGCAAAGAAGAAGCTATGCAATTACGCCATCAACGTCGGCATGACCTGCGGACACCAGTGCACGTACTGCTCTTCACCGTCGCTCCGGCGAACACACCCGGACTTCCAGGCGATCGGGCAGACAGCCTTCCAACGGGGATTCGCCATTGTTGATCCCAACACATCAGACCGGATCCGACAGAGCGTTCCCAGCCTGACTGAGAAGGACACCGTTCAGTTGTGCACACTTGACGATGCGTGGAGTCCCGAATCCAGGAGGCATGGCCTCGGCAGGAAGTGCCTGGAGTTCCTGCTCGGAGAAACACCTGCACATGTGCGGATATTGACGAAGAGCGCGTCGGTCACAGACGATTTCGACATTCTCAAGAAGCACCGCGAACGGGTCATCGTAGGCCTCAGTACGGGGATACCGGCTAGTCGCGAGGATGCTGCCGAAGCCGTCGAGCCCAACGCATCCCTGATCCGGGACCGATTGGCTGCGCTGAAGAAGGCCCACAGAATGGGTTTGCGAACGTACGGCATGATTTGCCCCTGCCTGCCCGGGATTGCTGATTCCAAGGCGGTTCTGGAAGAGATGTTCGCAGCCGTACTCGAATGCGGCGTCGAAGATATCTGGCTCGAACCGGTCAATGCAAGGGGGCGAGCCCTCGCGGCTACCAGCCTGGCGTTGCGGGACGCGGGGTTGGATGTCGACGCGCAGGCAATCGATACGATCCGGAAGAAAACAAACTGGTCATCCTATGCCGCCAGCCTGATTAAGACGGCGATACGTGTCGCGAGATCCAGCGTCGTACTGAACAAG
>CAZVEV010000544.1:0-1752 GCA_964625865.1 uncultured Planctomycetaceae bacterium | reverse complement strand
GTCATACCCCACGACCTGGCGCGGGTACAGCGACGTCTGCGGCCTGCCCTTGCGTCCGTGCCCCCCGCCGCGCTCGAGCTTGCTCCGCTCCAGGTTCGCGGTCCACGTCCAGACCACCCCGTCGATCACGACCACGTCTTTCCACTCGTACCAGAGGTGGCCGATGTACTTCTTCGGCTGGGTCCAGAGCACCTTGCCCGTCTTCGCATCCATGGCGGCCAGCGCGTTGGGCGTGGCGTGGATCACCACGCCGCCGGTAACGATCATCGTGCCGACCCACAGGTTGCCCCCGGACTTGATGCCGCCGGCGGTCTTGTCTGCGGCCGCCTGGGGGAATGTCGCCCGCCAGCGCTCGGCGCCCGTTTTGGCGTCAAGGCAGACCACGTCGGGCCCGTCGATCAGCGCCACCGACTTGCCGTCGGCAGCGATGTTCAGCGACGGATCGAGCTTGGCCGGCTGGCTCGCGCCGCGCATCGCCTTCCACTTGATGTAGTCCACCGTGCTGCCGCGATACGCCTTGTCGGTTATCCACAGGCGCTTGCCCGTCTTGGCGTCCACAGCCGCGACCTTGACCTTCTCGCCGGCGAGCACCGACACCACCAGCGTGCCGCCGGTGTGCAGGATCTCGCCCGTCGGATTGGTCCCCTCGTACGTCTGGAGTATCTCCCCGGTGGCCGCGTCTAACTGCGAGACCGGCGCGCGGTAGCCCAGCGTGACGTAGACCTTGTCGCCGACGGCGACCAGGCGCTTCTGGATGTTCAGCGGCACGTCGCCGGGGCGGGTGTTGAACCACGACGGCTTCCACTCGCGCCAGCCCCAGCGGGGGATGGGGACTTTCCACAGTGGCACGCCGTTGAACGCGTCGCGGGCGGTCAGGAACCACTTGTCGGGCAGGTCGTGCGGGCCTACCAGGCTGGTGGGGGCCTCGTCGCTGATCGCAAAGAGCCTCCCGCGGGCGGTCACGAACGTCGAGATGCTCGAATCGCTCTCGTGCGACTTCATCCACGTCGGGCCCGAGGTCCACTGATAGCGGGTCGGCGGGCCCACCACGCGGTCGCGCGCCACCGGATTGCCGTCCGCCCCGTGCAGATAGTGGCCCCACTCGTCGATGTCCGCCGGCCAGGGCTTGCGGAACGTCAGCCACGCCCCGCCTTTCATGACGGCCCCGAGGTCCGTGATGCCGCTGGCGCGGAGATCGGACTTGAAGGTGGCCATCCACGGCCCGCCGGCTTTCGTGCCCGGCGAGATCGCCACGTACGCCGTGCCCAACGGGGCCAGGGCGCGGAGAATCTCAGCCGCCGAGAAGCCCCTCGCCTGCAGCGCCGGGTAGTCGTTGACGACGATGATGTTGACGAGGTTGTCCGTGTACGGCAGGCGGCGCCCGTCCCAAGTCGTCGCCGAGACCGTTCCGTACATGCCCCGGGGGCGAACGGCCTTGCGAATCGCATCGCGGCCCGCCGCGTCGCGGCTGAGGCAGTGGACGACGAAGCGGCCCTGCTTGGACAGCGCCAGCGGCAGTTCGGCGTCCGGCGAGCCGATCACGGCGCAGATCCCCCCCGAGGCGCCGCTGAGGCGGACCATCTCCGAAGCAGCCTTCAGCGCCTGCTGGGCCGCCCCCTCGGCCGCCGCGACCGTCGAGGCGTGCGCCAACACACCCGTCACGACGATACAGAGCAGGGCCGTCAGGCCCGACAGAAGGTAGCCCCGCCCGTCAGAAGATTATGCGCCATTGATATTAACCCTTGCGCAAAA
>CAZVEV010000543.1:0-1757 GCA_964625865.1 uncultured Planctomycetaceae bacterium | reverse complement strand
CCCACCCGCCGTAGGAATACGAGTGCACGTCGTGGATCACGTTGTTGTTGACCGTCGTGCCCTCGCTGGGCCCCAGCGTGTAGACGCCCCCCATGTCGCTGAGCACGCCGTAGCCGATGTGGTGAATGTGATTGAAGTCGATCCGGTTGCGTTTGGCGAGCGATTCGGCGTACCCCCAGCGCCACCCCACCGAGACACCCGTGTAGTACAGGTCGCCGATGTCGTTGTGCGTGACGGCGTTCTCGCCGGACTGGCCGATCCACACGCCCACCGCGCACGGGAAGATGTGTCCCAGCGAGTGGATGATGTTATTGTCGGCGGTGATGCGGCTGGTCCGCTCGTCGGCGGTCTTGGCGATACCGGTCTCGCCGATACGGATGCCCCCCGCGCCGATATCGTGAATGAACGTCCGCCGGATCGTACAGTCGCGACACCCCTTGCGGAACCAGACGGCGTATCGGCCCACGTGGGCGATCTCGCAGTCCTCGACCGTCACGTTGCGGGCCCCGTCGAACATGACCGCGGCATCGATGGGCGCCGCGGCCTGGGCGGCCTCGAACCCGCCCGGGGGCGTGAGGTACCGCGCGTGATGAAACGCCAGGCCCTTGAACGTCACGTGCTCGAGGAACTTGCCCTCGGCGGGCTTGCCCTGGACGACGATGAACTTGTCCGTCACCGGCGCCACCACCTTCGCCCGCCGCATGTTCATCCCGGAAGGCGGCTTGTAGTGGACCACGCCGTCGCGGGATCCGAACCATTCGCCCTCGGCGTCCAGCGCGGCCAGGAAGTTCTCGAGGTGGAACCGGCTGCCCTTGCGCCACGGGTTCCACGGCTTCATGCCCGTCCCCTCGGTGATCAGCGTGTTGGCCTTGGCGTCGATCGACGTGATGAACCGTCGCGTGTTGTCCCACTTGTGATAGACCACCATGTTCACGTCGGCCAGCGCCGCGGTGTCCAGGCCGGCCAGGTGTTTCATGTCAGCCGGGCGCAGCGTGACGGTCTGTCTCGCCCGCTTCGCCACGCGCCCGCCCTTGGCGAGCACCTGCTGTTTCACGTCGACGAAGTGGAAGTACAGCGCATTGGGCGTCCGTGCGCGGACGGCCCGCCGCCCGTCGACGAACAGTTGCTCGAACCGCCATTTGTCCCCGCCGGGAACCTTCGCCGTCCAGATGCCATTGGCGCCGCGCTTGAATCGCCGGATCGTCTTGCCCCCCGAGAACACCGGCTTGGCCCCTGCCGCCGCGCGGTAGACAATCGGACAGGCCTTCGTGCCGCTGTCGCCGTCGGTCAGCACGAGCGGCTCGGTCATCCGATACGTCCCGCCGGCGATCAGCACCTGCACGCGCGTCTTGAGGGGCCCGGCGGCCTTGAGCTTGCGAATCGCATCGCGCGCCCCGGCCAGCGAGCCCAGCGGCCCGTCCGTGCCCGCCCCGTTGGGCCTCCGCAATCGCCCGGACCAGCCGTCATAACCGTCCGGCGAGACGTAGAGGGTTGCCGCCAGCACCGGCGCGGCAAGCAGCGCCAGCGCCGCCAGGACCGCGACGCCCGGAATGAAACGACTCGATGGGGTCCAACCCGCTATCGTACATGGTGCAATCACGTTCACGTTTCCTCGTTGAGTTGTGGTTCCGAGACACCAACGCGACGCCGTCTTAATAATACAACCCACCCGAACGAACACAAGGCCGCGCCCGTGATGACCCAGGGCGTACGCATCTTAATCTCCAGCCGACGAACTGACCAGGAGCAGGAAGACA
>CAZVEV010000542.1:0-1760 GCA_964625865.1 uncultured Planctomycetaceae bacterium | reverse complement strand
GTGAGAAGGGAGACATGCGCCGCATCATTCGCACCGGCTCATTCGACTGGGGACGCTGGGGCGCTCAGTCCGTTTACCGCATGCGGATTGGCCAACGCTCCACTCAGCACCCGCACCAGGGCTTCCGTGTCGCGATGAGGATCAAAGGCGTCAAGGGTGTACCGCCGGTGATCGAGCCTAGTGAAGAGCGCCGGAAGAAAACGATAGATCCGGGCCCGCAGAAGGTGGACACTTCGGCTGCTGATAAGTACGCCAAAGAGTTGACGATCGACTTGCCAGGCGGAACGAAGATGGACTTTGTCCTCGTCCCGCCCGGTTCCTTTCTCATGGGATCGAGCAAAGGATTTGGCGACGAGACGCCCGTTCACAGGGTTGTGATTTCAAAACCGTTCTACATGGCCAAGCACGAGGTGACCACGTCACAGTGGGCAGCGCTGATGGGAAAGGACGGGCGTTTCAAGTTTTGGGAGAGCGCGAATGGAGAATTTGACGACGCGACAGGCCCCAACAAGGCGATGAGGGACGTCAGTTGGGATGAATGCCAGGCCTTTGTCGCGGCGCTGCAGAAGAAGGCAGCCGTCTCGACGCGCGAGGCCCACAATTTTGCTCTGCCGACTGAGGCGCAGTGGGAATACGCTTGCCGCGCCGGCAGCACCACCGAGTTCCACTTTGGCGATGACGCTTCGACGATGAGCGAGTACGCTTGGTTTGCCGGCAACATGATCTGGCCCGGCGGCGGCAGAACGTTTCCCGACGGCACTCCGGTCAGGGGCGTACATTACCATGATATCGGACAGAAGAAGCCGAACTCTTTCGGGCTCTACGACATGCACGGAGGCGTCTGGGAATGGTGCGCCGACTACTATGACAAGGACTACTACACGAGGGCTCCGCTCAAGGACCCCACTGGCCCAGAGTCGGGGCGGTTCCGCACATTGCGCGGCGGCTCCTGGTTCCGATATGCCAAGTACTGTCGCAGCGGCTACCGGCGTTTTTTCTATCCCGCCTGCGATGGCGATGGCGTCACGGCCTACATTTCGGACTTTGGCTGCCGAGTCGTGATCAATCTTCCTTGAATTCCAACCGAGAGTAGTTGGTCCACCGCCTTGCCGCGCAACAATCAGTGAGAACAGTGCCCATGATGAGAATCAAGCCGATTTCTTGCGCAGCTCTCCTCTTCGCGCTGCTTGCCTCATGCGCGCCGAGCAACGCGGCTGAGACCAAAACGCCATTGGCGTATAAAGTCGAAGCAAGGGCCAATGTGCCGATTCCCATGCGGGATGGGATCGAACTGGCGGCGAACGTCTTCCTGCCAATAGGACGGGGCGAGAAGTTCCCGGTTATTCTTCTCCGCACGCCATATGGCAAAGGCAGTCCTGATGCCGGAGGCTCCAAGAAGCTTGCTTCGCGCGGCTACGCCGTCGTTAGGCAGGACTGCCGCGGACGCGGCGATTCGCAGGGCGATTGGGAACCGATGAGGAACGAGATGACCGATGGCCTGGACACGCACAAATGGATCCTGGCTCAGCCGTGGTGCAACGGCAAGATCGGCACTACCGGCGGGTCCTACGGCGGGTTCACTCAGTGGAGTACGGCTCCCGGAGCGGGAGATTATCTTGTGGAAATGTGCGGCAAGGTCCCGCTGTTTGATTGGTATCAGGACTGCGCCTACATAGGCGGGGCATTCAATCTCGAAAAGATGATGATGTGGGGGGCCTCGAATTCGGTTACGCCAAAAACGGCAGGAATTTCAAACTTCC
>CAZVEV010000541.1:0-1761 GCA_964625865.1 uncultured Planctomycetaceae bacterium | reverse complement strand
TCAGGCGTCCATCGGCAGGAGGCCCTTGGCCTTGAGCAGGGCGACGATGCGCTCGACGCACGCTCCGACATCCAACTCGTCGGTCGCCAGGACCAGGTCGGGATTGGCCGGGGCCTCGTACGGTGCGGTGACGCCCGAGAACTGCTTGATCTCGCCTCGTTCAGCCAGCTCGTAGTTCTCGGCCGCCCGCTCGTGGCAGACCTCCGGCGGGGCGGTGAGGTAGGCCTCGACGAACCGCTCGGGACCGATGATCTCGCGCGCCTGGTTTCGCACGTCCTCGTAGGGCGAGAGGAAGGCGCAGATGGAGATCAACCCGGCCTGGTTGAACAGCCGGGCCACTTCGGCGGCCCGTCGGATGTTCTCCTGTCGCTCGTCGGCGGCAAAGCCCAGGTCCCTGCTGATGCCCAGCCGCGCGTTCTCGCCGTCCAGCACGGTCGCCAGCAGGCCCGCATCGAACAGCCTGCGCTCGGTGGCGTAGGCGATGGTGCTCTTGCCGACCCCGCTGAGCCCGGTCAGCCAGAGCGTAAAGGGCGACTGGCCCAAGCGTTCGGCTCGCTGGTCGGCGGTGACGAGGCTGGCGTGGCGGTGGACGTGGTGGCTTTTCGGCTCGGCCGTCGCGGCGCCCGGCGTAGTGACCAGTTGGTTCGGCTCGCGGTCCAGGATCATGCCCGCGGCCACCGTGTTGTGCGTCAGGCGGTCGATGATGATGAACGACCCGGTCTCGCGGTTTCGGGTGTAGGGGTCGAAGGCGATCGGCTGGCTGAGCGTGATCTCGCACCGCCCGATCTGGTTGAGTTCGAGCTGCTCGGCCTGGCTGCGATGCAGCGTGTTGACGTCGACGCGGAATCGCAGGTTCGAGACGACCCCGCCGACGAGGCGCGTGGTGTGCTTGATGGTGTACTGCTTGCCCTCCGTCAGCGGCTCTTCGCTCATCCAGACGACCATCGTGTCGATGGTGCGGTCGACGCGCGGGACGTTGTGCACGTGGACGAGCATGTCGCCGCGGCTGATGTCGATCTCGTCTTCGAGCGTCACGCCCACCGCCAGCGGCGGGACGCCCTCGTCGATCTCGCCGTCGGGGTCGAAAACCGTCTTGACGCGGCTTCGCATGCCCGACGGGATGACCATCACCTCGTCGCCCGGCTTGACGGCCCCCGAGGCCAGCGTGCCCAGGTAGCCCCTGAACGTCCGGTCGGGGCGGAGGACGTACTGCACGGGGAAGCGCAGGTCGATCAGGTTGCGGTCTGAGGCGATGTGGATCGTCTCGAGGTGGTTCAGCAGGGTCGAGCCCTTGTACCAGGGCATGTTGTCGCCCCGATGGACCACCATGTCGCCGGCCAGCGCGCTGACGGGAATGAACGTGATGTCGTTGATCTCGAGCTTGGCGGCGAAGTTCGTCAGGTCGTCGCAGATCTTCTCGTAAACGTCCTGCGAGTAGTCCACCAGGTCCATCTTGTTGACGGCCACCAGCATGTGCGGGATGCCCAGCAGCGAGGCGATGAACGTGTGACGCTTGGATTGCGTCACCACGCCGTGTTCGGCGTCGACCAGGACGACGACCAGGCTGGCCGTCGAGGCGCCGGTGGCCATGTTCCGCGTGTACTGCTCGTGGCCGGGCGTGTCGGCGATGATGAACTTGCGTTTCGGCGTGGAGAAGTAGCGGTAGGCGACGTCTATCGTAATGCCCTGCTCGCGTTCGGCCTTCAGGCCGTCGGTCACCAGCGCCAGGTCCAGGTCCCCGCCGGCCGACCCGCCGGTCTC
>CAZVEV010000540.1:0-1774 GCA_964625865.1 uncultured Planctomycetaceae bacterium | reverse complement strand
ACGGGACGACGATCTACTACACGACCGACGGCAGTGATCCGCGGGCGATCGGCGGGGGGATCCTCGGGACGGCGTACACGCCGGGGCAGGTGATTGATCTGACGGTCTCGACGCGCCTCCGGGCGCGGGCGTACAGCGGCGGGCAGTGGTCGGCGGTCAACGACGCGACGTTCTACGTCAATGCCCCCGCCGCCGGCGAGCTGACCGTCACGGAGCTGAACTACCACCCGCACGATCCGACGGCGGCGGAACTCGCGGTCGATCCGACGTTCACGGCCGGCGACTTCGAGTTCGTCGAACTGCGGAACACCACCGGCGGCGTGATCGACCTGCTGGACGTGGCGATCAGCGACGGTGTGGAGTTTACCTTCACGCCGGAGTCCCCGACGACGCTGGCGGCGGGGGCCTACGCGGTGATCGTGGCCAATCCGGCGGCGTTCGAGGCGCGGTACGGCACGGGCGTGCCCATCGCCGGGGTGTTTGGCGGCGCGCTGGCCAACGGCGGGGAGGGCGTGGCGTTGAGTCATCCGCTGGCGGCGACGCTGGAGGCGTTCGCGTACAAGGACTCCGGCTCGTGGCCGAACCGCGCCGACGGTCGCGGCAGCACGCTGGAGGTGATCGATGAGGCCGGCGACCGGACGGATGGGGACAACTGGCGCTCGAGCGCCGAGTACGGCGGCTCGCCGGGCGTGGCCGGGGTCGGTCCGCTGGGCGACGTGGTGATCAACGAGGTCCTGACGCACACGGACTATCCTCAGGTCGACGCGATCGAGCTGCACAACACCACCGGCGCGCCGATCGACGTCGGCGGGTGGGTCCTCAGCGACACCGCCAGCGATTATGCGAAGTTCGAGATCCCCTCGCCGACGGAGATCCCCGCCGGTCAGTTCGCCGTCTTCTACGAGGGCCATTACGTCGGCCAGACGTTCACCGTCGACCCCGCCGTCGAGTTCGGCGGCACGGGGGCCAAGGACTTCGCCCTCAGCGGGTCCTACGGCGACGACGTGTGGCTGCTGGCCACCGACGGGGCCGGCGGTCTGGTTCGGTTCGTGGACCACGTCGAGTTCGGCCCGGCGGCCAACGGGGAGTCGTTTGGCCTGTGGCCCGACGACGGGGGCGATCCGTACCCGATGGACCCGCTGACGCTGGGTTCGGCGAACCTGGCGCCGCGCGTGGGCCCGACGGTCGTCAGCGAGATCCACTACCACCCGGCGAATCCCGACGGTCCGGGCGGCATCGACGCTGACGACCTGGAGTTCATCGAGATCACCAATCCCGGCCCCGGCGCGGTGGACCTGTGGTCGCAGTACCTCGTCGACGGCGAGTGGGTGGACTATCCGTGGACGGTCGAGGGGTATGCTTTTGAGACCGGCACGACGCTGGCGGGCGGCGAGGCGCTGGTCGTGGTCCGGTTCGACCCGGTCGGCGAGCCGACGAAGCTGGCGGACTTCACGACGCATCACGGGGTGACCGATCCGGGCGTTCAGATCGTCGGTCCGTTCGACGGCAAGCTGGACAACGCCGGGGAGACGGTGCGCCTCGAGCGTCCGGATCAGCCGCCGGCCGAGGACACGGACTACACGCCGTACCTTCTGGTCGACGAGGTGGTCTACGACGACGAGTCCCCCTGGCCGACCGAGCCGGACACCGACGCCCAGTCGCTGGTGCGCGTCTCGGCGGCGGCCTGGGGCAACGATCCGGCGTCGTGGACGGCCCAGCCGCCCAGCCCGGGGGCTGTGGACTTCGGCCCGTCGGCGGCGCCGACCGGCGTGGA
>CAZVEV010000539.1:0-1780 GCA_964625865.1 uncultured Planctomycetaceae bacterium | reverse complement strand
TTTCCCGACGCCGACGCGAGGCCGGACGTTTCTTCGGCCGCCATCGCTTCGGCTGTCTCACGAGTCACTACTTCGCCGTCTATCTGGGACGTGAAAGTACCGGTGAAGCAGACCAGCATGCCCGCCAAATCCCCCGTCTTGCCCGGAGCTGCAAGGGACGGTTCGGGTTCTTCATTTCGGGCTTCCCCGATCATGGTCCTGTAATCGTCGGGGGTTATTCCGAGCAAATCTGCGACGGTGTCCATGTCCCTCCGTTCAGCTTTGGTGATGACGTTGTCTGAGAGGGCAACACGAATGACATCCCGCATGAAGGAACGGTTCGCTTCCTTCAACTCCTCCTGGTCCATATCCAGCCATTCCGCCACCTCGTGAAGGGCGGCAATCTCCTCATCGGTAACTTGGCGATCCTCAAGGGCTCGCTCAAGAACTTCCAGGTACTCGTCGGCATCGAACTTGGTGCTGTTATGGCGTGGCAGTTGCTCGAAGAGACGATTCAATCGGCCTGCGGATTGGTCATTCCGCTGCGAGACATCCGTGCGCCGGTATTGTTTTCCGGACGGCAGAACGTTCGGCCATTCCGTGGCGGCCCCCGTGCGCTCGCTCAGGACACGATTCTCATAGGAATCGCAGGCGGGGACGCATTTGAGTCCGTCCGTAAGGCAGTTGAGAAGGTCTGATGTCGCACGTGCATCATACAAGGCTGAATGCGCACTGGTCAGTTCGATCCCGAAGTGATCGCACAGCACGGTCAACCTTCGGCTCGAGACATCTGCCCTTCTCTTGGCCAGGGACAGCGTGCACAGGAAGTCAAGTGGCGGGAGGGCCAGATCACAACGGGCGCATTCGTGGGCCAAGAAGTCCAGGTCAAAACGAGCGTTATGAGCAACGAGCGTGGCGTCCTTGATTGCAGCCAGGACGTCTCCAACAATCTCTTCGAAGCAAGGAGCATTGAGAACATCGGAGGCAGAAAGCCCATGGACATTGATGTCGCCAATATCACGGGCTGGATTAACTAGTGTGCAATACTCTGAAATCGTCTTCCCGCTCGGCCCAATCCGCACGACGGCTACTTCAAGGACCCGATGGTGTCGGGATGGAAGTAGCCCAGTCGTTTCAACATCAAGAACCGCGTAATCTGAATCTATGTGCATATTCTGCCCCTTCTGCTTGACAAGAATGTCCGCTCATTTGGCGAATAGTGACCTCTGAGTTTGTCCCTTGCGTTCCTGGAAGTCACTACAAATACCGGCCGACTGCCAGAGGAGACATCTTTCATAGGTCCAGCGCGTCGTGATTTCGATCTCAAGGTGTTCGTCAAGGTGATGGGCCTCGAGTTCCCCATTGGCGATGCGTTGGTTGACGTCATCGAGGGGTATCTTGAGCAACTTGGAAGCCTGCTTTGGCGTTAGTTCTTTGGCCTTCCCCTTGTCCTGGACCGTGACTCGGGGTTCGGCGCTCGCGCGGGGTCGAGCCTTCAGTTTGCCGGCCTTCGCCTGACGTAGCGTCTCGGCGAGGGGCAAGCCGAGTTCTTCCGCAGCCACCTTCACGGGAACCCAGGTTAACGAATCAAGAAACGAGTACTCCGGCGTACCGTATCTCTTGATGGCCTTTCGGCAACGGCAATCGGTCGGTTCGTAATCCCGCCGAACGACGTGCTTGCACGCTTCCCCGCGATGTAGCTCGACCGGCATCTCGGCCCTTTCCGAAGACGTGACTGCCACCGCAATGCTACAGGTCCGTCTCCACATCCTCAATAGCCGGCCGATGACGGCAATTGCGC
>CAZVEV010000538.1:0-1819 GCA_964625865.1 uncultured Planctomycetaceae bacterium | reverse complement strand
GACGGCGGGGCGGGCAAGGCCGTCGCGGCGTACGGCCACTCAGCCATCCGAGAGATGCTCGGCGGCAGCGGCGGGGGCGGCGGCGGCGCCGGCGGCGGCGCCGGCGGCGGGGTGATACAACTGTCGGCGGCCGAGTCGATCGAAATCGCCCCCAGCGGATCGATTCTCGCCGACGGGGGCCCCGGCGCCGCCAGCGGCGGGGGGGGCTCCGGCGGAGCGATCCTGCTCAGCGCGCCGGAGATCAGTATCAAGGGCCAACTGTCCGTACGGGGAGGCCGCGGCGGTGGCGGGGGCAAGTCTCGCAGCGGCGGCGGGGGCGGCGGCGGGCGGATTGCCCTGTTCTTCACACAGTCGTTCTCGGGCGTCCTTCCCGAGGCGTCCAAGCACGCCGCCGGGGGGCAGACCGCGGGCGAGCGGGGCGGCAAGGGGCAGGCGGGCACGGTGATCCCGATGCCCTCGCTGGCCTGGTGGCGGCTTGACGCGGTGGCCTCAGGCGGGCAGGGCAAGGTGGTGGCCGACTCCATGGGCCAGAGCCACGCGATGCTGTGGCACCTGGACGAGAAGGCCCTGGTCCCGGGCGTGGCCGGTCGGGGGTTGCAGTTCGACGGCGAGATGGGCTATCTCGAGGTCTACGGCGGGCGCGATCCGCTGTCGGGCCTGGGGCGCGGCGAGATGACGCTGGCGATGTGGGTCAAGACGGAGGTGCTGGCCGACAAGGCGGTGGTGATCGGCAAGGGCATGCCGATGGTCCCCGGCGGGGAACTGCTCGAGAAGTGGCGCAGGGCGGGGTACGGCAAGCGGTTTGCCGTACAGAAGCGCGGCGAGCAGATTGTCTTCGCCGTCGAGGACGGGTCGAGGCAGTCGCAGGTGGCCGTCGCAGCCGACCAGGTCGAGACGGGCCAATGGGTTCATCTGGCCGCCGTCCGCCGGGCCGAGCCGAAGCAGTTGGCCCTCTTCGTCAACGGTCAGGAGCTGGCCGAGTCCGCCGACAGCACGGCCGACGTCTCGACACGATTCAACCTTTACATCGGCGCGGGCGAGGACGGGGCGGTCAAGAACCACGGGCGGGTGGCGATCGACGACGTTCGGATCTTCGCGACGGCCCTGGACGGCGATACGCTGTCGGGGCTGATCGATCACGCCGCAACCGCAGGCCACGGGCAGGCCGCGGGGGCAAGCGTCAGCGAGGTCCCCGTTCCGGTGCAGGACGAGCCCTGGAACGATCCGGACATCACGACGAACGACCGCAAGGCCATCGAACGGGAATGGCGGAAGGGCAATAGGGACAAGGCGTGGCAGTTGCTGGCCAAGGCCAGGCAGCGGGCGGCAAGGAAACGGGACAGGCGAAAGTAGGCCGAGCATCGCCGCACCCGCGAGCGAATCAGGCGGCGGCAGTTCAGGTCGAGGATGTTTCGTTAGAGGACGGTGCAGTGCGGCAGATGGTGGCGTCGACATATCGATGGCTGATCGGGCGGTCGAGTTACATGCTGCTGACGGCCAGCGACACGCGGCTGGCCGACGCGGCGCCGGAAGCGTTTCGCCGGTCGTGGTTTGGGCTGATGGTCCTCAGCGGTCTGTGGGGGGCGGCGATGGCGTACCTGTACGGGGCGGTGTGGAGCCTGTTCGGCGAGGTCACCGGCATGCCGCTGATGCCGGCGGGGGCTGTCGCCGTCGCCACGGCGGGATGGCTGTACCGTCGCGCGGTGGGCGACCTGGCCCGCACGCTGGCCGGGGGCAGGCCGGGCGGTCCGGCGGCGGCAGCGATCGTGGTCTTGCTGGCGATGGCGATGCTGGGCCTCCAAAGCCACAAGCCCGACTG
>CAZVEV010000537.1:0-1824 GCA_964625865.1 uncultured Planctomycetaceae bacterium | reverse complement strand
TGTGAAACCGCTTCCAGTCCAGCAGGTCGAATTCCGCCGTGGGGGGATTCAGGAAAAGATCTGCAAGACGTCTGGCTGCCTGGACCTCACGCCGGCTGCCCAGCATGGTGGACTGGAGTATGACGCGATGCAGCGTCGGGACGTCCTGGCCGACCTCTTTGTTCTGGATGCGGGACTTGATGTATTCCCATGCCGTTGGAAGCTGTTTTTGTTCGTAGCTGACGTCTTTGTCCGTAGAGAGGTCCACGGCAATGACGTGCCCGCGAACCGCATCCCGCATCACGTCCACGGGCAGATTGTTCAGGATGCCCCCATCGACCAGAAGATCGGCCCCTTCGATGACAGGAGGAAAAATCCCGGGCAAAGAAGCACTGGCGCGAAGGGCACGCCAGAGCGCCCCGCGGCGGTGAATGTACTCACGATTATGCGACAGGCTGCTCGACACGGCAAAAAAGGGGATCCACAGATCCTCGATTTGTGTGTCGCCGAAGCGAGCCTTCAGGCTCTCGGACATTTTCCGGCCCTGGACAAGCGACATGACGGGCACGGTGTAGTCGTCCGTCGGGTGGTCGTCGACGAAGGCCGCCTTGAACACGTCCAGCATGCGTGTATCGTTCCATCCAATGGCGATGCCCCCGGCAACGATGGATCCGATACTCGTCCCTCCCACCGCATCGATGGGGATTCCCGCTTTCCTGAGGGTCCGCAGAACGCCGATATGGGCAAAGCCCCGTGCGCCACCGCCACCCAGCACCAGCGCCACCGCGTTTCCGGAGTAAAAGCGCGCCAGACGGTCGAATCCCTCGTCCCCTTCCCAGGTGATGTGAAGATGGCGTGCCCCTGGGATGGCCCCAAGCCATCGTTGTGTATTTTCCGGCACTTCGGTTGCCGTCGGATGCACCAGCACCAATTCGAGAACCGGACTGGGTTCTCCCGCAGCCCGGACCGCTTCCTGTGCCAATTCGGCGGCAGGCTGCTCCGGAGCGCCGGCGCTGGCGACGAATACGATGACGTCGGCATAGGCCACACATTTTTTCAACCAGTCCGAAAGCCCGACATCCGTCTGGAGGACAAGATAATCGTGGCTTTGTTCTGCGTTGTCGAGATAGCACTCAAGCTCGGTGGTGCCGGCCCCACTACCGGTGAGGCAGTCCGGGAAGCGGGCCTTCATCGTTGAGGCGTCGAGCAGCGCAACGGAACCGAATCGCAGCAGTGCCACCTGAAGCCTGCCGCAAAACGCGCGCAATTCGAATCCGCCGTCCAGCGGTACGACGGCAAGGGTGCGAACCGGATTCCGGTTGACATTGGTGTGGCGTTGCGCGTCCAGGAGGCGTTCGATGATGTAGTTCGATAAATGCAGTTGTGCGGCGGGATGGCGGAGCATCACGGATTCGAAATCTTCACGGGGGAGAAATCCCAGCGCGCTGTCGCGCATGGCCACCAGCGTCGCTGCACGGCCACGACCGGTAAAAAGGGCGATCTCACCGACGACCTCGCCGGGGCCAAGCTGTGCCACCACGCGCTCGGGGCCTCCGATTTCCGCTGCAACGCGGACCTGCAACCGACCCGCCACGAGGATGTGCATTCCCGTTCCCGGTTCTCCCTGGCGATAGAGCACGCCGCCCTTTTTCAGATGAACGGGCTTGATTCGTTTTCCGAGTGCGTCGATGAACTCCGGCGCCTTTTCGCCGAACAGCCGCGTAAAAACACGATTGAGTATCACATCCATATCACGATCCGCATCAGGTCTCGACCTTGGTGTCCAGGGTGTAGACGCCCACCTGGGTTCCTTTCCGCGTTGCCACTTTGCCGGCGGCATGGACA
>CAZVEV010000536.1:0-1848 GCA_964625865.1 uncultured Planctomycetaceae bacterium | reverse complement strand
TGACGTGGCTGATGGGCTACGAGACGCTGTGCATTTCGCTCTACGACGACCGCGATCTGGTCGAAGCCATCCGCGAGAAGCTCCTGGACTACTACCGCGTGCTGCTGCCGCGAATTGCCGAACTCGACCGCATCAAAGTGTTCTTCCCCTCCGACGACATGGGCTATCGCACCGGCACATTCCTTGGCCCCGAGGACATGAAGCACTTCTTCCTGGCCGGGCATAAGGAGCTGGCGAAGATCGCCCACGACACCGGCCGCCCGATGATCCTCCACGCCTGCGGCAACCTCGAGTGCATCATGGACGATCTGATCGACGACGTGAAGATCGACGGCAAGCACAGCTTCGAGGACACCATCGAAGACGTCCGCGAGGTCAAGGCCACCTACGGCCAGCGGATCGCCCTGCTAGGCGGCATCGACGTGGACTTCCTGTGTCGATCCGACCCGCAAGCCATCCGCCAACGCGTCCGCGAAACGCTCGACATCTGCATGCCGGGCGGCGGCTTCGCCCTCGGCACGGGCAACACCCCGGCCAACTACATCCCCGTCGAGAATTACCTCGCCATGGTCGACGAAGGCCGGCTGTACGGGCGGTAGACCATCATGACCACGCCCGATCGGTTCGAGCCGAACATCCAATCCCTGGGCTATGGGTACAAGGCCCCGCAGTGGTTCGCTGACGCGAAGTTCGGCATCTACGCCCATTGGGGCGTCTACTCCGTGTCGGGCCAGCAGGAGTGGTACCCCCGCAACATGTACATCCCCGGGCACGAGGCCAATCGCTACCACATCGAGCATTTCGGGCATCCGTCGACGTTCGGCTACAAGGACATGATCCCGCTGTGGCAGGCCGAGAACTTCGACCCCGATGCCCTGCTAGACGTCGTCAAGCGTGCGGGCGCGAAGTACTTCTGCACCTGCGCGGTCCACCACGACAACTTCGACCTGTGGAACTCGTGTCACCACAAGTGGAATGCCGTGAACATGGGCCCCAAGAAGGATCTGGTCGGAATGTTCCGCGAGGCGACGCTCGCGGCTGGACTCAAGTGGGGCGTCACCACGCACCTGGCCCGGGCCGACCAATGGTTCCAGACCAATAAGAACGCCGACGACCAAGGCGCCTACGACGGCAACGACTCCGACTACTGGGACTTCTACTACCCGCCCTTGCCGGCCGATCACGACGGGCATGTCATGCCCGCCCACCGCGAGCACTGGAAGGCGCGGCTGATCGACCTGATCGACAACTACGGGCCCGATCTGCTGTACTTCGACAGCGCCATACCGTTTACGGGCGAGGACAACTTCCAGACCGGCATCGAGGTACTGGCCCACTACTACAACCGCTCCATCGAGCGCCACGGCAAGCTCGACAGCGTTCTGTTCATCAAGAACTCCTCCGACATCCATGGGCCGTTCTGCGGCGGGCTGTTCGTCGAGTGCGTCGCCACGTTGGACTCCGAGCACCGCTCCCTGCCCGACATCCGCTATCAGCCGTGGCAGTGCGATTTCCCCTGCCTCCACGGGGCGTGCTGGAGCTACAACCCGTCGGCCGGCATCTACACGGCCGGCGACATCCTCAACATGCTCACCGACGTGGTCAGCAAGAACGGCTGCTTCCTGCTGAACATTCCGCCCAAGCCCGACGGCACGCTGGAGCAGCGCGTGATCGACCTGCTCGCCGAGATCGGACGGTGGATGAACGTCAACGGCGACGCCATCTACGACACCCGACCGTTTAGCCCCGTCATGCAAGGCGACCTGCGATTCACGACCAAGGGCAACGATCTGAACATCATCGTCCGCCACTGGCCCGAGGGCGGCCGCATCGTCATCGATTCGATCC
>CAZVEV010000535.1:0-1852 GCA_964625865.1 uncultured Planctomycetaceae bacterium | reverse complement strand
GTCCAGGGTCAGGCCCGTCCCGGTGGCGGTCACGTCCGATGACGAACGCACCTGGCGAAAGACGGGCTCCATCAGCGGCGTCTCGTACAGCTTGAAGTCGTCGAACTCGTCACCCACCCCATTGGCCACGACGCCGATCGCGCCGGGCGGGAAGCCGGCCGAGTAGTTGTACGAGATCGTGCCACCGGTCAGCGAGGTGTCGAACTCCACGCGCCCTTCGGTCAGGCGGAGCGTGAACGTGTACGCCTGCCCGCTCGATATCGTGTCCCCGGCCGTCTGCATAGCGGGTGTCGTCGGAGAACCGCCCGCCACCCGCTTGATGCGCATTTCCTCTTCATCCTCAATGTAGGCCATCCAGTAATTACTACTATCTTCGTAGGCGAAGACGAAGCCCATGAAGTCGTAGCTGTCGTCGAACGTGGCCGCAACCTGGGCGTACGCATTGGTCAGATGGGCGTCGCCGACGACGTCGGCCGCGTAGTACACCCCGCCCACCTGGGAGAGCGAACCCACCTCGAGCTTGTTGCTGCCATTGACGCTGAACGCGCCCAGGACTTCGGTCCAGACATCGTTGTCCTCCGAGGCGAACGGATCGTCCACCAGCAGCGGGGCTCCGGCCTCGTTGGGCACGTCGTAGGTGGTGATCTCATTCGTACTGTTGACGGCATGGGTCACGTTGCTGGCCACCTGGTGGGTCTCCAGCGCCGTCTGGTTGCCCAGGTCGTCGAGCGTCCAGTCCCGCTCGAGGTCGCTCAGCGGGGTATCGGTCCCGGCGCTGTTGAGTGACCCGCGCTGGGCCACGTCGAGCCGGTGCAGGTTGTCATACGTGTAGACCCGCGAGAGGGACTTGAACACCGCGTCCTCGGCAGATGTCCGGTTCCCCACTCGGTCGTAGCCGTACTTCAGCCGGGCCAGGTCGGTCGAGCCCGAAAGGTCCCTGTGTCGCAGGTCGACGATCCGACCGAACCGGTCCAAGCCGTCATAGTCGCCGGCCGACTCGCTCGGCCCCCACAGGTCGAGCCGCGTGTCGTTGCCTGCCCAGCCCGAGCCGTCGTCCTGCGTGCGCCGGATCATACGGGACAGGCCGTTGAAGTCGTACTCGGCGATGATGTCGCCGATGGCCCCGGAGTTGTCCTCGGCGATCTGGCCCGCGCGACCGAAGGCGTCATTGATCTCGTCCTGGAACGTGCTGGCCGTGCTCGTGTGCGTGTAGCCCTGCCAGATCTTCCGGCCGCTGGGATAGGTGACGTACTTCAATCGGGCGTGGTTGTTGCTGCTCGACGCGCTCAGGTCGTACTCGTAGGCAGTGTCGCGGGTGTCGACGCCGCTGTTGTCATCGACCTCGGAGTCCGCGTCCTGCTGTTCTTTGGTGAGCATGCCCAGGCCGTTGTACTCGAACTTGGCCTGGGCGATGGCGTCGCCCCAGGCCGACGTGTCGGGCGTCGCGTCCGAGTGATTGGTGACGTACTCCTGCTCACCCCGGCTGGTGTACGTGTAGGAGACGGACTGGACCGTGTTGTCCGTGGGACTGACGATCGTCGTCGCCTTGGCCGCGGTCACCCGGCGCAGATCGTCGTAGTCATACGCGATGACGTTGCCGATCTGGTCCGTGCGGGTGGCCACGGTGCCATCGTAGTTGTACGTGAAGACCACCTTGTCGGTGCTGCTCGTGCCCGCGGCGTCGTGGCTGACCGGGTAGCGGATCTCCTCGACCCAGCGGCTGTTCTGGTCGGTATCGTACACGTACTCGGTCTTCTGGGTGTCGTTGCCGGCGTTGCCCGAGTCGTACTCGCCTGCCTCGAAGGCCTTGATCGCGGTCAGGCTGCCATTGCCGTCGTACTCGTACTTGGTG
>CAZVEV010000534.1:0-1914 GCA_964625865.1 uncultured Planctomycetaceae bacterium | reverse complement strand
CTGCTCCACGATTTCCCTGCACAGCTTCCGCCAGGGGCCTTTTCGCTTCTCACCTGTTCGTGCCAGAAGGGCCTCGATATCCGCCTCGGTCAGGAGAAACCCCAGACGGCCGAGTACGCGGCCCGCTGCCAGGCCGCGTAGGGCCGGGCGCAGGGGAGCCCGGAGCGGCCTGGCAGCGGGATGAAAGACAAGACAATGGCTCTCTCATAACACCTTGATCAGAGAACCGGGGCAAGCCAGCATGAATGCCATGTCATTCCTCCGAGAAATCGCCATCTTCCAGCAAGTCATCGTCATCAGGATTCACAATCTGGTCAATGGTGTCTGCGACGTGCCACGCTGCTTTCTCCACGCTCTCCCAAGACTCCGGGTCGAGCTGAGTCAATGGAAGAAGAATGTCAATGTTTTGTCCATATCCCCTTATTGTCCATTCATCGTCTTCGGGTGTATCAGTCATATCCTCAATATCAGCGCCCGTGCGCGGTCTGATGGTTACGGTGAAATCTTTGCTAGTCCCTACCTGCTCGGATGCGGCTGTTCCAACAGCTTGCCAGAAGTAGCTCGTTTCCAATCCGCCTTGCAGTCTGATAATCATAGTCTGTCCTTTCATCTGCTGTGTTGCTGTGTGTGGTCCAATCGGACTCTCTGTAGCTTGCGCCCTAGCGTTGTCAGTAACCTGCCCGCGTCAGCAAACAGGCCGTCTGTAACCTCTCAGCTCCAGCAAGCCGACCGGGACTATAGCGAGGACATCGTCCCGGCTGCCTACGGCATTGCTGACATCCGCTTGCCAACAATTGTGCGTACCTGGTGTCACTAGTCTGTCTCCTTGCTCTTGAGGGCCTCGATGATTCTCTCTGCGACGCTGACTTCCAGCAGGACGCCGAGAAACTCGTATTGGGCTTCGTAGCCCAGGTTTGTCAGTTGCTTGGCGGCCTCGATGATAGCCTGGCGCCTCTTCATGGCGCCGTCGCGTGCATCTTCTCTCGTCTTGCTCATAGATCAAACTCCTTGCACTCGCACAGTCGGTTTCCGAGCCTACGCGTCACGTAACATATGCACCTGTTGCACGTTACCGCGGTAGCTTCAGGAACGGGGGCCAGTCCATCCACGACTTCGCCGTGGGCGTGCAGCGACCGATTCACGGCGGCCAGATTCTGCTGGTCCGCGCGGACGGCGGGCAGCACGTTGCTGCCGAGCATGCACAGCTCGGCGTAGGACAGACGTGATTCGCGGACGATGGTCATAGTGTCTTCCTTGCCCTGCGGGCGGTTAGAGGGTGTTTCGGGGCGGCGCTCTGGGGAGATTCCCGAGAGGTACGGGGGGATTCGACGATGGCGATGATCTGAGCTGAGGCGCTGAACAACGGTGGAGGCTATTGGCGAAGGGGGCAGACGTTCAGTTCGCGATCAGAGCATCTCCATCTCGATGTCGCAATCATGCTGGTTGAGCGTGAGCACGGCGAAGCCGTGGTGTAGGAACTCGTCAAGCCGGGCCGGACTGACTGTGTCCGGGGACTTCTGATGCTGCTCGTCGGATGTGTTCGTCATGGTTGTAGCCTCCGAGCATCACTGGCCGTTCTGGAGGCCCTTGAGCTGGTCGATCAGCGTCGATGCCTCCGGCAACGTCAACTCCTGGATGCCTCGCCCCAGACGTCGGTGAGCCTCCGCGTGTGGGTCCAGGCCCAGGCGGCTGCAGATCACGTTGATCGCCCGGACTTGGGCTTCAGTGGCAGGTCTGACTGTACGCCCATTGCCGTTGGCCGCAGGCTGCTGACATCCGGCGGTGTTGCCCGGCTGGGTCGACAGGTCGAGTTCCTCAGCCACGGCATCGCGGGCGACAGCGAAGAGCTGCCGCATGCGATCGTGCAACGCATGCGTGTCCTGATCTTCCGTGGTGTCCAGTTCGAGTTCGATG
>CAZVEV010000533.1:0-1916 GCA_964625865.1 uncultured Planctomycetaceae bacterium | reverse complement strand
CGCATCTTCAAACCGCCCGATTTACCCCATTTTCACACCGGCGCTGACACACGCCGGTGATCTTGTCGGCGTGTTTGTCGGTGAACTGTTTCATGGCGTTGTCCTGTGCATGGCGGTCATGTTGGTCCATTACCTCTATGCGTCCAGGGCAACGCCTTTTCAACCCCCAAGCATACTTCCTTCTTGAACGCCTTCACGAAAACAGAGGCCCTCAAGAAGGAATCATGCGGTCACAGCCTGCTGATGCCGATAGAATCTCCTCTTTGGTTGCGGCCGAAGGCCGCCTTGGGTGACTGTCCCCTATTTTCGATGTTCATCGGGATTTCAACTTCGGTTGCGCCGGCGCTTCAACAGAGCGGGAAGGCCTGCGGCCATCATGACAAAGACCGTGCCCGGCTCGGGGATCAGTTCCATCGAGAACCCCACCACCCAGGCGTCTCTCGTGTGGGAGGTGAGCACGGCCAGGTCGGCCTTGGTGTCGAAGTCGATGTCCAGCGTGCCGGGGCTCACGTCCGTCTGGAAGTCGGCCACCGTGTTCGGCACGTGGTTGGCGGGGTCCTGCTGCCATCCCCCGGTCTCGTCGGTAATGTCCGAACCGTCCAGTTGAATCCGACTCTTGCATGCGGCATTGTCGTCGTCGAAGTTCGTCCCGGCTGCGATCAGCCAGTCGCCTTCGGTCTGGACCGTCGGATCGATGGCGGCCTGCTCGTACCACTGGTCTTCTACCGCCATGACCGGGTTATTGCCGGGGTCAGTGTCATAGGCGAAGCTCTCGAACGCATTCAGCCGCAAGGCGAAGAGCCCGGCCGCGAAGAACCCCTGGTTGGTGCTGTTTTCGGAGACCTGGACGGAGACCTCGTGCTCGGCGTCGTCGAGAGTCTGCACCCAACCGAGTCCGTAGACAGGGTAGTCATTGCCGTCTTCGCCTTCGATTGCGGAGACCGAACGGGCGGTCGAATTATCGATCTGTAGGCGCTGCCTGTAATTAGCGCCGTTGACGGCGATAATGTCGGCCCGCGTGTAGCCCATCATCCACCAGGCGTCATCGGCGTTGTCGGGCGTGAAGGTGACGGAGGCCTTGTCAACGTAGGTCGTGCTCAATCCGCTGGCGGTCGTATTCTCGTTGAAGTGGAGATCGCCGTTGGCGATCAGGCCCTCGGCGTTGATCGCCACCAGCGTGACGTCCTCGACCCGGGCGGTTCCGGAGGTGGCGTTGTTGTTGCGGAACTGCACCTGGAGGTCCTGGTTCTGCGCCGTCCACAGGGTGGTGAAGAAATAGGGCGTCTTGTGCACGTCGCCGGTGCGGTCGGATTCCTCCTGAGACTGCGAGTGGTCGAACTGCGTCCCGCCGTGTGTCAGGCGCATGCCGGAACGGCGGTCATTCGCGGAGTTGTTATGCTCGCCCCAGAGCATCAGCAGGTAGCGATCGCCCGCGGTGAAGTTGGAGCCGTCAATCGTGGCGCCGGTCACGTCAAACCAGCCGGACGACCCCGTCGTGGTCTGCTGGCCCGGGACGCTGACGGCGTAATGCTCGATCTCCACCGCGGGGGCGGTGGAAGGGACCGCCGCGAACACCGCCAGGACCACCGCGAGCACCACGCCGATTCGAATCTCATGTCTCATGATTACGCTCCCTTTCCTTCTCTTGCGAACAGTGTCCCCGCAATGGCGCGAATACACACACTCGCGGCATCGCAGACGGACATTCGGCGGCTCGGACGTCAACCGCTCCCGCAGGCTCATATCTGACGATCCGCTCCAGCCTCAGTATCACACTACGGTGGTCCGCAGAGCCATGCACGGCCCCGCTTCTCACAGGCTTAAGCGCAATAGTACACCACTTGGCTGCTCATGTCCAGAGAAACTGATAGGAAATTTGATTCCGCGTGACGGTGCGTCGGTGGCCCGGGGGTGAG
>CAZVEV010000532.1:0-1921 GCA_964625865.1 uncultured Planctomycetaceae bacterium | reverse complement strand
ACGCCCGGGCATGCCACATTGCACCCGAGCCAGGGGCCCCCGCCGGAACTGCCGGCCCCAGATGACACCGAGCCCGACGACGCTCAGGCCGTACAGGACAAACTCACTGCTCTGATCTCAACCCCTGTTCGACAGGAGGGCGCCGACTCCGGTGTCGGCCAGAACTCCAATCCGACCTTATCAATAACCCTCACCGAGGAGGTGAACGATGACGAATAGCGTGACGACGCTCGAGCCCGGGCAGACGAGAACCGGGCCCCCTGGAATAACCGTTCCCGATACATGGCCGCCGAGGCCGGAAGTCTTTCCGGCCCTGATGACACCCGTGGAAGCCGCGCAGTACCTGCGATTGGACCAGACGGGACAGCACCGCCCCATATCCGCCGTCCGGACGCTGAACTACTGGCGCGACCGGGGCGAACTCAAGGGCACGAAGTACGCCCGACGCGTCTGGTATCGCAAAGCCGAGTTGGACAGCTTTCTGCAAAGAAAGACCGAAGGCTAGAACTCTCACGGGCCACCACCGGACACAGACCTATCCACGGTTCGTCGTCCGTGGTGGCCCCAGGGTCTTGATAGACCCAAAGGACATATCGTGGCGACAGAGAAAGTAGGTGTATACAGAAAATACCATGGGCCGATTCCCAAAGACAAGACGGGCAGGGAGCTGCCGAAGAGTGAATGGGCAAGGAAACGCCCATTCCGTTGGTCGGTGCGCTGGTTCGGCGAGGACGGGAAACGGTACAGCAGAAGCTTCAAGACGAGAAAGGAGGCGATGCAATACGCAGAAGGAAAGCAATCCGATGTTCGAGATGGCAAGGGGGACCCACCGGCGAACATGTCGTTGAAAGAGTTCGCCAAAATGTACCTCGACCTGCGCAGTGACCTGAGTCCACGAACCATCGAGGAGCACTCGCGAACACTGCGTCTCCTGCAGGAGAAACTCGGCAGGAAGTTCATCAGGTTGATCACACCCATCGATGCCCGGTCGTTCATCAGCTGGTTTCGGCGACGAAAGCGGAAGGATGTCCGGGTTTCTGCGGCGACGGTGAACAAGACCGTCCGGGAGTGTCGTCGGATCTTCCGAGAGGCGGTAGACTGCGGCCTCATACGGTCGAACCCCTTCGAGGGCATTCGTCAGGAGAAGGTTGCCAGTGGCGGCTGGCATCACGTCACAGCGACCGAGTATCGCCGGTTGATCGTCGCCTGCCCGGATATACGGTGGCGAGGCATGATCTGCCTGGCATATTGCTGCGGCCTGCGTCTGGGCGAGGCCCTGAATCTGACCTGGGCTGATATCGACTTCGAGTCGCGGATGCTCCGCGTGGTCCGCAAGCGAGGGGAGGCCGGCACGAGTGACTGGTCGCCCAAAGACAAGGACATGCGGACCGTTCCCCTGCCCAAGGAGGCGGTCAGTATCCTCCTGGAGTTAAAGGCGTCGGCAGAGGAAGGCCAGGTCTATGTGCTGGTGGGCATCAAGGCCCCCGGAAAGGGCAAGCAGCTCAAGCGCCAGAATACCTGGCGGGACTTCCAGGCGATTCGACGCAGAGCCGGTGTCCCCAGGTGCAGCCTGCACGATCTGCGAAGAAGCTACTGTACGAACCTGGCCAGCTCGGTCCCCATGCACATCGTTCAGGAGTTGGCCGGTCACAGTGACATTCGCACCACCCGGCAGTACTACGTGAAAGTTCGGCCCGAATTGCTGGACAAGGCCCGCAAGGCCGTTGACGACCTGACGGGGCATGAACATGAAACGCGACCTGACTGACCCAAAACTGACCCACTTTGCTGTCTTCGGCCATTGTCGCGCCAGAAACGCAGAAAGGCCAAGTCTCTAACTTGGCCTTTCTCAGTGAGTTACAGAACAGCGGGCGATCGGATTCGAACCGACGACGTTCAGCTTGGGAAACTGAAGCCCTAG
>CAZVEV010000531.1:0-1924 GCA_964625865.1 uncultured Planctomycetaceae bacterium | reverse complement strand
CCCGGGCTAGTGGCGAATCACCGTCCCACGGGGGCAAGCCCCGTGGTGACGCTACAGTCATTGCACATCAGTGAAGTGTTACACACAAACACCAGCGCGCGTGGATGCCGCTTATCCAAAAAAAGTCTGCCTCGTTTCGACTCAGATCTGGTTGTTGTGCGGCCCCGGGCGTAGAGGGGGTGTGGCCGCGTTTGGAGGGGAAAAGGGCCCCCTACCCCGCCTGAAGGGCGGAAGTGGCTCAGGCCATGGCTGTGGGCGTTTGGAGACAGGGCGAATTCACATCGAAGCAGAACAGGGCCAGGACTCATTGATGAGTTGCGGCCAGGCAGGCTGACATGCCACATGGTGGGGCGGTTCATCAATGCGCCCTGACCGTCTTTCTTCTTGGGCTATGCGAGACCCGGATGTAGACTTGGAGGGGGAGAATACCATGAGACAGGACACGACGATTGACCGGCGCTGGTTCCTGAAGACGGCGTCTTTGGGGTCCGGCGTGTTTCTCTTTCAGCCCTTTGCGTCCGGGGCCGACGAGGCGGGGGCGGTTGTCCGGTTTGGCCTCGTTGCGGACGTTCACCAGGATATCATGCACGACAGTTGCGAGCGGATTACGGCGTTTGCCGACGCGATGAACAAGGCCAGGCCCGACTTCATCTGCCAGCTTGGCGACTTCTGCCAGCCTCGCCAGCGCAATCGCCCGTTCCTCGCACAGTGGAATCGCTTCAAGGGGGCCCGCTATCACGTGATTGGCAATCACGAGATGGACGGCGGATTCTCGTGCGAACAGGTGGCGGGGTTCTTCGGCATGAAGAGCAGGTACTATTCCTTCGATGTCGGCGGGATACATGTCATGGTGCTCGACGGGAATGACCCGGGCGGCAAGGCCAGAGGCTACAAGCGGTACATCGCCGCGAAGCAACTGGGCTGGATCGCCGCGGACTTGCGGGCCACGTCGCTGCCCACGGTTGTCTTGAGCCACCAGACCCTCGGCGACAGCGGCGGGGTCGAGAACAGCCCGGTCGTGCGCGGGATACTGGAGGCCGCGAAAGCCCCCTCGGGTCGAAGCAAGGTGGTGGCCTGCTTCTGCGGCCATCACAATGACGACCGGGCGAGGGTGATCAACGGCCTGCACTACATTCACATCAACAGCGCGTCATACAAGTGGCTGGGCAGGAAGTTCTCGCATGAGAGCTACGCGAAGGAGATTCACCGGAAACACCGGTTGATCTCGTGTACCGCCCCGTACAAGGACCCGCTGTGGGCCCTTGTCGAGATAGACCCGGCCAGGGGGCGCATCGTGGTCAAGGGCAGGAAGACACGCTGGGTCGGCCCCGACCCATGGGCGCTCGGCGCCGGCGCGATGATGCTGACCCCCAAGGCCGTTGATCCTCGGATATCGGGCCGGTCGCTTGCGTTTGGGAACACGAGGTGAGTCTCGCGCGTGGTCCAACCGCGGGCGCACACGAAAGAAGAAGACCGTCAAGCATGGTAACCGTTCCGATTAACCCGCTTACGCTCCAGCCTGGGATGAGGTCGACGTACCGTCGACCGCTAAACGGGGTCAGAGGGTGTCATGGTGGTTGGTTCTGTTCTGTCTGGACGTGCGACTGTTTAGCGGCGGACGGCACATCCGCCCGGTCCACTCCCGGCGTCCCACAGCAGGTTAGCCGCCGGTAGATGACAATGGCGTCACGAAATCCCAGTGTTGCGGTCCCCATCCTGCTTTGATCGGATTCATTTCGATGTAATGGGCGGCCGAGGCGAGGGTCTCCGTGTCTTCGATAAAGACTTTCCACACCCCTTTCGTCCAGGGCGTCTCGGCCAGGTTCAATGCATGTGTCGCTTCGGCCTTGAATCGCCCCGCAACGTACTCTAGTGCCCGTGCGGAAAAGGCGTCTTTTTGCGGCGGGCGGGGCCGTGGGGCGTC
>CAZVEV010000530.1:0-1966 GCA_964625865.1 uncultured Planctomycetaceae bacterium | reverse complement strand
CACCGCTGTGGCGTGTGGCCGAGGCGATTCGCCGTCGGCTGCTTGTCCAGGCCCGTAGCCGGATTGGCCAGGTCGGCACGGAGATCGACAAGCTGATCGAGCCCCTGGTTGCCCTCCAGAAGGTCCGGCGCGGCCTGTCTGTCTGCCGGCAGCGTCACTGGTCGGCCGCCGCACGGACCCTTACGACCCGCATCGAGACCGTCATCTGCAACGTGCCTTACGTCATCGACCAGGTCAGTCGGGTCAACAGGGACTCGGTGTCTGCCGTCCCTTCGCTACGTGAACTGCACGCCGACCTGATGCAACTGACGGAGGAGTTCGAGACGGTCCGATACGACGGCAAACGGAAGCACCTGGCCGTGGCCACCGAGCCGATCACGCTGGAGGGCATCTACCTCGGCGAGTTCGAGATCCGCCTGCACATCCGCAAGCTCAGCGAGGTAGCGGCGCCCTTCCCGTACTCGGTGGTCGCACTGGAACCCCACCCGGCGGCCTCGAACGAGTGCGTTACGCATCCCCACGTCAACGAAGAGATCCTGTGCGCTGGCGATGCCCAGGCGCCCATCCGGTCGGCCCTGTCAGCGGGGAGGATATGCGACTTCTTCCTGCTCGTGCGGTCTGTCCTGACAACGTACAACCCCAGTTCGCCCTACGTGCCCCTGAAGGACTGGCATGGCCGGCCCTGTCACGACTGCGGCTACATCACCGGCGGGGACGATATCCACTGGTGTACCTCCTGCGAGCACGATTACTGCGACGATTGCAGCTCGTACTGTCGCTCCTGCGATGAGACCACGTGCAACGACTGCCTCACGCCGTGCCCCGAGTGTGACGAGCCGACCTGCACCGGTTGCATGACGACGTGTCCGGAGTGCGACCAGCGCCGGTGCCGGTCCTGCGCCGAAGCCCCCTGTCCCTGCCAACATGAAGAAGATGGAGAAGATAACCATGAGCAAGACGACCCCAAGCAAGCCCCAGACCAGAAGAACCCGCACGATCAGTGCCGAACGATCAACATCATCCGAACCGGGTCATACGCCCCAGCCGCGGGGCACCTCGCCACGACGGGCGCAGGATGAGCATGAGTCGGACCCCCGCGTCCTTCGCTTCAGTCCGTACGCATGGGCGAAGCTGCTGTTCTTCCGCGATCGCGGACACACGGAGATCGGCGGGTTCGGGATAGCGCCGGTTGACGACCTGCTGTACGTTGAAGACTTCGTCACAGTCAAACAGATCGCCAGCGTAGCGGGCGTGACGTTCGAGGACGGAGCGGTAGGTGAGTTCCTGGACGATCAGGTCGACGCGGGACGTCAGCCGGCCCAGGTCCTGCGGATCTGGTGTCACACGCACCCCGGAAACTCGCCCGAGCCGAGTTGCGTTGACGAGGAGACGTTCTTTCGCGTGTTCGGGGGATGCGACCACGCGATCATGTTCATCCTGGCCAGTGAGGGCAAGGCCTTCGCCAGGCTCCGGTTCAACGTCGGGCCCGGTGGGGATGTCTCGATCCCCGTGGAGGTCGACTACCGCCGGCCGTTTGCCCCCAGCGACTTCGCTGCCTGGGAAGCGGAGTACAAGGCGAACGTGAAGGCCATGCGGGAACGCTTCTGGCCGGAGATGGAACTCGGCTGGGCGGATCAGTACGGGCTCAACGCGGACGATAACCTCGGCGCCGACCTCTGCATGGACGACCAGATGCTGGCCGAGCTGGCGGAGATGGATCCGGATGAGCGGGCGCACGTGCTCGCTGAGTATGGCCTGTCTGCCGACGATCTGCCGCACGAACTGGAGGTGTACGCATGACCTGTCCGGACCTTTCCCAACGTGACATCCGCCAGCGTGACATCGTCCCGCCCGAGCCGCTGGCCGCCTGTGACGTGACGGTGGTCGGCGTAGGCGCCGTAGGCCGGCAAGTCGCCCTGCAACTGGCTGCCATCGGCGTTGGGCGGATGCAACTGATCGACTTCGA
>CAZVEV010000529.1:0-1974 GCA_964625865.1 uncultured Planctomycetaceae bacterium | reverse complement strand
GATATGTTCGATTTTACCCCGGTGAGCAGCTGGGTAGAAAACTTCAACGAGTCAACGCGGGACGCGGCAAGCAGGGAACGGACGGCTCGGGACTTTGTGCTCCTACCAGAAGCGGAAGGTTCGCTGCGGACCATCTGCGACCGAATCTGCCGTGGCGAAGGCAGAGGCTTCTTCATTACGGGTCTCTACGGTTCCGGCAAGACCATCTTCATGGCTTATCTTTCCGCCATTTGTGCCGATGCAGCACTCCGGAAGCGCCTGCTTGATGAGAAACCGGAGTGGGGCCTTGATGAGTTTTTTAGCAGGAAGTATCTGACAGTGAATTTTACGGCGATCGAAGGGGCCGATGAGACGCTCGATGAGTGCTTCTGGCGCGCCGCCACCGATGCACTCCGATCGCTGTCTCCACCTGTGAACGACACCCTGTCGAATACCGACGCCTATCTCGAGCATTTCTACGAGCTCGTCGGCCTCGGAACGCGACACGACGTTGACGAATGGCTGCAGCCGGCCAAGGGCTTCAATCTCGCCAAACTCCAGACCTACGACAAGCCATACCAGAAGCAGATGATCGCGGAGGCAGCCGCTGCCCTCGGCATCCGGATCGAAGAGGAACGGACAACGACGGTCGAGAAGATCCAGAATCTGATTGCTATCGCCAAGAAGCAGGGCTTCGACGGGGTGGTGGTCTTCATCGACGAGCTGTACCTGCATCTGATCGAGAGCGACGAACGCTTCAACAGCGGAATCAACTTCCTGGGACAGTTGGCGGAAGCCGGGCTTGCCGGAAACCTGCCTTTCTGGGTCTTCGGTGCAGTCCAAGAGGAGATCCAGGCCATCGCCAGACAGAAGGGACGGGACTACAACACGGACCTGATGGGCAAGCTCGCGGGGCAATCAGGCCGCTTCCAATCCATTTCTCTGCCAGTTACCCAGTTCCACCGGATTTACAATCATCGGCTCTTCCGTCCCAGCTCGAAACGTGTCCATCAGCTCGCCGACTTGTTCAGGTCGGAGATCCAGCCTCACTACCGCGGGACCTTCGCCGAGTTTTTCAAGCGGTACTTCCGGGGGCAACAGCCCGTGACTGACGAGGCCGCGCATTTCGCGGACCTGTATCCGATCCACCCGTTCGCTCTCCGCTGTCTGACCTATATCACGAACCGAGGGGGCCGGTCGCGGGGGGCTCTGGGGTTCGTGCACGAGTTCATCGCCCGCACGCTCGCCGAGGACTGTGAATGGCAGCGTCTCGCTTTGCTGGACGACGTCTACAACTACGATGACCTCAGCAACAAGATCATCCAGGATGACCCGGAGATGGCGCGGTACTACGAGCTGTTCGAACGCTTCTGCACGAACGCCCGCGACGAAGTTCTGGCCCGGCATCCCTACAAGCGGTCTCCGGATGAGCTCAAGGCGTTTGCAAAATCCGCCGGTGAACGCCTCATCAAGGCCCTGATAGTGCTGGCCATGGTCAGGGAGGAGCTCACAGTCTCGAAGCTGAATGACAGCTTGATGCTTCGGTGGCCTGGGAAAGAAACCGACCCCGCCGGCAGTGATGCTGACACAAAGAGGCTGCTGGAAAAGACCGCGCAGGCGTTCCCCGCCCTCCGAATGAAGGGCGAGGAGGACGACGCGACGTTCTTCTTGTCCATCGAGGGCGATGGCGGCGAGCGTCAGGAACTGATGACAGAGGTCGAGCGCGTCATCAATGGGTTCGCACCTGAACTACACGCGGAGCCGGCTTACCGGGCCCACCTGGAGCTCTTCTTGACCTACGACGGCAGTCCCCTTGGGGGCTCGGTCGCTCCTCAGCACGGCTTCCGTACCGACCTCCAGATTGAGTGGCAGCGCTCAAAACGAACGATTGATTACCGCCTTGAGCCCGTCTCGGCGCTGACCCAGGACAATGCGGTCGTCTCTTTTTTGAAAGAGATACCGGTCGAACGGGATCTGCACCTCGTCATGCTCAAC
>CAZVEV010000528.1:0-1984 GCA_964625865.1 uncultured Planctomycetaceae bacterium | reverse complement strand
AGGGCAGTTCGCGGATGCGGAGGTTCTTGAACTCCACCGGCGATCCTTCCGATTCCAGGCAGAGGAATCCTTCGCTCGGATCGCATGCCGTTCCGCCCGATACTTCCTCGCCGTTTACCCACAGGCGCACCTCGCCGTTGATGCAGCGGATGTAGTAGTGATTCCACTCCTTGACGCCCTTGGAGAGGTTCTTCGACGGGAAGCTCCGCTTGCCGTTCGGCGCCACCGGCGGGAACGGTTTCATCTTCACGCCGCACGGAAACACGTCGCCGTGAGTGGTGAACCAGTCGGGGGCCTTCTTGTGGCGCTTCTTGTAGTTCTCGGCATAGCCGTGGTCGAGGACCTGGCACTCGATGCCCTTGGGCAGCCGCCCCTTGCCCTTCTTGAGATTCGCAAGCGACGCCGCCGTCGCCCAGACGAAGACGCCCGAATTGCCCCCCGCCCGCAGGTGGCGCCACTCGACGACGAGTTCGAGGTTCTTGTAGGACTTGACGGACTGGATCACGCCGACGGGCTTGCCCGTGCAGTGGATCACGCCGCCTTGCCACTTCCACGTCTCGTCGGGGCAGTTGACCTTGGCGAAGTCGTCGGCGACCATCGCCCGCCAGCCGGGGCCCGAGCCGTCGATGAAGGCTTTGGCCAGGGCGGGGTCGGCCTTCTTCGCGGCGGGCGCCGCCTCAGCGCCTGCCCGGGCCAGGGACGATATCAGGCCAACCGAAGCACAGGACGTTCCAGCGAGCATTCCACGTCGGGTAAGTGCCATCTTCCAATCCTTTCGAGTTCGAACCGGGTCGCGGTGAAGGACTCTGAACGTGCAGGAGGCCTCAGTATATACCATTGTGACCCCTGGTCGGGCCACGGCAAAGCGGATTTGTGATTCTCCCTCCTCGCCGAATCGCCCTGCACCGCGACGGGAGCCTACCGTCTCGCGCGTCGGCGCGTGGGCCTGCCCAGCAGGCAGGCGATGGCGATCAGCGCCGCGGATGTCGGCTCGGGGACGCTGCGGGGGTCCCACGTGGTGTCGATGGTCAGGCTCGCCCCGCCCTCGTCGGCGACGTCGGCCCAGTCGACGAGCTTGATGTTCGAGATCGCCCCGCCGGTATTTGTCCCGTCGTGGGCCAGGAACACGCCATCGTCGAACAGCCCCCCCAGATCCGCGCTGGTCACGTCGATGCCGTCGGTGTCGGCCACCGCGTCAATGCCTGCGCCGGCCCCGATCGTGAAGTCCACCACGTGGGCATTGGCGGTCCCGGCGGTGAACTGGCGGTCGTAGACGGCAAACTGGTCGCTGCCCTGACTGGAGGCGATGAGGTAGCCCTGCCCGCCGGAGGCATAGTAGATCGTCATGCCCTCGATGTCGGCCGTCAGGTGCACCCCGTCGGCGGTGTCCACCGTCACGCGATCGTCGTCCGTGATCTCCCCGCTGACGGTCTTGTAGCGGTACAGCGCCGTGTCCTCGCCGGCGATATAGACGACCTCCTTCTCGTCGTCGACCGCAATGCCCTCGACCTTCGATCCGCTGACCGTCGCCTGCCAGACCTTCGTGCCGGTGATGTTCCCCCCGTCGTACGCCAACGCCCATTGGGCCACCGCCCCGCCGGTTGAACTGGCGATCGCATAGTGCGTGTTGAGGCTCTTGGAGTGGAACAGGGCCACCCCGTACGGATCGTCGCCGCCGAAGTCGGCCGTCGAGATGCTCCCGACGCCTACCAGCCCCGTGAAGTCGCCCGCTCCGTCGGTGGTGATTCTAAACATGTCGAGCCGGTCGTCGGTGCGATTTGAGCCGACGACGATGTCCCACGTCTGGCCGCCGGCCTGGAAGTTGTAGCGGAGGTCCACGTTGTTGATTTTCTTGCCCTGGTCGAACCAGTTGCCGCCCCCCCAACTGCCCGCCCCGTCGGCCCGCCCTCCGTCCAGGGCGAACGCGTAGATCCCGCCGTTGGTCGCCGTGGTCTTGTTGCTGCCGAGGATGACGCTCTTCGTC
>CAZVEV010000527.1:0-1985 GCA_964625865.1 uncultured Planctomycetaceae bacterium | reverse complement strand
GCTGCCGGTCACACTCACCGCCGCGCGGGGAACATAGATCGTCCGGGGTTGTCCGGTCTTACGGTCCACCATGATCGAACGACCGCCGTGCATCTCTATCCACTTGGCCACATCGCTACCCTTGCCCTGGGCGTAGCGGTCGAACCCGCCCAGCCAGCCGGCCAGCTCATCACGGACCATCAGCAGGCCCCGCCAGTTCTGCAGCAGCAACACCGCCAGGGCTTCAATCGTGGTATCATCACACCAGCATCGCCGCAGGACCGGCTGCTCCGGCTCAATCGGCGGCAGGCCCTCGCCGCCGGACTTCTTCCAGGCGGCCAGGTCCAGTTCGTGCCGCATGGCTTCGGTCTGGTATTCGTCCATCACCTCGGCGTGTCGTTTGATGGCTTGGCTTTGACGCTGGCGAAGGGGTCTCAGGGCCAGTTCCATCGCCGGGCTCTTCATGGTCCCCGAATCGCCCACAATGGCCGTCCAGACAATCGCCGGTTCGCTCCAGACGCGCTTTAGCTCGATGCGCCGCGTGTTGCCGACGGCCGATGCCAACGCCGCCAGCAGGGGCAGGGCCACGAAGGCGTAATCACAACCGACAGCCTCGGCGGCTTGAATTACGAAAGACTGCAACGGCTCGGGCAAGGCGTCCACGGGGAACGGCTGATACGCCACAAGCGGCGCTGACGTTGACACGACCTCCGCTGGCTGGGGCGCCCATGTCGGGGCGCTATCCGCCAGTTCGATCAAACTATCGGCCAGGTCTTCCGGCAAAAGGCAGTCGCGATGCTCGATGTAATCGGAAACATCAGCCTTGGTCTGTGCCTCAGGCCAGAGCGCCAGGAGGTCAAGAATCTTCACTTCCCTGGCCTTGCCGTGCAGGGCCACGGCAACCTGCCGGGCGTGCTCGCGCCCGGGCTCGTCGTTGTCCCGAATAATGGCGATCTTCCGGCCGTGCAGAATCGAGTCGTCGGCGATCTGGCGCCATTTGCCGGCCCCACCCGAGTTGGTGGTGGCGGCAATGTTCAGGGTCCGTAGGTTGTCCGCGTCCTTCTCGCCCTCGACTATGAACACCCAGTTCTCGATCGGCGTCGATGCGACGTATGGCAGGTTGTACAGTACCCGGGGCGTGCCCTTCATGTTCCAGACCCAGCCGCCGTGTCCATTTGGCCGGCGCTGAACGAAGCTCTTGTCACTACGCCGAACGACCTGATACAGCAGATTGCCGTCCATGTCGGTATAGTTATATGCGGCGACGATCTCGGGCTTGTCAGACCGGGCAGGCGCGTCGGCGAACAGGTTGGCCTTGGTCATGCCGATGGCCGAGATGATGTCTTTCACGTCGCACCCGGCGTGACAGTGCAACAGCACCTTGCCATCCTCGCCCAGGCTGACCGATAGCGACGGCTTCTTGTCGGCGTGCGCGGGGCACAGGGCCGACCACTTACCGTGGCCGGCCCCCTTGACCTTCTTCAGATGCGAAAGAATCGCTTGAACGTCAGCCATTACAGCAGCCCTCCCTTCCGCTGATTGGGGCAGCCTTGGCGAATCCAGGTTTCAATGGTCTCTCTGGGCCAACGAACCAAGGCGCCCAACCGGACCGGCTTGGGCATCGTGCCCGCATCGGTGAGCCGGTAGACTGTTCTGGCCGAGCAGTTCAGCATCCGGGCGACATCGCGAACCGTGAGCATCGCAGGCTGGTTTCCGGAGCATGCATCCCGGCCGTCGATCCGCTCGACGGTGGCGTTGCGTGATTCCATCATCTTGTAACCTTTCCTCTGATGGGCCAATGGGCTCAGACGCGACCGCCGCATCTGGTCAGAGGAAGGCGCAAAGGGACATCCCCAGGTCGGCGCGGACGCCAACTGCCTGCAAAAACGGGGATGGCGGCATATCAGGGTGGGTATCCCCACTTCGAGGTGGGGACGGGTGGGGATGAGGCCTATCCCGCATTTCTCACCGGGTATATAGTGAATCGACCGCCAATCTGTGGTATT
>CAZVEV010000526.1:0-1991 GCA_964625865.1 uncultured Planctomycetaceae bacterium | reverse complement strand
GAATGGTGGGAGGTGGTGTAGTGGGTGCCAAGTACGATAGGGCCTTGACGCTGGATGCGGCTGTAAGATGCCTCAAGCGTGGGGGGACGCTCGGTTTTCTCCTCCATGAACTCCCTCACTACGGTGATGATCCCTATGCCTTTGATGTACAGCTTCGTCGAGACAACCAGGTCATGTTCTATCACGGCACTACCCGCTTGCTTGTTCTCCGATTCGCCTGTGTGAACGGCAATGGGGTTGCGGTCACTGCGAGCGCAGACAGTCGCTATGGGCAGTATCCAGACTCGGCGGAGGCATATGAACGCATGATGGGCAGGTGGGAAAGCTCTCAAGCCGATCGAATGAAGCAAGCATTCGGCAGGTACCTGCCTGCGGCGGCGAAGGCTTCGTCGCCTGGATACTACGGCAAAACACCTGCGGACCGGCGGAAGCACGAGGGATATTGGCAGAACCTACTGTGCGTTCGGTATGGCAGGAGTTGTCTAGCGTCCGACGATTGGCTGATAGTGGACCGCGAATGCGTTGTTGCGTTTGACGGAGAAGATGCAGGAAAGCAGAAGGTGTCATTCTACGACCCGATTATCGGTCCTTACGAGAAGATCAGAGATGACCTGCAGGAAGAGGATGCAACGCGATGGGGAGAGTCCAATAGGCAGAAGGCTGAGAAGAAACAGAAGCAAGTGCATTTCGGCGATGAACTCGACATGCTGGCTGTCGCTCCGGATGGCGAACTTCTTGCCGTCGAGCTCAAGCAAGGCGGCAATGCGAAGGGCATCTATTGGGGGCCACTGCAGGCGGCCGCCTATACAAAGGCATTTCGAGCCAAGCTGCCCAACATCGCAGAGGGGATTGCAGACCTGGTCAAACAGAAGGTCGAACTGGGACTGCTTCCGCAGCACGCTCTCGACCGAGTCCGAGGCGGACGATTCGAACGCGTGTGTGCCGTCCTAGCAGTCGCCAACCCAAAGGCGCGGAGCAGCTGCTGGGCGAAGATGGCGGAAGTACAGTCCAAGATCGACGAGAGGGTGCGACTGGTCGAGGTGGACGAAGGGCCAGACGGGGCGGTAACCCAGACCGAGGGCTCACGCCACATCTGGTACGAAGGGCCGGTCGCACCAGACGGCGAGTTCCTGCTACTATCCATCAAGACCGAGGACGAGCACAGCGGCATCCGTGCAGCGGCCCTTGTTGCCGCACCACGCGGCAAGGACCGTAGGTTTGCACTGGAAGTCGTGGAAGGATGTACCCAAGCCTCCCGGGCCGCGGTACTGAATCAGGTGGGCTTCTACCTTCGTGACAAGGGTGAGTCAGATCCGTGGAACTACGCAATCTACCACTGCAGTACGGCGTCGAACGTCTACTCGAACGTTCACTGGTCCTACTACCCGGTCGGGCGCAAAGTAACGCAACCGCCCTGCATGCCAGAATCCCTTCGTCAACGCCTCATTCGTGCTGGCCGTGTCGAAGCGCATCCGCGAACTCCGTGATCCTGTCACGCATGCACAGCTTCTCCAGCCAGTCGTCCGGGATTCCCGACTCGCCGTAGAACGCGCCAGCGATCTGGCCGCAGACGGCCGCCGTGGTATCGGCGTCATCGCCCAGGTTGACAGCCTTCAGGATGGCGTCTCGGAAGGTATCGGTCTTGTGGAAGCACCATAGGGCGGCTTCCAAGCTGTCGACGACGTAGCCACTACCTTTGATCTGGTCTTCGGTCTTGTCTTTGTACTCACCGGCGGCGATGGCCTGGATCTTAGCCGACATGCCCTCCATCAGCTTGGCGTTATCGAGACCGAACAGGATCGCGTCCTTGTCCTTGCCGTCCAGAGCCTTGATCAGGGTGTAGGCGAACAGACTGGACGCATCCAGGCATTCATCCGCGCCGTGGGTCGTCCGTGAGCTGTCGCTGGCCATGAGAACCGCCCGCTCAACGTCGGGGTAGAAGAACATAGGGATTGGGGCCAAGCGCATGATCGATCCGTTCCCGGCGCTGT
>CAZVEV010000525.1:0-1995 GCA_964625865.1 uncultured Planctomycetaceae bacterium | reverse complement strand
CGCGCGCCGGCGCGCCGGGCTGTCCGCTCATGCTCATCCACGCATCCCTTCGCTCTCGCCCCATCAGTCGACACCGATCAGCCGGACGGCTACCAGCATCGCCTTGCCGTAGGTCTTCCACAAGGCCGCCCTGTCCTGTCGGGTCGCCGTGGCGGGCAGTTCCAGCGTTACGATAGGAATGCCCAGATCCACCCCCGCGTACGAACCCAGCGAGCCGGGGCTGGCGCCGAGTTTCTTGACGGGCAGGCCGCACGCGCGCGACATTGCCATCGCCAGCGTCGCGGCCGGGCCGTCATAGTCCACGCACGCCAACGGCTGGTGAACCGTCACGATGGCCGCCGGCCTGAAACGCGTGATCAATTCGGCGATGAGGCGCGACTCCGGCTCCGACAGCGGACGCATGCCAAACCGCCGAGTGTTCTTGCGATTGGTCGTGTCGAAGTTGCGGTTCAGGTCCACGCCGCGCGCGTTGGTCCGCGTGCGGGCGGCCAGGCCGTCCGGGTTCAGCGCCGGGGCCACCACCACGCGCCGTCCTTCCAGGACCTCCGGGTGTTCGACGAGGTATTCCCGCAGCGTCTCGCACAGGCCCGCGCCGGCCGGCTCGGACCCGTGGATGCCGCCCAGGAACATCACCGTCCGCTCGCCCTCGCCGTAGACCCACGACCGGATGGGCTTGCCTTGCACAGACCGCGCAGACGGCCCCGGCGAGACGACCGACTCGCGCAGAGGCGCGACGATGCGTGCCCCGCCGTCTCGGCGCGGCGCCGGGGTGGGCATGTCCGAGACGGGAAGCGGGGCCACGGGCGTCCGCGGGGATCCGCAGCCGACGACAAACGCGCAGGCAAGCGCCACGCCAACAATCCAACGTCGAACCATCGTTCGCTCCAGCCGAGGAAGACTGTTCCGCCAAACCGGTTGATCTTGTTGCATCATTCACGTCACAGGATAGTGGGTAATGAGTAGGGCGTGCAACTCGCTTGCACGCGGAACGGAGGCGCCGTTTGTCCCGCGTGCAACACGTTGCACGCCCTACGATTCGCTACCGCGAGATTCGGGTGCTACTCCGGCAGGACCTTGACGCGGATATTCTTGTAGTAGACGGTCGAGCCGGGGTCGTGGCCCTGCAGGGCGAACGTGCCGCTGGACAGGAACCGCCCGCTCATGCCGCGCGGGGGCTTGGGCGGCGTCGGCTCGGTGTACTCGACGGTCGTGATCGGCTTGGCGCCCGGGGCGGGGGTGACCTTGATCGTGATGCTCTTGCCCTTGACGATGATGTGTTCGGTGAACCACACGCCGTCGGTGGCCGGCGGCTTGTCCATCACGTCCTTGACCGCGTAAAGCCCGCCGGACTTCTTGCGGTCACGGTGCGTGTTGTTGACCTGGACCTCGTAGCCCTTGCTCGGCCAGCCGGACTTCTGATACTTCGTGTGGAAGTACACCCCGCCGTTGGAGTTCTTCAACGTCATCAGGTCGATCTTCAGTTCGAAGTTCTTGAAGTTCGCCTTGCAGACGTCGCCCGCGTAGAACAGGTGGGCCCGCTTGCCCTTGGCCACGATCGCCCCGTCCTTGATCGTGAACGTCTTGGGGTTCTCGGTCGAGACTTTCCAACCCTTAAAGCTCTTGCCGTCGAACAGGCGGACGAAGCCCTTCTCCAACGGCGGCAATGCCGGGGCCTTGGCGGGGGCCTTGGCCGCAGCGGTCGCCTTGGCGACGGTCTTGACCGTCGCGGACGGACAGCAGGACGGCGCTGCCCAGGCGGGGCCCGCGATACCCAGCGCCAGCACGACGGCCGAGGCCACGATCATGCGAAAGTTGGTCATAGGGAGTTCTCCTTCCGGTCGGTTCACAGGTTCTCTGTCGCTCGCGCCCCGTCGATCGGGGGTGAGTCGTTATTCTAACGGTAGTACAACCCCCAATGCTACCGCGTGTATCGGCGCACGATACTGAGCAGGGACGGGCGCGAGAACCCACGACAACCCCTCGGGTTATTAGATA
>CAZVEV010000524.1:0-2014 GCA_964625865.1 uncultured Planctomycetaceae bacterium | reverse complement strand
GAGACCAGCTCGACCTCGCGTTTCGCAAGTTCCACAAGGAGCCTCTCGCGCACCTTGGGACTCATCGTATGGATCACCTTGCCGTCAAAGTCGCCACCGATGCGCTGCCCCGGGTAGATTTCCAGGTACTGGATCCCCTGTAGCTGACAGTAGTCCGCCGTCTCCATGAGGGTCTTATGATTGAATGTCCAGCACTGCAACCCCAGCTTCCAGTGCTCCTTTGCCGCCTGCACGCTGGAGGCGGCAACGATGAGTAGAATGATAAGTAGTTTCTTCATTGTTCTTCCTCTTCACTTTGTCGTTTCGAACATCTCGAGAGAGCCTCGCTCGCGGCGCGAGCGGGCTACATGTAGCCCATCCCGAACTCGCTTCGGGATGAGGCTCCCGCAAAACCGAGCTCCCCTACTTGCCGGCCTTTCGCCGTAGTCGTCATCCGATCCACTTGTCGCTAAAACACCCGGTATTTCTTCCTGACCAAATCGTTGGCCTCTTTCAGATTCGTGCAGACCATATTCTCGCCGTCCCACTCGATGGGTGCGTCCATTCTGACTGCCAGATTGCCCATCAGCACCATTTCCGTGAGGGGGCCGGAATAGTCAAAGTTCGAACCCGGCTTCGGTCCCTCACCCTTACACGCCTTGATCCACTCCAGGTGTGAGCTCCCGCTTGGAACCCTGGGGATGGTCTTCTCGGGCAGCCCGTTCTTCGCAAACGCCCGCATCGCGGTTTCCGGTACAAGCCTCGGGCTGTTGCAGTAATCGCTCTGATCCATGATGACCCCCTTATCCCCAACCATGTACATGCCACCGGTGCTCAGTTTACGCCCCTCCTCAAGACCTTCTGGCCTCGGAGGCTTGCGGCCGTTCTCATACCAAAACACCTTTACCGGCGGCCTTTTCCCTCGTGCCGGGAACGAATAGGTAACGGTTGCATGCACCGGTCCGGACTCCTTCGTAGCGCCTTCCTGGTCAACTTCGACACGCTCAGGATACTTGAGATCCAGCGCCCAGAATGGCGCGTCAAGCATGTGGCACCCCATATCGCCTAGCACACCGGCACCGAAATCCCACCACCCCCGCCACTTGCCGGGCATATACTGCGAGTGGTAGTCGCGGTAGGGCGCGGGCCCCAGCCAGAGATTCCAGTCCAGGTTCGCAGGCACCGGCATGCGTTCGCTTGGCCGCTCCAAGCCCTGGGTCCATGCATATGGACCCTGCTTTACCGGCCGATACGTCCACACATGCACCTCCCTGACGTCACCGATGGCGTCCGCTCGCACCCATTCCACAAGACGCCTGATCCCCTCCCTCGCGTGTCCGCCGTTGCCGCACTGCGTCACGGCGCCCTTCTTCCGGGCCATCTCTGTCAGCTTCCGTGCCTCTTCAATAGTATGGCTGATCGGTTTTTCGACGTACGTATGCTTCCCCATCTGCAAGGCCATCATCGCGACGGGAAAGTGCGTGTGGTCGGGCGTACTCACCACCACCGCGTCGATCTGATCGTCCATCTCCATCAGCATCTTGCGGTAATCTTTATAGACTTTCGCATCAGGGAATTTTGCAGCGCTCTTCCTCTGTTCATCACCCATCTGGACATCACACAGGGCGACAATGTTTTCTCCGGCCATGCCGCCCAGGTTTTGAGCCCCCCTTCCGCCAATCCCCACGCAGGCAATGTTCAGTTTACGTCCTTCGATGATATTCGCATTTCTGGACGGCACCTCCGCCCAAGCCATCCCAATGTCCGGCAGCAAGCTATACCCTACAACGCCGGCACCTGCCGTCTTGAGAAAATCTCTACGTCTCATTGTGTGCTCCTTTGCTTGTCCTATATCTCTATGGTCTTCGTCTCGCCCTTCTTGAGCTTACCGTCGATGATCCTATCTCCATAACGATCTCCTTACGGTAGAGGAATTCAGGATCGGTCAACTGTACCCGATTCATGATTGTCGCATAACCTACTGAAAACAGTAGGTGTAACGCCTCGCCTAACCCTTCCCTGCCTCTTGTTCGTC
>CAZVEV010000523.1:0-2021 GCA_964625865.1 uncultured Planctomycetaceae bacterium | reverse complement strand
TCAAACGACTTACGCCATTTTCTCCTGTGACCTCATAATGGAAGACCGGCTGCAACGGGCTGTTGTACGTGGGGCCGGCAGCCTGTTCGTGCGCGAACAAGGTGCAACTCACCGCGTTCAACGCGTTGGCTTCCGATCCAGGCGTGAAATCGTCCGGCCAGCCCATCACGGTCGCCGTCGCTCCGCAGATCGAAAAAGGAGCGGCCTACGCCGCCCCGATCGAACCTGGGCCCGCGGTTACCGGCGACGACTGGCCTACCTATCGGCAGGATGCGAGTCGCAGCGGCCACTCTACGACCGCCGTGTCCGCCATGCTCGAACCACGGTGGCAGACGAAGCTCACCACCTATGCCAGTCCACCCGTGATCGTCGGCGGACAGGTGTTCGTCGCCGACGAGGACACGCATGCCGTATGCGCCCTGAACGCCGCCGACGGCAAGATCCAGTGGACCTATACCACCGGCGGACGCGTCGATTCCCCGCCCACCTTTCACCAAGGGCGATTGCTGTGCGGTTCGCGCGACGGGTGGGTGTATTGCCTGCGGGCAGCCGACGGAGCACCAATCTGGCGGTTCAGGGCATTGCCCGAGCGGCTGTTGTGCGCCTACGGACAAGTCGAGTCCGCTTGGCCGGTCTGCGGCAGCATCCTCGTTTACGACGACGTCGCGTATCTCGTGGCCGGCCGAAATTCGTTTCTGGACGGCGGGTTGTTCCTGTTCGGTCTTGACCCGCGAACGGGCCGGGTAATCCATCAGCAGCGCCTGTACGGGCCCTATGGTCCCGACGGCCATCCGATTGTCAGTGAGGTGACGGCGTTAGGAGCGACAGGCGCGGGCGGCATCGAGGGAAACAAGGGAGACATTCTGTTGGCCGAAGAGGGGCATCTGTTCCTTCGGCACCAGGCGTTCACGACGGATCTCGAGTTGGTGAGCCCCGACCATCCAGTCCCGCCGCACCTGATCACCTCCCACGGATTTGTCGAGCCGACCCCGCATCACCGAAGCTGGTGGACGATTGACACCACGCTCCGCTATGACATCGCCACCGGGAGGGGCCCGGTGCATGGCGACATCCTGGTTCGCGACGGCACGCGGTTCTACGAGGTCCGCGGCTATCAGCCGAGCCGGACCGCCACGTTCGATCCGCGCCTGAACGGCTACAAGCTTTACGCCGGTGACCTGGCGACAATTCGCGTTGAGCCCGGTCAAAGCACGAGAAGGGCGGTTCCGCGCAGCACCGCGCTGAAACGCTGGGACGTCTCTATCCCAATTACCGGCAAGGCGATGGCGTTGGCGGGCGATGTCTTGTTCGTCGCGGGCACACCCGTGGCGTTCCCCGAGGATGACTTGGCCAAGGGATACGAAGGACGGCTGGGCGGCATTCTATGGGCTGTTTCCGCCTCGACCGGCGAGAAACTCGCCGAGTACAAACTCGACGCCGCCCCGGTCTGGGATAGCATCGCCGTGGCCCAGGGCCGTTTGTACATCGCAACGCAAGATGGCAACCTTCATTGCTTCGCGGAGAGACGATGACTGCGGGCCTCTGTCACCGCCCCCTCGGTTCCGAAGACCGGCGCTCTATGCTCTTCCCTCGGCTAGTGAGGTGAACATTGGGATCGACCGGAGTGTACGAAGTGGCGGACCCCGAGGCAGCTTGTCGGCATGCATCTGTCTGCTTCGGACCGTGGCTTCTCCACGCAACGGCACTTGGTGCTGCGGTGGGACTCACGCGTCCACTGGCTTCGTGTGCTGAACGAGCCGTCTTGCCACGGGACCGCCTTTGCACGCAGACGAATCCTGCGCACTGGTTCCCCGGAACTCTGCAACGTAGAATCGCGGCAACTAACTTGTCGCGAAGAGCTTAGGCCACCTACCCTACACCAATCTCTGCAACAAGCACAAAAAGGGTCACTCCGGGGGGAGAGGCAACTGTCGACGCAAGTGTCTTACAGTAAAGAAGATATGAAAAGTCGGGGCGACTGGATTTGAACCAGCGACCTCTGCGTCCCGAACGCAGAAACA
>CAZVEV010000522.1:0-2045 GCA_964625865.1 uncultured Planctomycetaceae bacterium | reverse complement strand
TGCGCATCGCATCCATCGGAATCAAAGACCCCATGGGTTATGTGATTTCAGTCATCCTTGTGGTGATCGCCCTGGGCTCCATGTGGCTCGCCATGCTCACTTTGAGGGGCAAGGATTATGCAACTGTCCAAAAAGGCGGCGGCGGTCTCGCCAAACGCCGGATGCGACCGTGGGAGAAGTTTTTCGCCTGGGTTATCGTGCTCTTGATCATGGGGTTGGTATTGGCACCTCATGTGGGACTGTCGCTGCTCTCTTTTGGTACGATCTGGTCGTTCAGCATGCTTCCCGATGCATTCACTTTCAAGCATTTTGCCACCATCTTCGCTGAGACCCCAGAGTATATGACCAATACCGTTCTCTATTCCGCACTGGCTGCGACCATCGACGTCATATTGGGTACAGCCATTGCCTACATCGTGCTGCGTACCAAGCTGATTGGACGGCAGTGGCTGGACTACGTCGCTATGTCGGCTGTAGCGATTCCCGGTTTGGTCATTGGGATCGGATATCTGCGAACGTTCTACGGCTTTCGCGTGCCCTGGTTGGAAAACCAGCCCCTTGCCACATGGTGGATTGCCATCGTTATTGCCCTCTCCGTCCGCCGGTTGCCCTATGCGTTGCGCGCCTGCACGGCGGCGCTGCAGCAAGTGAGCGTATCGCTGGAGGAATCGGCCTAAAACCTTGGAGCAGGCAAACTATCGACGGTGCGTAAAATCGTGGTACCGCTCATGGCCGGAGGTATTCTCGCAGGATTTGTCACTAGTTTTGCCACCGCGGCTGTGGAACTGGGGATGACCCTGATGCTGGTATCGAAGAATTCGGATGGACCTCTTTCATACGGCATCTACGTGTACATGCAAAGCGCTGCAGGACGCGGGCCGGGCGCGGCTCTTGGTATTGTGGCCGTGGTCGTGGGGGGTCTTTGTACGTTGCTTTCCTACATCTTCGTGGAGCGACGTCAGAGAAAACTCGGTATGGAGCAGAAAAATTGAGATCATAAGCTGGAGAAAAAAGATGAACAACACCTTACATAAGTCCAGGAATGATTCCGCCGTGAGCGTGAGGTTGGAAGGTATTAACCTGTCCTTTGGCAAAACCCACGTGCTCAAGGGTATCGACCTTCAAATTGAGCCCGGTGAATTCTTTGCCTTTCTCGGGCCCTCGGGCTGTGGCAAGACCACGCTCCTTCGTCTGATTGCCGGATTTGAATCGGCCCAAACCGGCCGGGTGATCATCGGAGAGAAGGAAGTGTCCTTTCTGCCGCCCTGGCAACGCAATCTGGGAATGGTGTTCCAAAGTTACGCCCTGTGGCCGCACATGACCATACGAAAAAATGTGGCCTTCGGTCTTGAGGAACGACATGTACCCCGAAACGAGATCAACAGGCGGGTCGATGAAGCGCTTGACCTTGTCGATCTTCTTGATCTAGCCGACCGGCGGCCGTCCCAGCTTTCGGGTGGCCAGCAGCAGAGAGTAGCCCTGGCTCGTACCATAATTATTGAACCCCAGGTGCTTCTCCTCGATGAACCACTCTCTAACCTCGATGCCAAGCTCCGTGTCCAAATGCGTCGGGAGCTGCGCCAGTTGCAGCGCAAGCTTTCTCTTACGACCATCTTTGTAACCCATGACCAGGAGGAGGCCAATACCACCGCCGATCGGATTGCTGTCATCAACGACGGCATCATTCAGCAAGTGGGTTCCCCCATGGATCTTTACGACCAACCGGCAAACCTTTTCGTCGCGAAATTTCTAGGCGTGGCCAATGTTGTGGAAGGGGTTGTGGCATTGCAGGATGACAAGTCCCTTTTTCGTTCATCGGATGACGCCGTAGTCGTCCCCATAGGGGAATATAACCGGGCAGCATCTCAAATCGTCTTCCGACCTCAAAATCTCACCATCCACGCATCAGAAGGCGAAACGCCGCCGGGAGCCACGCATCTATCGGGCAAGGTTGAACACAGAGAGTTTTTAGGAAGTGTCGTCCGCTATAGTGTTGCGGTTGGTGAGCACTTTTTGCTTGTGGACGAACCCTATCAACTGGGTGA
>CAZVEV010000521.1:0-2061 GCA_964625865.1 uncultured Planctomycetaceae bacterium | reverse complement strand
TTCCCGAGATCCCTCGACTCCGCTGCGCTGCGCTCGGGATGACAGGTCGTCTGCCTCGATTGATGCCCGCTGACCCACGATGTCCCAAAATCGCGGAATCGTCAATCGGCAATCATCAATCAGTCCGGACTGCGCGTCGTCGGCACCGCGGACTGAACGAGCGTTTGTTTAGTCGGCTGCCGTAAGCGGCATGAGGGGACAATTGTCGGGGGAGTCTCCGGCGCCCCACCCTCCCCAATTGGGCCGTCTCCCCCGTCGGTGGACTATCGCCGCTTAACCATCCAGGAGTACTCAATGTCGGCAGCTTCTTCAACGCCGCCGGGCTCACCATCGCTGCCGTAGGAGAGGATCTCAAAAGGACCGCCGTCAGGACCGGGCACGAGGTAGACGTATTCACTCCCCCACGGGTCTCGCGGCACTTCCCGTGTATCGAGGTATCCGTCTCTCCGATAGCAAGCAGGGTCCTCCAGGCCGTCCGGCATCTCGACAAGCGACTGAAGCCCATGATGCTGATCAGGAATGGAGCCGTGGTCCATGCGGTAGCGTTGCAGTGCCACCTCAAATGCCTGCATCTGTGCAACGGCGGCTGCGACGCGAATTCGGGCCATACCCGCTCGTGCTCTGCGGAACCCAATCACCGCAAGAGTCAGCCATGCGATGACGAGCACATAGCAGCCGCCAAGGGCAACGATGGCACGTGTTTTCCTGGGATACGCCAGCCCGTACTTCGCCCGCTTGTGCAAAGCAATGTGTCCGCAGACAACGCCTGCCAGAGCGACGAGCAGCGAAAGGACAACCAGGACAAGCTGACCGGAGACCAGCAAGACCAGTGCAATCGGCAGGCAGGCAACAGTCTCGATGTAGCGCACCTTCGTTTGCTTTGCAGCCCGACGGTGAATCTGCATTTTGTTTGGGTCAGCCATGGTGATCTCCTTTGCTGTGCTGCGTCGACGTCTATTGCGTGCGGAGTTTCGCGTACTCACGTTGCGTCCACATGCTGGCGTGCTCCTGTCCATGAACACGCTTTACTATCTCATCACACTCCGGTCTCTTCGCCGCTTTTGCGAGTTGACTACCGGCGCCCCAATACTCATTCTCAGACTGCCACTCGGCCAACTTCTCAGTGGCGATTCCGAACGCGGCAAATAGAGCTATGACGGCCCATCCGATAGCCCGCTTACCTGCTCCGGAGAACACCAGCAGCACAATAAGGGCCACCAAGCAAAAGGCCGGCATAAACATCAGCCATGGTATGGCTCGGCGCCTGCGGACACATCGTCGGCAGACGAAGGCATCGACCTCCCCCAGTATTCTGAAGGTTGCCGTCGATCTGTAGATGTGTGGAGCTTGCGAGCAGTCCTCCACGTAGTCCGTCACGTACCCGTAGTGAAGCGGATACGATCGACCGAATGCTTGTCGTTTGCAGACGCAACACGTTGCTTTCATGTGATTCCTCCACGTGTCAAGGCGTATGCGGTGCAATGCTCATCAACACAGCCGTCAGGACCACCACCCGTGCAGCGGGTCCCTCGCTTTCCGCCTGATCTTCCTCTTTCCGCCGTCCAGCGTGGACGCCCTCGGGCTTCCTCTCATGGTGACAACTCCACCTACCCAACAACAACTGCGCTCGTTCCGCATCCAGGGCATTGGACGCGACACCGTTTCAGTCCATAATGCTGACACAGGATTACCTCGGCTGCATCGGAGACGCTGTCGTCTCTCTGCGTTTCAGGCAGAGCACCGCAGTGCGTGCATTTCAGAGGGCCAGGCCCACGGAAGCGTATGGACTGATGAGCATTGCTTCCGTTACCCGCGGGTGTGTCTCCTGCTTGTTCGGCGTTCTGAATTGCCCACAACGTCACCCGCAAACCGAAACCGCGCGACCACCCGTGACCGGTTGCTCAGCGCTTGACTTCTCGTAGCAGGCAAGAGAGCAGTAGCCCTCTCTGCTCCACGCCTCGTAGCGGGGATTGCCAATCATGTTCTCGACCTGTGTCTTGCGGAGCCGCTGACCGCACGACGGGCACGTTCGCTCGCTGAAGGCTTCCTCGTTGAGCCTGG
>CAZVEV010000520.1:0-2075 GCA_964625865.1 uncultured Planctomycetaceae bacterium | reverse complement strand
GGTGCCGGGTGGTGACGGCGAGACATGCCAAGGGCTCGCGGTTGTGGGCACGCAGGCCCATTGCTCGGGTGTGAATTGGGTGTCGCGCCAGCTGCCGTCATGTTTTTCATTCATGCCCCTGTTGTAAGGGGCAGAGGGCGCCAGATGGCAGTGACTTTAGGTTAGGCAGCGAGGACGGTGGATGTTATCTACTTTCTCGATTTGCTTCCGTGAGATGATGGAATAAAGAGTTTCATGGCGAAGCCCTTGTATTTCAGCTCTCCAGCGGCAATGAGGACATCAATGGCCTTCTGGACTTTATCCCGCACTTTCAGAACACGGTCGCCAGCAAGAAACTTTGCAAGTGATTCACTCCTGATCCCAGGAGACGAGAGCACAGTGCTGAGGATTGCGTGATCAAGGGTCTCTGGTTCGCCATCCCACGCTGAGTATTGAATCGGCACGTCGGGCGATGTGTCAGACGAATGGATGTCGCGGGCGAGCCCCTGGATGACGCCCCAATGATCCTCGACGTATTTGACGGCCCACTGGTGCTGGCAGCCATGACTGTTTGCCAAGCGAAGGGCCACATCCGCCAAGCCCAATCCCGCAGCACAGAACCGAACTGCGGTTTGCAAGAGATCCGCACGCGTGGATTGTGGGGCATGGGTGCCGTGCAGCAAGGCATGGGAGGCCACTCCGTTTATTGGCCGCCGGTCTTTTACGGAAGGCAAAGACGTCTTGGTGAATGCAGGCGGTCTGATTTTTCTCCCCATGCTCTTCTCTTCCTTTCTTTCAATCAACTGAACGGATGCCTCTGCACTGAGGAAATCGGGAGCATCCGTAGAATTGGGAGCCGGCGTTGGATCCCCGCCTTGCTGTGCGGAGCACCATGGGGCTGTTGCATCGGGGGCAATCTATGGCGGCAGGTGTGGGAATTGGGGGCGGGCGTGGTGTAGATGCCTGACTGCGGGGTTGAACATCTCGCACCAATTGGGCCAAGGCGGGGCCGTCGACAAGGGTGAGCGGTTTGCCGGCGGCAAAGGATTGGGCGGCGGTTGTGAACTTGCCGGATGTGACGAGGATTCCTCGTCCCGCGCCTTCGGCAGTGACAACGCCGAACAGCTCTCGGACCTTGTCTACACCTACGCGTTGTGTTCGCCACCGCTTACACTGAACGAGGGAGGTCTCGCCGTTGGCTCGGAGGATGAGATCCACCCCTCCGTCTGCCCCGCCACCGCCGGTTTCCTCTACGTCGTAGCCTTGGCGTCGGTACGCCTCGCCAACGAGGTGTTCGAATTGGCGCCACGAGAGGGATTTCAGAGATTCAATGCCCTTTTGACGATCCAGCAGCTTACGCCGCGACGTGCTGCGCAACGCAGAGGTGGCGGCAGCTGCCAGGGACATGAGCGCGAATAGGGTGAAAACCAGCCTCATGAAGGGCGCGAGCCCGCCGATACCCGCCCTGCTCGCCCCCATCATCCAGAACACCCCGGCCACTATCACACCCACCCACCAGGGCAGCTCTACGAGCATGTCAAAGAGGTCGTCGATCAGACTGGTTCGTCTTCTTCCCATATTGAGTCGCTCCGATGCTTGCCTATGTTGCTTCAGACTGCAATAGTTTAGAAGGTTTTGCAACGCATAGAATGCCAGATGCGGACACGGGGGATGGGCGGCCACGAAAGCCTAAAGAGAATTCGAAGGAGAACGCATGACAGCTAAGGATTACAGCAGTGCGACATTGTGGGGAATCCATGGCGGGCGAACCGGAGATGCTGATGGGATCTTCCTGAACGGGCATCAGGTGGCTCTCGGGTGGGACGAGATGCCTGACTTGTCGACGCTGGCTCCGAGTCGCGATGCCTTCAAGAAGGCTCTAGCTGAGCATCGGCCGGGGCGAAAGCCTGGGTATTACCCAAATGCCGGAGGGCAGTTGTTCAGGTTTGTTCACGAAATGAAAGTCGGGGACTTGGTTGTCTACCCTTCAAAGAAGGACAAGCGGGTGCATGTGGGGGAAATTGTCGGGACGTACGAGTTTTCAGAGAAGAATACGGACAGTTACCCGCACCGCCGATAGGTGAAGTGGTTGAAGG
>CAZVEV010000519.1:0-2100 GCA_964625865.1 uncultured Planctomycetaceae bacterium | reverse complement strand
GGTCCTTGAACAGGGGCTGCTTGCGGCTGGTGTAGGGGTTTGGCTTTGAGCCCGCCGAAGGCGGGTGGTCCGAACGTAGCCCGGGGTGAGCCCGGAGGGTGAGCCCCGGGTGGAGGTTTGGGATTATAATGGAGCCCGCCGCAGGCGGGTGCGTGAACCTCTCGACACATCCGCAATCCACATTTCATTCACCCGCCTTCCTACTCTGCGAAGTAGCTTCGCTACGTAGCACGAGCCGGCGGGCTCCGGGCCGTTCAGGCCCAATACCCAGGGTTCGCCTGCCTGCTTCGCCAAAGGCTTCGCAGGCCAAGCCGGCTCGCCCTGGGCTACGATCAGATCACCCGCCTGCGGCGGGCTCAACTCATTGGCAACCGGCATCGCCAGCGCGATCAAGACGATGAACGTGATCTGACCGCCTGGGTTGTTCCCGCGGGTGGATTTGGTCAATTTGCCTACATTCCAGGAAGATCGCACTGGCGTACCCAAGCCAGGCGTGTCTGACCGGCAGTTCACAGGACACTGCCAAGTCAAGCAGCGCCTGCCCTCTGGAGATTTTCTCGTCATATTGTGACATCTCTCAGCTACCCGCCTCTAACGTTGAGGATCACCTGTCCGCTTGAAGCGCATCGGATGAATCCATTGGTGCGGCGGTCCTGGTCAGTATCCGTCTGGTGCTGCCATCGGGTGCCTTCAGGACTAAGCGTTTATCAGGTGTTATCGCGAAGGACCAGCCCAGGGCCCGGCCTGTCTGGACTTTGCAGGATTCAGTCTCAGTGATCCTGAGAACAAGGTAGTTGTCCTTCGTTTCCCATATCCCGAACAGTCCGGGGTAATGCTGGCCTCCGTCTATATCGCCCATGGCGAAGGTCCGATCGCTTCGCAGATCCAAGAACATCCCGAGCGGTTCTCCGGTCGTGTCAGACCAGTACCCGGCAAGCGGATCTGACGTCGACCCCGGCCACAGAAGCCAGGTCACTGCCCCGGCGATCAGCACCGCCAGGCCGGCAGAATAGCAGATTGCCTGTCTCTTACTCATCCCGTTCTACGCCGGCCCGCGTTTTTTGCTCGATTCGCATGACCACGTCCCGCCGCCCGAAAGCAATTGTGATCACATAACTTGCCATGGCCGCCGCTCCCGCCGCATCCCGCGCGAAATATGGATACGCAAGAAGGCAATTCACACCTCTTTCGCCCCTGGCCGGGGCTCGTCGGGAGTTGAGGTCTATGCTGACCCCGCCCTTGCGGACGGGGCTACAATTCTGTCCGGGCCTACGGGCCTGACGACAACATCTTATCGATCTTGTCGCCCTACTCGAGTTCCTTCTCACGCGCGTGCGCGTCGAGAATGGAGATCAGCGCTTTTTGCCCGTGCTTCTTGGCAAGCTCATACGCCGTGAATCCCGACCTGTCTACCGCATTGGTGTTCGCGCCCTGGCTCAGGAGGTAACGTATCGTCGGTGCATCAATGGCCTCTCCCGGTGCGGCCGCCCAGTGAAGCGCCGTGTATCCGCGAATGTCTACGGTATCGATTCCGGCGCCGCCTGACACAAGCGCCCTGGCCACCCCCGCGTTTTTGCAGCGGTGAAGAGGGGCCCTCCCCGCGTAGTCTCTGGCCTTAACGTCCGCGCCGGCCGCAATCAGAAGCTCGGCGATCGCGGATTTCTTGTTGCGGACGGTGTAGTGCAGCGGCGTTTCCTTCCACTTGTTTCTGAGGTTCACGTTCGCCTTGCGGCTCAGCAGCCCCCTGACCACAAGCAGATGGCCCTTTCGGACGGCCAGGTGGAGCGGGCCTCCGTTCTCGGATAAGGCGTTGATATCCGCCCCCATCTCCAACAGGTGGCCGACGATCTTGGCGTGTCCGTTGTTCGCGGCGAGGCATATCAGCGGCATGTCCTCGTCGGTCTTCAGCTTCGCCAGGTCCCGGTCCTCCTCGAGGATCTGCTTGACACCGTGAAGGTCCCCCTGCTTGACCTTCTCGATCAGACTGGCCTTCCGCTCGGCCGGGTCAACGGTTTCTCGCGGCGGTCCACCGCACGAGCAGATAGGGATCAGGACGAGGGTCAGAGTGATAAAGAGTGCATTGGCGATTCTGTTCATTGC
>CAZVEV010000518.1:0-2126 GCA_964625865.1 uncultured Planctomycetaceae bacterium | reverse complement strand
GCATCATGCCGAACGGCACGTGCTCCAGCGAGACATCCTCACTGACGAACCCCGCCAACTTCGCCACGCCGAACACCTGCGCAAAATGCGTCCCCTGCCGCGAGTCAGTCACGTAGAGGACGCGATTGGCGCCAAGCTGGCCGCTACGATACCGCATGCCTGCAAGGTCCGTCGTCGCATAGAGATACGCGCCGTCGGACTTCTGGATAATCACCGGCAGGTCCGAATCGTCCGGCCCCTTCCCGCGGAACTCGTCCAGGAAGACGCACTGGGCGCCCTGCGATTCTTCCAGCAGGCCCGCGGTCCGCAGATCGGCGACGACCTGAGGCAGGTCGTCGTTATAGGCACTCTCACCGCGAACGTCATCCGGGCCGAGCCCTACACCCAGGCGTTCATAGACGGCGTCACAATGCTTCAGTGACAGATGCCTGAAGCGGTTCCATTCCTCCACCACCTCTTCATCACCAGCCTGAAGTCTCACAACGTACTCGCGCGAGGTATCGGCGAACTCAGGATCTGTGTCAAATAGGACTTTCGCACGTCTGTAGAAACCCTCAAGGTCGCCCAACTCCGTGCCAGTGACTGTCTCGCCGACATTCTGACCAAGCTCGTTCAGCTCTGCCGCGGCCCGATGCTCCTCTCGCTCAAGAAATGCTGTCAGCATCCCGAACTGCGTGCCCCAGTCGCCGACGTGGTTCTGGCGGATGACGTTGTGGCCGATGAAGTCGAGGACGCGGGCCAGGGCGTCGCCGATGATCGTGCTTCGCAGATGCCCGACGTGCATTTCCTTGGCGAGGTTCGGACTGGAGTAGTCGACGACGACGGTCTGCGGGTCGGCGGGAGCCTCGACGCCGAGTTTGGCGTCGTCGAGGCGCGCGGTCAACTGCCCGGCCAACCAGTCCGTCTTCAGCGTGATGTTGATGAAGCCGGGCCCGGCGATATCGAGCGTCTCGACCAGGTCGTCCAGTTCGGCGGCGGCGATGACCTTCTCGGCCAGCTCGCGCGGGTTGGCGCCGGCGCGTTTGGCGGCGGCCATGCAGCCGTTGGCCTGGTAGTCGCCGAACTGCGGTTTGGCGGCGGGCCTGACCATCGCGGGCGCGTCGGCCATACCCGCATCAGCCAGCGCCCGGCCGAGGCGATCTTCCAGGACGGCGCGGAGGTTCATTGCCCCTCGCCCTCGGCGGTTTTGATGAGCGTCACGTTGATCTTGAAGTCCGGGGTCGGTTCGACCTTGGAGGCGATGTCCTTCAGGTCGAGGTTCCTGAGGATCTTCTCGACGACCCTGTGGGGCCTCAAGGTGGTGGCCTTGGCCAGCTTGGTGCACCCGGCGAACTGGAAATCGGCGGGCTTGCCGTTGGCATGCAGCTTAAACCACTTCGGTCCGATCAGCGGGGTTTTCGGCAGGGACTTCTTGATGGCCTCGGTGAACCGCTCGGTCAGAACTTCCTTCATGTCCATGTCCACCAGCCTTTCGTGTTGTCTCGCTGTGATGCTCAGCGCTGCCAGTCGACCCGCGGCGCCTCGCCCCAGATCAACTCCAGGTCGTAGAACGTCCGTCGCGACTGCTCGAATAAATGCACGACCACGTCGACGAAGTCCAGCACAATCCACTGGCCGGAATCCCGGCCCGCCACGTGCCAGACCCGCTGGCCGCACTCCTTGCCGTGGGCGACCATCTCATCGCACACGGCGCGCAGTTGCCTGTCGCTGGTGCCAGTGGCGATGACGAAGTAGTCCGTCACCGGGCTGACGCCGGTCAGGTCGAGAACGAGGACGTCCTCGGCATGGTCGTCATGCGCTATGCGTGCGGCCTGGAGGGCCAATTCGCGTGCCGCGTCGTTTTTGCCTGCCCGCGTGGCCATATCAGCCGCCTCAGTTCAACCCGAGCAGGGCGCCGATCTGCGGCGCGTACTTGACGATCAGGCCCGCGAAGACGACCGAGACCATGCTCATCAGCTTGATCAGGATGTTCAGGCTCGGGCCCGAGGTATCCTTGAACGGGTCGCCCACGGTGTCGCCGACGATGGCCGCCTTGTGGGCGTCGCTGCCCTTGCCGCCATGCTCGCCTGTTTCGATGTACTTCTTGGCGTTGTCCCAGGCGCCGCCCGCGTTGGCCATGAAGATCG
>CAZVEV010000517.1:0-2148 GCA_964625865.1 uncultured Planctomycetaceae bacterium | reverse complement strand
TAAGGGTGCGGCAAACGTCCTGATCTACGGACTCGATCCCGGGGTTGTCGAGTCTCTGCCGGCAACCCGTAGTGCCAAAGCAGTGGTCGACATTACCTTGTTGGACGCGGATGGTCAGGAAGTCGTCTCGACGGAGTTCCCGTTCACCAAGGCCTATAGTGCAGGATATCTCCAGGGCTTCTTGCTCAGCGCGAACTCGGGGACCTGTGTGCGGGCGCGGGACTGGCCCTTTATCGGCGTCTGGCCCGGGTCGAAGTCCGGCGGTGACAGCGGAGACCATTACTTCGCCCAGTCATGGTTCGGAAACGTCTACGCCGATGCCCACCCCGATGACATCAAACGGGTCAAGAACATGACGCTGTCCGTCCGGTGGCAGGCGAAGTAGTCCGAGGGCGACAGACCATACGAGCGACAGGCCCAGCCGCTGTCCCTCCCGAAAACCCCGTCCGCCTTTCGGACGAAGCAGTTACGCCTATTGGCTTCCAGCCTCATCGGCCGTGTGATCCCCGTCTGTTTGGCTCGGCGCGTACCGATTCGGGAGTGCCAGACAACGAACCGGCACTAAGGATAGTTGTGACTTGTAACCGGGTTATACATAATAGGTTACCTCCATCTGGAATGCGGGTGCAACCAGTGGTGCAACGGAGATTGCACGGAAGCGTAACTTCTTGATATTGCGTAGGTTGGATCGGATAGCCTTTGCGTTCGGGACGCAGAGGTCGCTGGTTCAAATCCAGTCGCCCCGATTGCACTAGACCACGACCGTCCAAAAGGGCGGTCGTGGTCTTTCCATAGGGGCTTTGCGGCGGCGTTCAGAAGCATCTCGCCCCGCTTCCGCGACGGCCAGACGACGATGCGGTCCACGTAGGTGGCGATCACCTCGCGCGTCGCGTCGTTGCGGACGCCGTTCCTCGCGGCCCGCAGGCCCGTCAGTTGCCCCCTGGCCCACCGTCGCAGTTCCGCGGCGTCGTGGTCGGCGTTGGCCCGCTTGGCCATGCGCAGCTCCTCCTCCAGCGCGTCCTTGCGCAGCCGCATCTGCGTCAGGCGGTCGTTGAGCATCGCCATGTTGACCGGATCGATGTTCATCGTCAGCGCGGTGACCATGTCGTTGATCTGTGTGATCTCCCGGGCGACCCGCTCCGCGTCGGCAGCGCCGGGGGTGTTGGTGGCCACGGAGGCGACGAACCGTTCGACCGCCTCGCCCACGGCGTCCTCGTCGGCCAGAACCAGGGCCTGGAGTTTGTCCAGCACCCACTGCTCGACCTGCTCGGCCCGCAGCGTCGAGGACGCCTCGCAGATCGTTCTGCCGTGGCGACGACGGCCCGAGCAGGTGTAGTACGTGGTGATGATCTCGGGTTGGCCCTCCCTGCGGCCCCTGCGCCGGGGGTCACCCCAGAACTTGTGGCCGCAGTCACCGCATTCCAGCACGCCGGTCAGTAGCCACCGCCGGTCGCGATGACCCGCTCCCCCCTGGGCCCGACGACGCTTGGACACAATCAACTGGGCCTTGTCCCAGTCCTCGCGGCTGACGATGGCGGGCACGGCGTTGGGTACGACGATCCACTCGTCCTTGGGGGTCTTGACCACCTTCGCCTCGCCGGCCTCGCGGTGGCGTTTCCGGGCACGGCCCTTCTGGACGCTGTAGAACTTGGCCTCAGTCCTTCGGTTCCACACCAGATCGCCACGATACGTCGGGTTCTCCAGGATGGCCTTGATCGTGCTGTGACCCCACACGTCCCGCATCGGGCCGGGGATGCCCTTGGCGTTCAGCGCCGCGGCGATGGTGGCGAAGCCCATGCCGTCCAGGCACATCCGGAAGATGTCCTTGATCACCCGCACGCGCTTGGGCTCGCCCAGCACCAGCCGGGCCTTGCATTCCTTGCCGGGCTTGGACAGCGACTGGCCCTTGGCGTAGGTGGCCTGGAGCTTGCCGTCCTTGTCGTACATCTCGCGCACGCGTCCCGGGCAGAACCGGATACGGAAGAGCACGGAGCCATCGGGCGCAAGGATCTCGCGATCATAGCCGTACGGTGCGGCCCGGCCGGGATCGGACTCAGCCATCACGGAACTGATCTGGCCCCGCAAGGTGTTCTGCGAGAGGCTGATCGAGTACTGGCGGTTCTGGAACTGCTTGACGGTTCGCAGCAC
>CAZVEV010000516.1:0-2183 GCA_964625865.1 uncultured Planctomycetaceae bacterium | reverse complement strand
CTGTCCCCATTTTCAGTCGACGAGCGTTCGTGTCACGCGGTTGCCCAGGTGGCAGGTGATCTCATAGGGAATCGTCCCGGCCAGGCGGGCCAGGGCCTCGACGCTGTGCGGGGCCGACGGGTCCGATGAGATGATCTCCACCTCGTCGCCGCATCTCGCCTCGGGCACGTCGGTCAGATCGATGATCGTCTGGTCCATGGACACGCGCCCGCGCACGGGAACGTCGCGGCCGGCAATGCGCATCGTGGCGCGGTTCGAGAACGCTCGCAGGTATCCGTCGGCGTAGCCTACCGGCACGAGCCCGATACGGCTGGGGCGATCAAACGTATGCGTCAGTCCGTATCCGCACTTGCTGCCGGCCTCAACGTCCTTGACCTGCATCAGCCGCCCCGTCAGACGAAGCGCCGGCTGTAGCGCCGCGTGATTGACCATCTCGTCCGAACTCTGATACCCGTACACCGCGATGCCCGGGCGGACCATGTGCAGGTGCGTCGAAGGCATGTCGATGACGGCCGCCGAGTTCGCCGCGTGCAGCGTCAGGCCGTCGGCGCTACAAGCATCGACCGCGCGGTCAAAGCAGGCCATCTGCTCGTTCGCCGCCGTCTTGTCGGCCTCGTCGGCACAGGCCAGGTGCGTGTACAGGCCCCGCAGGTCCGCCGCATCCGTCGCGCGGATGTGTGCAACAAGCCTCGCCGCCTCGGCCGATACCACCCCGCCGCGCCCCATGCCCGTGTCGATCTTCACGTGCACGCACGCCCGTCGCTCCGCCCGCTGCGCAGCCTGCGCAACCGGGTCCACCTCGTGGTGGGAGGCAATCGTCAGCGTCACGTCGGCAGCAACCAGGGCCGCCAGCAGATCCTGCGACGCGTGCGAGCCCGGCGTGAAGAGCATCAACAGTCGGCCGTCGTAACCCATTTCCCTCAGCCGCAGCGCCTCGTCCGCCGTCGCCACGGCCAGCACGTCGGCCTGCCGGGCGATCACGTCAGCCAGCACGGACAGGCCGTGACCGTAACAGTCCGCTTTGACCGCCGCGCAGATCGCCGTATCCGCCGGAATCAGCGACCGCAGGAGCGAAAGATTGTGCCGCACCGCCGAAGCCGAGATCTCCGCCGTCAGGCCACTTGCGGCATCGACGGCCCGCACACGCGGCGCCGTGGCGTGCGGGGCCGTGGTATGCGAGATGTATCGGTCGTCCTCGTCCGCCTGCCGAACCATCGGGGGCGCAGGGATCTCGTTGTCGAGAAGAACGTGCTCATCAACGGTCCCCACTGCCGGGCCGTCCGCCCGCGGAGGCGCCATCACCCCCAGCGTCTGCTTGTGGCCATCCTTTGCCATCCGACGCGATCCTTCCGCGAAACCGTCACCGGCCTCGCCGTCGTTCCAAGCCATACACTGCCCGCTGCCGGGCCCGTCACATCCTGTGACGCAATGTACCCGAATAATTGTACCATCGGCCGAAGGGGGCGACAACCACCTGCCTTTCTCAATCCAAGCCGTTTGACCTGTGACGCGCGCTGGCGGGCGTCCTCTTGCTCCATGAAAAAAGCCGCTCGTCAGAGCGGCCTGTTTCCATGGAGCCGAGGGGATTCGAACCCCTGACCTGTTGATTGCGAACCAACCGCTCTCCCAACTGAGCTACGGCCCCGTCATCTTGGGATATTCTGATGTCGTCCGGCGACAGTATCGACTGGCCGTGATTATAGCGGACGCGGAAGTCTAGGGCAAGGTCGGCGGCGAGGCAAGAGAAAACACCCGACGATTCACGAAAGGCCGGACAACCGTCTTGACCGCCCGGTCGGACGACGATAGGCTCTGGGCATGGACCGGAGCGGACCGGCCGGACGTGGTGAACGGATCAACCCGCTCTGACATGGAATGTCGTTATCGAGCCGTTCGTCGGCCGGCAGGGAGAATGCCATGACCAAGACTATGACCGTATTGGACAGCACGCTGCTGCGTGCACTGTCGCTGGCGTGGGAAGCGCAGTGGCCCATCGTCGAGCGCGAGAAGATGCACAAGGAACTCAAGGGCGCCCTTGCGGCCTACGCCCGCGAGTGCAAGTCCAAGAAGCAGCCCCCCCACGCTCAACTGGTCAACTGCGTCCAGTGGGAACTCGACACGTACAATCGCGGTAACCGTTCAGGCGGGGCCTCAGACGTATAGTTGACCTCGCCAGGCTCTGT
>CAZVEV010000515.1:0-2217 GCA_964625865.1 uncultured Planctomycetaceae bacterium | reverse complement strand
CTCCCTCCCGTAGGCGTACTACAGGAGGGCGAAGGAGATGTTGAAGGAACTCTTGGGCTTGTAACGCCGGCGACCGATCAGTCGCTACGCGTTGGGTTGTGAGCTGTCAGCTACTTGCTGGCCGTGGGCCGCCGGGTCGCGCCGTGTCGGGGGCGCCGGTTGCGGCGAGGTCGACGACGGGGCGCCGGCTCGTTGGCGCGCAGGCTGGCGCGGTAGCGGTCGTCCGCCGTGGCGGTCGACTGCTGCGGCTTGGGCGCTGCGGGGCGGAGGCCCTTGCTCGGCGTGGCCGAGGGCATCGCCTGCCGGATGGCGCTCTCGAAGCGGCTCTTGGCCTGCTCGACGTTGCTCACGTCGCGGCGGGAGAAGCGTGCCTTGGCCACGTGCAGCTCGTACTTGAGCCGTCCGCGGGCCGTCTTCTCGTCCATCTTGCCGCTGCGCACCAGCTCGACCAGGTCGTTGGTCCGCATCTGCGACACGGACATGACCAGGTTGAAGATGCCGCTGAGCAGCCGCTCGCGCGCCTCGTTGAACCAGCGGAATGCCTCGTGCTTCGGCTCGTTCCGGCCGAACAGACGCATGTCTTCCCGGGCGCTGGCACCGAGCTCGGTGAAGAGCCGGTGGATGGCCAGGTAGGGCCGGCGGGCGGCCTTGACCGCGTCCACCTTGACGCCGTACTCGGCGGCCATCTCGGCGATGCGCTGACCGAACTCACTCTTGACGGCCGGATCGGGCAGGTGGCACGTGACGATCCGCATCGCCTTGACCAGCTCTCGCTCCCGACTCAGGTCGAACATGCGCGGGAACACCAGTTCCAGCGGCGCGTCCTTGGTTCGGGCGTCGTACTCGTGGCGCTCTGCCGGAGTACTCAGGACCGAGTAGGCCTTGGCGGCCATGCCGTAGCTGGCCTTGGACTGCATGTCCATCTCACCCCGGGCCTTGCGGACCGGCTCCACGTGGGGCGCGATCTCGGCCGCGTGAGCCGCGATCGCGGCGATGACGCGGCGGCCGTGCGGCGTGGTGCGCTTGACCAGGTCGTCGTCGGCCTCGAGCTCGGCCAGGATGGCGTCCATGACAGCGTCCTCGTGGTCCTGCTCGTTCTGCTGCAGGGCGACGTCACCGAACACGTGTTCGATGGCATCGGCGGCGCGCAGGCGGCGGTCCAGCTCCAGGCGGGTCAGCTCGGTCTGCCGGGTCGCGGCGGGCACGCGGGCGTAGTACCACTCGGCCTTGCGCGAACGCTTTGCCGCGGCGATGTACTCCGCGTCGCGGTGGGCCAGGGCCTGCGGGGGCAGACCGAGGTCCTCGCGCGTCAGCCCGGTGTTCATCATGGCCTCGGCCACCTCTGCGGTACCGAAGCCGAACAGGAACTGGGCCGCGCTGACGTAGGCGCGATCCTGCGACATGTCGCCCAGGCGGAAGCCGTGGGTGAACAGGCCGTCCAGGGTCCGTCCGCCGATCTTGGTATGCTCGTTCATCGAAATTCTCCTTGTTCTTGGTGGTCGGTGGAATCCAGGACGCGCTCATGCGCGTGGGGACTCCCTATGTATATCGGACAAGGGTGTGTTACCCCGGACAAAAGGAAGGCCTGCACAGCAGGCAATATGTGTTACGGAGCGTTTGCTCCGGTTGTAGGTTGTAAGGGTAGAAAGTAGAAGGTAGATAGTAGAAAGGAAACAAATTTGTTTCTTTCTACCTTCTACTCTCTACTTTCTACTTACAGATCTCATGGCACACGAGCGAATTCTCGTGTATCAAGTCGATCTGGGAACCTCTCGGAGGTTCCCAGGGAAGGGCGTCGCGAAACGCGTTGAAGGATCAGCTTTCACCGAAGTGCGAGTGCCGGCTAGTAGCTGGCGTCGGCGACCACCGCGGGGGCGGTGGAGGAGGCGACCGTGCAGGTCGAGCTCTCCTCGCAGGCCTCGATGGCCTGGTCGACGATGGCGTTGGCCATGCCGTTCGGGCCGCGACCGAGGTCGCCGGCGACGAAGACCAGGGCCAGCATCAGGGCCGGGGCGATGGACAGGGAGGCGATCAGGCCGAGGGCGGTGTAGATGCGGGACATGGGGTTCTCCTTCGTGGTATCGGCGCTCTTGGCGCTCGATCCACATGTGTTGATTCGATCCAGGACTCTGAGGGGATCCCCAGATCCTTCTTCGCCAAGGCTACGAAGGACAAGAGGGATGTGGTGTAGTGACCTGCGGCAAGCCGCTGGTATAC
>CAZVEV010000514.1:0-2237 GCA_964625865.1 uncultured Planctomycetaceae bacterium | reverse complement strand
GCCGTGGCGCGACCGTAAACGTCGAACTGGAGCTTGAAAGCTCCGCCGCCCAGGACACCCACTTGCTGCACGACCGCATCCGAAAGCTCTTCGCGATTGCCCGTGAAGCTGTTGCCGAGGAACTCGGCCTGTCGATGCAGACAGGTGCCCCTTCGCAGACAGCTCCCCCACCGGCAAGTCAGTCCGCAGTGGCCCATGGCAACAGGCCCCCGGATCGCCAAGCCAGCGAGGCCCAGATTCGGGCGATCAACGCCATCTGCAACCGCCGGGGCCTGGACCCGCACGCCGAGTCCCACCACCGACTGGGCCGCAGTATCCAGGATCTGACGCTGCCCGAGGCGTCGACCCTGATCGACCAGTTGAAGCAGCCGCAGGACGGCCAGACACCGTCGTAAGGAGACAACCATGACAAACACACGCGAGAACCAACATCTCCAGCCGCTCGGGGTGGTCAACCTGCCCCGAGTCGACGAGTTTCTGCATCAAGGGGGCTTTGCCGTGCTGACGAAGAACCGGCACGACCCAAATCCCGGCATGCCTTTCGAAGCCTGGGCCTATCAGGGGCCACTCGACTTCGACACCGCTACGCCGCTGGTGTTCGGGCTTGGCACGAGCGGGTTCGATGCCCTGAATAGCCTGGATAAGCTGCTGGTCAATCACGAGGGACCCAGTCCGGCATCTGACATGGCCACAAGGGGCCCCCTGCTCGTCGACGACCGTGAAATGGCAACGATCCTTGTGGCGTTGCGGTTTCATCAAGCCGAGAACCTGCAAGGCTCCGACGAGATACCTGGCCAGGCCATCCGGGAGATCGCTACGGACTCTGGGCGCCTGGAGGCGCTGGGCTTCAAGGACGTGGACCGGTTGTGTGAGCGGCTGAACCTTGGCGCCGACGGCTCATATCCCCGCCAGTGGCGATGTCCGGATTGTCAGTGCGTTGCCACGTGTTCATACGACGACCTTGCCGTGACTGGCGCCCCCTACTGCACCGACTGCGACCACGAGATGCAGATGGTCTGACGCCAAGAGCTAAACCAAAGGCCAAGAGATATCGCCCCGTTGGCATGGCGGCCACGGTGGTCGCCGTTTTCATGCACCTTGCCCCTCGCCTACGAAAGGACCCCGCCCATGTGTGACTATCATCCGCTTCCACCGCTGTGGCGTGTGGCCGAGGCGATTCGCCGTCGGCTGCTTGTCCAGGCCCGCAACAGGATCGGCCAGGTCGGCACGGAGATCGACAAGCTGATCGAGCCCCTGGTCGCCCTTCAGAAGGTCCGGCGCGGCCTGTCTGTCTGCCAGCAGCGTCTCTGGCCAGCCGCCGCACGGACTCTCACCAGCCGCATCGAGACTGCCGTTCGCAACGTGCCTTTCCTCATCGACCAGGTCTGCCGCGTCAACAGGGACTCGGTCTCTACCGTCCCCTCGCTACGTGAACTGCATGCCGATCTGCTGCAACTTACGGAGGAGTTCGAGATGGTCCGATACGACGGCAAGCATCAGCGCCTGGCCGTGGCCACCGATCCGATCGAACTGGACGGCATCTTCCTCGGGGACTTCGAGATCCGCCTGCACATCCCCACACTCAGCGAGGTCGCGGCGCCCTTCCCGTACACGGTGGGCGCACTGGATCCCCATCCGGCGGCCTCAAACGAGTACGTCACGCACCCGCACGTCAGCGAGGAGATCTTGTGCGCCGGAGACGCCCTGGCGCCCATCCGGTCGGCGCTGTCAGCAGGGAGGATCTGCGACTTCTTCATGCTCGTACGGTCGGTTCTGACGACGTACAACTCTGACTCGCCGTACGTTCCCCTGAAGGACTGGCACGGCCGGCCATGTCACGACTGCGGCTACATCACCGGTGGAGACGACGTCCAGTGGTGTACCTCCTGCGAGCGCAATTACTGCGACGACTGCAGCTCGTACTGCCGCTGCTGCGATGAGACGACCTGCAACGACTGCCTCGAATCGTGTCCCGAGTGCAACGCGTCGACCTGCACCGGTTGCATGACGACGTGTCCGGAGTGCGACAAGCGTCGATGCCGATCCTGTGCCGAAGAACCCTGTCCCTGCCAACACGAAGACGATGGAGAAGATAACCATGAGCAAGACGACCCCAAGCAAGCCCCAGACCGGAAGAACCCGCACGATCAAAGCCGAACGATCAATATCATCCGAACCGGAACCTATGCCCCAGCCGCCGGACAACTCGCGACGACGGGCGCAGGATGAGCGTGAGA
>CAZVEV010000513.1:0-2282 GCA_964625865.1 uncultured Planctomycetaceae bacterium | reverse complement strand
ACAGACAATCCCTCCAAAGTGTTACCCTAAATCAGGCCCTTTTGAACCACGCCAATTATTGAAAAGGAAGATGGTCGCGATGGTCGTGGTCAGAACTCCATATGGCAAATACTATTTCACACACCCTGGAATAGATTAGTTGACGATGACTGAATCCAAGCCAGCCAACGCAAGAAAGAGCAAGAACATGCCAGGAACCCCTGTATTCATCACGGCCCAGCACGCGGTAACACAAGAGATGCACCGTCGTGGCAATTGTCGCGCCTCGGAAGTTTCAGCTGATCTCGGAGTGAAAGAGTCGACGGTCTCGAGCATCATGCACGGCCTGTATATTCACGGGCACGCCAAGCGCGTCGAGCGAGGGGTGTACCATCTGGTCTCGCTTCCGAAGAACTTCACCCCGACCAAGGGCAAACTCGACATACGGAAGATAAGGAGGCCTGTGGGTCCGACGATGCCGGCCCAGATCATTGCGCTTCTCCAGGCGGCTCCGGACCACACGCTGACCTTTGAATTCATCCGCAACAACACCAACTTCTCCCGCCAGGCGACCGGCGCCGTCCTGTCCGACCTCGTCAAGCGAGGCATCCTCAACAGACCCCGTCGCAGCGTGTACTCACTAGCCTACAAACCCAAAACGCAAGAGGACCGCGAGGAGGCGGTGCTGCGGTACATTGCCGAACGCCCCTGGTCACGCGCGGTCGAAATCCAGCGAGGCGCCAACGTGCCGGTAACGACTGAGATGGTACGGAAGTTCCTCGCCCAGGCCTGCAAGGCCGGCACGATCAAACGCGCCGGTTTCTGCTACGCCCTGCCGGACGAGGAGCATTCGGCCCAGGAATGCCGCAACATTCGCCGGGCGCTACAGGCGCCGGAGGATCTCAGGCCGAGGGGCGCGGGACGACCCCCGAAGACACGCAAGGCCCTGCTCGGTGCTTTGAGAGGGTTCACACAGCCGCGAAGCGTCAAAACTCTTGCCGATAGCGTCGGACTGTCCGTCGAGGCCATCAGATTGGCGCTGGCCAACATGGTCCAGGAGGGACTCGTCCTGGCCTGCAAGCTCCGCACGGACCGCGAGGACATGCGGCTGGTCTACCACTACGAACTGGCGCGTGACGACAACGGACAAGAGACCAAGAAGCCGAAGAGACGCTGCAAGAGCCCACGAAGAGTGGGGCCGCAGGGTCCGTAGACCATGTGGTCTGCCCCAACCAGCGGATCCACCAGGCGCCTGACGGCGCTGGTGATCCTTGACGTTATGAAATCTGTCGGGCTGACTGGCCGAACCCTCACCGGGCGTCAGACCATGAGCATCTCCGCGTCACACTCAGTGCAGTACGGCGACCCCGCCTCGGCGAGATCGTCGTAGGAACAGATGACGACACAATGGCAATCGGGACATCGCCACTGGCGTGAGTAAGACCCCTCGGCGCCGAGATTGAGCCGCTCGCACAGCCGGTCCACGTCTTCGAAGCCCAGCGTTTCCAGGCGTCCACCGTCCGTGGCGATGTCCCTGATGGCCTGTCCTGGGATCTCGTCGGCGCCTTGCAGGTTCTCGGCCTGATGGAACCGTAACGCCGCCAGGATCGTTGCCAGTTCCCGGTCGTTGACGAGCAGGGCCCCCCTTGTGGCCATGTCAGGTGACGGACTGGATCCATCGTGATCGGCCAGCAGCTTGTCCAGGCTATTCAGGGCGTCGAACCCGCTCGTGCCGAGGCCAAACACCAGTGGCGTGGCACTGTCGAAGTCCAGTGGCCCCTGATATGCCCAGGCTTCGAAGGGCATGCCGGGGTTCGGGTCGTGCCGGTTCTTCGTCAGCACAGCAAAGCCCTGATGCAGAAACACGTCAAGCTGGGACTGACTGACTGTCCCAAGCGGCTCATGATGTCGGTTCTCACGCGTGTTCGTCTTCATGGTGCTCTCCTCATGCCGTCTGGCCATTCTGACCGTTCTGCTGGGACTTCAGATGGTCGATCAGGGCCGATGCCTCCGGCAACGTCAGCTCCTGGATGCCCCGCCCCAGACGTCGGTGAGCCTCCGCATGCGGGTCAAGACCCAGACGGCCGCAGATGGCGTTAATAGCTCGGATTTGGGCTTCGCTGGCTTGACGATCCGGGGGCCTGTTTCCATTGGTTGTGAGTGCATGACCTGCCTGTGGAGCACCTGCCTGCATCGGCAAGCCCAGTTCTTCGGCAACGGCGTCACGGGCAACGGCAAAGAGGTGGCGAATGCGGTCGTGCAGTACATGCGCATCCTGGGCGGCGGAGCTTTCAAGCTCCAAC
>CAZVEV010000512.1:0-2316 GCA_964625865.1 uncultured Planctomycetaceae bacterium | reverse complement strand
CCTATGCCCCAGCCGCCGGACAACTCGCGACGACGGGCGCAGGATGAGCGTGAGACGGACCCCCGCGTTCTTCGGTTCGGCCCCTGTGCGTGGGCCAAGCTGCTGTTCATGCGTGATCGCGGGGAGACCGAGGTCGGAGGCTTCGGTATCACGGCGCCCGATGACCTACTGTACGTCGAGGACTTCGTTACGGTCAAGCAGGAGACGACTGTGGCGAGCATCCGCTTTGACGATGAGGCCGTGGCAGACTTCTTCGATGCCCAGGTCGATGCCGGCCGCCGGCCCGAGAGCTTCGCCAGGATCTGGTGTCACACCCACCCCGGCAACTGTCCCGAGCCGAGCTGCGTCGATGAAGAGACCTTTGCCCGGGCCTTTGGGGCCTGCCAGCATGCGGTGATGTTCATCCTGGCCCGCGGCGGCAAGAGCTACGCCCGCATGCGGTTCAACGTTGGACCCGGCGGGGATGTGCGAATCCCCGTGGAGGTCGACTTCGCGAAAGCCTTCGACGCCAGCGATCGCGAGTCCTGGGAGATCGAGTACCACGCCGACGTCCATCCCCAACAAGAGCTACCCTGGCGATATGCCATGGGCGACGAGCTGGCGGACATCGAGTTTGGTGCCCCTGACCGCCTCGGCGCCGAACTCTGCGTGGATGACCAGATGCTGGCTGAGCTGGCGGAAATGCATCCGGACGAGCGGGCGCATATCCTTGACCAGTTCGGCCTGACCGTCGACGACCTGGCCTACGAGAGCGAGGTGTACGCATGACCTCCCAGGATCTGTCCCAACGTGATATCCGCCAGCGTGACATCGTTCCGCTCGAGCCGCTGGCCGCCTGTGACGTGACTGTCGTAGGCGTAGGCGCCGTAGGGCGGCAAGTCGCCCTGCAACTGGCCGCCATCGGCGTACGCAGGATGCAACTGATCGACTTCGATCGTGTCGAGGTCGAGAACCTGGCTCCCCAAGGCTACTTCGAGTCTGACCTGGGCAAGCTGAAGGTCGAGGCCACGGCCGAGCTGTGCCGGCAGATCAACGGCAAGATCGAGGTGGAGCCCAGCGACAGTCGCTTCAAGCGGTCCATGGTCATCGGCGATGTACTCTTCAACTGTGTCGATTCCATCGAAACCCGCCGACACATCTGGCAGGCCGTTCGAGACGACGTGCGGCTCTACGCCGACACCCGTATGAGCGCCGAGGTCGTGCGTGTTCTCGTTGCCGCCGACATTGTCAGCCACGAGCATTACCCGACGACGTTGTTCTCCGCGGGTGAAGCCCACGCAGGCGCCTGCACGGCCAAGTCGACCATCTACACCGCCAACATTGCCGCTGGCCTGGCCGTGGGTCAGTTCACCCAATGGCTCCGCGGCTTCCCCGTGGACGCCGACGTAACGCTGAACATCCTCACGTCCGAGCTGACCTGCGGCACATCGAACGAGAACACCGCAGCAGCCCAGACTCATGGCCGAGCGCCCGGCGATGCACCGGACGTGGGCAGTCTCCAGTCGCCTGTTGTCATTCCTCCCTTCTCGCCGACAGGCATCCGTGAGATCGATGACATGCCGGCCCACGCAATACGCCACCTCATGGCCAAGATCTACCGCTGGATGTATTGGAACCCCAACACGATGCGATGGGATGTGGACCAAGACATCTCCGGCGCCGACACCGTGCAGTTGTTATGTGAACTTCTGCCGTCCCCACCGTAACCACCAACCGACCGAACCCCGCCCGGGATCGCCCCACGGGGCAGGCCGGGAGCATCAACGCCACCGATGCCCCCGACAACCGCCAACATCCCGGGCGGGTTCAGTCTTTCAATGAAAGGAACCCCCAGACATGAGCCACGTCGTGACGATTCGAACTGAAATCCGAGACCCGACGGCCCTGGCTACCGCATGCCAGCGGTTGGGCCTGGCCGAGACCGTGCAGGGCAAAGCCAAGCTCTTCACGAGTGAAGCCGAAGGCCTTATCGTCCACCTGCCCGGCTGGCAATATCCCGTCGTGGTCGACACTGCCGAACACCAGATCCGCTACGACAATTACAACGGTGCCTGGGGCGAGCAGAAACAACTCGATCGCCTGCTTCAGGCCTACGCCGTCGAGAAGGCGAAGCTGGAAGCTCGCCGAACAGGGCACACCGTGACCGAACAGCCCCTAGAAGACGGGTCGATCAAGCTCACCATTCAGGTAGGAGACGCCGCATGAAGACCATCGAGATCATCGTGAGCCCCAAAGGCGAGACACGCCTTGAAACCAAAGGCTTCGCCGGCGCCTCGTGTCAGGATGCCAGCCGGTTCGTCGAAAACGCTTTGGGCC
>CAZVEV010000511.1:0-2326 GCA_964625865.1 uncultured Planctomycetaceae bacterium | reverse complement strand
GCTTGATGGCGATAGCGGCCTTGAATGCAACGATGGCCTCGGTGTAACGCTTGAGTTCGTTGCATGCGATGCCCATGTTGTTGTACGCCCCGGCATGGTCCGGCTTGATGGCGATAGCGGCCTTGAATGCAACGATGGCCTCGGTGTAACGCTTGAGATAGACGTATGTGTTACCCATGTTGTAGTGGGCATCGGCATGGTCCGGCTTGAGGTTAATGGCGACCTTGTACTGCTGGACTGCAATGTCGTGATTACCCAGTTCACCGTGTAGGTAGCCCAAGGCGAACCAGACCGACGGGTTATCCTTCTGTTTGCTTCGCAAGTCCGTCAGTAGCCTGGTGGCAGTGGACCAGTCCTCTCGGGCCATTGCAGCCCAGGCCTTGTCCAGTTGGTCGGTCGCCTCTTTGTCGAGGCGCTTTCCTCCTGCACTGGCCAGCATCTGGAGTTCGCCGCGATTACGTACGAGGTCCTGTACCTTGCTGGCTGGAATGGCGAAGTTCAGGTTCTGTCCGCTTCGAAGGTACCATGTTGTAACGCCCACAACGCGGCCATCGGCGGCGAGGAGCGGACCGCCGCTGGAACCACGACTGATTGCCGCCGTAGTCTGTATCACCACGACCTGGCCTTTGACTTCGCGGACACCGCTGACCATGCCCTTGCTGAACGTGTTGGTCAGGCCTCCGGGATTGCCGATGGCATATACGGTCGCGCCCACTCTGGGCGGAGTTGACGAACCGATGGTAAGGAATGTGCGCCCGGTGCCATTGACCTTGAGCAGAGCAAGGTCCGCTTCCTTGTCTACTGCGGCGACGCCTTCAACAAAGAGTGTGGAACCGTCATTCAGCATGACAGTGGCAAACTTGGCGCCCTCGATTACGTGGAAATTGGTAACGAGTAGACCGTCCGATGACACGAAGAAACCTGACCCTTGCCCCACAGCCTTGAACTTCTCGTCACGCACAACTACGCGAACGGCAGCGGGCGAGGCCTTGGCGAAGAGTTCCTCGGCTGACATCGTGGGCGGAGTGGTCGGTCGGGACGCTGTCGGCTTGGGCCTGGGCCTCGTCGTGGTTGCAGACGGTCTCGTCGCCGGGGTCGGCCGAACTCGCGGCGAGGGCGCTGGTGGCGGTGACGTGTGCTCATCTGACTTCGGTGCGGCGCCCCGCTCGCGTATCACCTGATCGGGTACTACCATCGCCTCAGAGCCAAGGGCGGCTGCCAACGGCATGTCCGCCAGACGATCCACAGGATTGGCCGACTGGTGAAGGGCCAGGGCATCAGGCGGCTGCCCGACATCACCGCGGCCAGGATAGAGCAGGCCCTGGACCAGCTCGTCCTCGGCCCCAGGGGCGTCAAGGCGCGGACCCGCAACGCCTACCTGGCGGCCGTGAAGGGCTTCTGCACATGGCTGGCGAAGGCCGGTCGCCTGCCCGAGTCGCCCGTCAGGAGCGTTGCGGCTGTGAAGGTCTTAGACGAGGAATCCGCGTGCTTTACAATGGCTGAAGTTCAGGCGATCCTGGAAGCTGCGGCCACCGCCCCGGCGCGCTACGGCATGACCGGCCCGGCGCGCGCGCTGCTGTATCGACTGGCTGTCGAGACGGGGTACCGCGCGGGAGAACTCCGCAGCCTGACGCGAAGCAGCTTCGACCTGAAGTGCGTCCCGCCGACCGTCCGCCTGCTGGCCGGCTGCGCCAAGGGCAAGCGCCGCAGCACGATTCAGCTGCGCAGCCAGACCGCCGCCCTACTGCGGCAACACCTGGCCACGAAGCTGCCCAGATCGGCGGCCTTCGCCGACATGCCGGACTTCCGACAGACGGCCCGGATGATCCGCGACGATATGGCCGACGCCGGCGTCCCCTTGTGCGACGACTCCGGTCGCAAGCGGGGGTTCCACTCCCTGCGTCACACCTGCGGGACCTGGCTGGCCAGTCTCGGCGCGCACCCGAAGGTGATCCAGCAGATCATGCGGCACTCGACGATCCGCCTGACGATGGAGAAGTACGTCCACATGGACGCCGCCCAGGCGGCCGCCGCCGTGGCAAAATTTCCTGAACTTTCGTACCCCGCGCCGCAGGTCGCCGCGGCGACGGGCACCGACGACGCCACGGCGATCAGACTTCAGGACGGGCAAAGCGCAGCGCAAACTACAGCGCGCCATCGGCGTCGAAGACACAGGGCCTCGGCGCCAGTCGGCGCCAGCGATGAAGAGGATGAAACTGTAAGTGCTTGTAAAAAAGCGTCCAACGGCGCTGAACGGCCGTTGGACGCGTCATGGGAGCGGTTGGATTTGAACCAACGTAGGCTGCGCCGTCAGATTTACAGTCTG
>CAZVEV010000510.1:0-2330 GCA_964625865.1 uncultured Planctomycetaceae bacterium | reverse complement strand
GAGATTATCGGCGAGCGCATCCGCGACAAGAAGGCCGCCTCGGCGAAGAAGGGCAAGTACATCGGCGGCAACCCATTCCTCGGCTACGACCTGGACCGGGAAAAGATGCGCCTGATGGTGAACCCGGACGAGGCGGAAGTGGTTCGATTGGTCTTCGAGCGATTCGTCGAGTTGAAGTCCACCATCAAGGTGGCGCGGGAACTGAACGCCAAGGGCCTCCGGACAAAAGCGTGGACGACGAAGGCGGGCAAGTCCAAGGGCAACAAGCGGTGGAACAAGGTGTACGTCTACCGCACGCTGGTGAATCGGAAGTACATCGGCGAGATCGTCTACAAGGACCAGACGTATCCCGGCGAGCAAGAGGCCATCGTAGACCGTAAGACGTGGGATCGGGCGCATCGCGTCATTGCGGAGAACAGGCACGTCCGGACGATGAAGACACGCTGCACGACGCCGGCGCTACTTCGGGACATTATCCGCTGCGGGCACTGCGGGAACATCATGGGCATCACATCGCCGGGCGGTGCGAAGAATAAGTACCGGTACTACCTGTGCCACCACGCCCGGACGAACGGCTACGATACATGCCCGGTCAAGTCGGTAGCGGCGGGCGAAATCGAAGGGGCCGTCGTCGAGCAACTGCGGCGCATCTTCCGGTCGCCCGATGTCATCGCCCGGACATTCCGTGCCGTGAAGCAGCGGGCCAACGAGCAGCGCGAGGCGCTGACGCAGGAGAAGAAGGCCCTCGACAAGGAGCTGGCCCGGCTGAGAAAGGCGATGGGCAGCCTGGTGCAAGCGGGCGACGACGGCCTGCTGGCCGACGAACTTCGGAAAGTCAATGATGACTACGCCGAGGCCGAGGCACGCCTGCGGGCCATTGAGATAGAGATCGAAGCGTGCGGCGGTGATATGCCCAGCGAAGCAGAGGTGACCGAGGCGCTCGGCAAACTCGACCCGGTGTGGGACGAACTATTCCCGGGCGAACAACAGCGAGTGGTTCAGTTGCTGGTCAAGGAGGTCCGAGTCAGCACCGACGGCCTGTTGATCCGCCTACGCACCAATGGCCTGCGGTGTATCGTGGCCGAACTTGAAGATGGGCAGAAACATTCCGCAGACGCTGGCGGCGAGACCATCGACGTCCACGTGCCCATGGAATTCAAGGTCCGCGGCGGCCGCAAGGAGATCATCCTCCCGCCCGACGCCAACACAACGCCCGACGTTGGCCCACAACGCCCACTTGTCGTAGCATTGGCCCGTGCCTTCCGCTGGCAGGAAACGCTCGACACGGGGCAAGCGGTCTCTATAGACGAACTGGCCCGGAAGTACGACGTCGATCGGTCTTACGTCGGCCGGACGCTCAAGCTGACCAGTCTCGCGCCGGACATCGTCGAGGCGATCCTGGCAGGCAATGAGCCGAGTGGAATCAGCTTGCGGGAATTGCAGAAGGGCCTGCCTGTGTGCTGGGGGAAGCAGAGGGAGAGGTGCCGGGTGGGTGGCTAACGACCTGGCGTTCAGCAGCGGTCGAAGGGCGTCCGCTGGAGCGGCTTGTTAGCTGACTCTCCTCTGAGGGAGCACTCCCGAACTCATTGCGAGCCCGACAAGCGCCCAGTAGTTGATCTGGTTCGGATACTGGTTGGCAGGATGCCAGAAGTCGAACGCAACTGCGTTGCCAACTCGCCAGACCATTTCATGAAGGTGAATGGCATCCGGCCACAGTGTGGGATACGCGACGTCCCAGGTGTAGCCGCACACGATCACGTCCGGTCCGATTAGAGCGACTTGCTGGCGAAGGGCGTCAGCGTCGCGGCTGGCGTAATCCTGAACTTCGGCTAGGTCGGAGGAGGAACGCCCTCCGCTCTTCTTCAGGTTGACAACGGCGCTGGCAAGAAGGGACTCGCTGGCTGCGTCGTCGTCGGGGAAGCACGGTGCTCCACGATCCGTAAGGCCATGCAGCGCACTCGCCCACTGACCGGCAGACCACCACATCTTATGGCGCGGCCCACCCCAATCGTGGAGAATGAGTTGCCGAAGATCGAAGCCGGATCCCTCGGTGTCGTATGCTTCCTTCAGAAGGAACAGGACCCGGCGAGGTGCTTGCTTCCACCGCGCAGGGTCGATGATGCCATCACGGATGAACCGTTGCCCCTTGTGCAACGGGCTTGCGGCCAGTGTATCAAGCAGAACCTCATGCCGGTCACTCATCGCTCACCTCCAAGGCCTCAGAGCCCTTGCTCAATGGAATTCCAGTGAGCAGGGATATTGCCATACTCACTGAAAAAAGCAAATCCCGTGCCAGCACAAATCCCGTCCAACGCAGACGGGAGCCGAAC
>CAZVEV010000509.1:0-2334 GCA_964625865.1 uncultured Planctomycetaceae bacterium | reverse complement strand
CGCCCAAGCCATCCTCGACGCCGCACGTGGGCCTGGTCTGCCGTCACTGCGGCTGTCGGCACTTCCACACCGTCTACACGCGGCGGCGTAACGACGGGATCGTTCGCCGTAAGCGCTGCCGAAACTGCGGCCAAGCAATAACCACACGGGAGAAGGCCATCTGATTGCCTCTTGCGTTGCGGATGAAAAGGGGCACAATGACTGCAGGTCGGGCGATGTGGCGCGGCTGACTCGTGCCAGAATCGCGAGAGCCTTGACGGGACTCAGCGGGTTTCGCCAAGCCTCCAACCGTGAAAGGATATTGTTATGAGACACATATTGCTGATGCTTGTGGGCTTCGTTGGTCTGCTCGGCGTCTCGACGGAGGTCCGCGCGCAGGAGGCCGCGAAGAATCCGACACTGGTCGAGACCTTGTTTGATCTGAAGCGATCCGCGAAGGAAGATACAATCTACTTCCGCAACAAGGACGTTCTGCGTGGCCGCGTGCTGAACGAAACGGTCACGATTGCCACGCAGTACGGAATGCTCAAGGTTCCCCTCCGCCGTTGCGCGGGCCTCTCCTTCGAAGGCGCGCGAGCGAATACCGAAGCAGTCGTGACGGTCAACTTCAATCGGATCACCGGGATCATCACCGACCGGGTGATCAACTTCCAGATCAAGTCATCCGGCACCAAGATTCCCATCCGCAAGGAGAAGATCCGGTTCCTTCTTCTTCAGAAGACTGCAAATGAAGCGAACTTCATTGAGAAATCACCTAAGGCCGACCTCTTCCTCATGGCCAATGGCGACCTCTTGAGCGGCGAAGCCGTCGAACGCAAGATCACTATTCGCACGGACTATGCCAAGATCCCCGTCTCGTTCGCGGAGATGAAGGACGTCAAGATGCAGGGCGGCGACAATGTAACGGCGGTCATCAGCAAGACCAACGGTGACACGATGCGAGGCACACTGGACACCGACGAGATCACGCTGGACCTGGAAGTAGGTATCCAAGTGCAAGCGATCTACAAGGACAAGTTCGCGCGTATGTTCGTGGATCAGGCTCGCAAACAGACACCCGTTCAGTTTGGTGTGCAGCAGCCGATTGCCGGGGAGTCCGAAGGGGTGGGGCCGTTCCCAAGGCTTCCCGTTGGGCAGAAGGCGGCCACATTAAACTTGGGCGACGGCGTTAAGATGAAGATCGTACTTGTTTCGGCGGGGAAGTTCATCATGGGTTCGATCGGCTCGGAGAAGGGGCGGAGCGATGACGAGGGGCCGCAGCGCCGCGTTACGATCAGCAAGCCGTTCTACATGGGCGTGACGGAAGTTACCCAGGATCAGTACGCGGCCATCATGGGGAAGAACCCGAGCAAGTTCTCCGGCCTGACGAATCCCGTGGAGCAGGTATCATGGAACGACGCGGTGGAGTTCTGTAAGGCCCTATCCAAGAAGACGGGCAAGACGGTTCGGCTTCCCACGGAGGCTGAGTGGGAGTATGCCTGTCGAGCTGGTAGCAAGACACGACACAGCTTCGGCGATGGAGACAGGGATCTGGGCGCATACGCTTGGTACAACGAGAACAGTGACGAGAAGACGCACCCAGTCGGTAAGAAGAAACCGAATGCCTGGGGGCTGTACGACATGCACGGCAATGTGTGGGAGTGGTGCAGTGACTGGTATGCGGAATCCTATGCCGGCCTCAAGACGACGAACCCGCAAGGCTCAGGCAGCGGCAAGTACCGTGTGCTTCGCGGCGGCTCGTGGGGCCGCAGTCCGCAGGACTGCCGCTCGGCGGTTCGCATCTACAGCACGCCCGACGTCCGGTTCATCATCCTCGGCTTTCGGGTGGTTGTGTCGGCTGTCGTGGACTGATCTGTTCATCCTTTGCCCTTTGTTCTTTTACCCTTTGGGGTCCAGGGGCGAAGCCCCTGGTCGCCCCGAAGGGGCGCGCGACGCGAAATTGCGGGAGCCTTGGCATGCGGTCGTCCTCACAGTAGGATATTCGCTGCATCGCAATGGGCACGAGGTCTGGATGAGGGGTAAATCAATGAGAAGACTTGGCACAGCATGGGCGGCAATTGGGCTGATTTCTCTCTCGGCCGCAGGGAAGCCCGCGCCAGACAGCCGCGGCGTCATCGTCGCGGTTGGCGGTGAGGATCTCTCGATCGGAACCTTCCACCTGTTGGGCGTGGCCATCGATAAGTACCGGGACCCGGATCTGAACCTTCGCACGGCCGTGGCGGGTGCACGGGCGCTTCAGTCGCTGCTCGCGAAGGATTTCAGCTTCGACCAACGCAACTGTCGCCTGCTGCTCGACGCCCAGGCGACCCGCGCGGGCATTATCCGGGCGCTGCG
>CAZVEV010000508.1:0-2341 GCA_964625865.1 uncultured Planctomycetaceae bacterium | reverse complement strand
CCCCACATCCCCTCCGACTGCCTGTGCCTTGTCTTTCATTCTTGTCTGTTCATTGTTTCGGGGGCCAGCTTGCTCGCCGCGTTTCCGTTCGATTCATGCAACGTGTTCGCCGCGTGTCGGCGTCCCTTCGGGACGCTGCGCGCACCGCAAGCGACGCCACTAAACGTGGAAGGAACGACAACGTTGCGTTTTGCGATTCCCCCGCCGGTGCGATAGAATGCCCCCCATCATGACGATTCGACCCGCCCGTGTCTGCGACGCCGCCGCCATCTGCGGCGTGGTGAACTACTACGCCGAACGCGAACGGATGCTCCACCGGAGCCTCGAGAGCGTCTATGACGGGCTTCGCGAGTTCCACGTTGCCGTTGACGACGACGGCCGGGTCGCCGGCTGCGTCGCGGTCGATATCTTCTGGGCGGACCTGGCGGAGATCAAGTCGCTGGCCGTTCGGGAGACGGCCCGCGGGACGGGCGTCGGCGGACTGTTGATGCGGGCCGCCATCGCTGACGCCCGACGGATGGGCGTCAGGCGACTGTTCGTGTTGACCTACGAGCAGGCCTTCTTTGCCAGGCACGGCTTTGAAGTGATCGATCGAGATCGCCTGCCCGAGAAGGTCTGGCGCGAGTGCTTCGCCTGCCCCAAGGTCGACGCCTGCGACGAGATCGCCATGATGAGAGAGCTGGACTCGCCCGAGCCGTGACCGGCCCGGCGAGAGAACAAACCGAGATAACGCCGGGCGAAGGAGCGACGTGTGAGTACTGACAGGCTGATGGTCGGGGTTTCCGGGGTTCGCGGGACGATTGGGTCCACGCTCACGCCGCGCGTGGCATGCGATTTCGGGTGCGCGTTCGGCACGATGCTCGGGGCCGGGGCCACCGTCGTCCTGGGACGCGACAGCAGGACCTCGGGACCGATGATTCGCAGCGCCGTGACCGCCGGCCTGCTCGCCACCGGCGTCAACGTGATCGACCTCGGCATCGTCTCGACGCCGGGCGGGGCCCTGATGACCTCGCACCTCGGCGCCGCCGGCGGCGTGGTGGTTACCGCCTCGCACAACCCGGCTCCGTACAACGGCATCAAGTTCCTCCAGCCGACCGGCACGGGCCTGACCGCCGCCGACGCGATGAAGCTCAAGGACATCTGGGAAGCGGGCGAGTTTGCCTTCGTCGGCTCGGACGCCCAGGGGTCGCTGAAGTCCGACTCGACCACCCACGCCGTCCACATCGACACGCTGTGCAACGTCTGCGACAACGTCGGGATCGCCGCCAAGCGGTTCAAGGTCGTCGTCGACTCGGTCAACGGCGCCGGCTGCTCCGTCACGCCCATGCTGCTGGGTAAACTCGGCTGTGAGGTCGTCCACCTCAACGGCGAGGCGACCGGGCGTTTCGCCCACCCGCCCGAGCCGATCGAAGAGAACCTCACCGACCTGTGCGACGCCGTCCGCACCCACCGGGCCCACGTCGGCTTCGCCCAGGACGCCGACGCCGACCGCCTGGCCATCGTCGACGAAAACGGCACCTTCATCGGCGAGGAGTACACCCTCGCGCTGGCCGCCGCCTTCGTCCTCCGCAAGCGAAAAGGCACGCTGGCGACGAACCTGGCGACCTCGCGGATGATCGACGACATCGCCGCCGCCGCCGGCTGCGAGGTCATCCGAACGCCCACCGGCGAGGCCAACGTCGTCGAGGCCCTCACCGGCGCGGGGGCCATCTTCGGCGGAGAGGGCGGCGGGGGGGTCATCGACCCGCGCGTCGTCCCCGTCCGCGACAGCCTGGTGGGCATGGCGATGCTCCTCCAGCAGATGGCCGAGACCGGCAAGACCGTCAGCCAACTGGTCGACGAGATCCCCTCCTACGTCATGATCAAGACCAAGTTCCCCTGCCCGGCCGGCGCGGCTCAGACCGTCGCCGCCGCTGCCCGCGAGGCCTTCGCCTCCCGCGACGGGGTCCGGTTCAACGACGCCGACGGACTCCGCATCGACCTGCCCGAAGGCTGGGTCTCGGCCCGGGCGTCCAACACCGAACCGATCATGCGGATCATGGCCGAGGCGTCCGACCAGCCCACCGCCGAGTCCCTCATCGCCGAGGTCACCGCCATCGCCAAACCCCTCGTAGGGTAATAGTCGCCGGTCCTTCGACAGGCTCAGGACAAGTAGTCGGTCGCCGGTATTCGGTCGTCAAAACGCCCCATTTGCCCCCGGGTGAACACACCCGGGGCCTCCCCCCGAACGTGCAGTGGTCTCCCCGCATTTTCGCCCTGACCGGTCTACGGCGGAGAGGTTTACACTTTGGGCGTGGTTCAAAAGGGCCTGATTTAGGGTAACACTTTGGAGGGATTGTCT
>CAZVEV010000507.1:0-2353 GCA_964625865.1 uncultured Planctomycetaceae bacterium | reverse complement strand
ACAGGCACGTCCGCTTCGCTTCCTGCTTCGCCTTTCAGGCTACGCAGGACGAGTCGCTGCGATACCGAGCCAGTCCCCGTTTTCGTAGCAGTCACCTGTTTCTGCACCCCGGAAGGTCGAGTTGGAGTGCCGGTCGTCGTGCGGCGTCGGTTCGTTCTCGGCGCCGTGTTTGTTTTGCTTTCCGCTTCAGATTGTCCTTGACATGGCCGGGCTCGGGTGGTAGATTGTGTTCAGTCGGCTCAGGGATGGTCCCTGGGCGTCAACGGAGTCCCGAGACGAGCCAAACGGATGGGTCAGGTGCTGAGAGCCACGGGCACAGAGGATCACGCGAGCGTCGAACGCTCGGCCTCTGGCCAAACCCCTCACCCCCGGCTTGTCCTGAGCGGTGTCGAAGGGACCACCGACGCACCGTCACGCGGAATCAGATGTCCCCGTTTTAGGGAGCAGTGTAATGAAAGCGTTCAGCCGAGCAGTCGTCTTTGGTCTCTGCCTTTGCGCGTTCGGGGCAGGTACACCCGTTCGGGCCGATATCGTCTCGGACCTGGTCGGCCACTGGACGTTCGACACAGACCTCTCGGACTCGGGGGGCGTGGCAAACAACGGTACGGCCCAAGGTGACGCCGCGGTCACGAACACGGCCGGCGATTGGGTTCTCGGCGGCGGGGCCCTGGCTCTGGATGGCACGGGTGACTTTGTGTCCGTCGCGGACCACAACGAGTTGGACGGTAACGGTACAGGCGGTTTGACCATCGCGGCCTACATCAAGGGGACGGCCTGGCCTGACTCGAACAATATCGTGGCCAAGGACGGAAACGCACAGTATCGCTTCCGTGTGCAGAACACGGGCGGTGAGCTCTGGTTCCTGCAAAGTGACGGGTCGTTCGAATTGGATCAAGTCAGCCACACCTTGAATCTCAATCAATGGTATCACGTGGCGGTGACAACCGATGCCAATAATGGCGGAAAAGTCCGCTTCTACGTCGACGGTGCTCTTTCGGGAACGGCCCAGGACATTGCCACGACGACGGGCATTCAGGATTCTACCGGTCCGTTGCTAATCGGGTCGTACAACGGTGCTGCGGAGTTTTTCCAAGGATTCCTCGACGACGTGCGAATTTACAATCGTGTGTTGAACGCTGGAGAGATAAACACGTTGGCCACGGCGTACAGCAATCCGCCGCTGCTGGCCGATAACTTCAACAGCGGCGACAACAACGACATCAGCGCCGACCGCGCCACACCGGGTCGCCAGGGAGGCCCTCTGGCAACGTTGAGCTATTACGAGAACGAAAACGCCGCCGGGAACGTGTCGGTTTCGAGCAATCAGATCGTCATCGCCCCGGGCAACGGCGTCGACTCCTTCTCGCCGCAGCACAACTTCATCGACACGGCGATCATCAACGCCGGTGGGTTCGTCATCGAGTTTGATGCCGACCCGGTCGTGGGCGGAGGAGGAACCGACAACGATTGGGTCTCCGTGAACATCGGTCTATCGTTGGCCCGGGCTCAGACCGACGGATTCCACGTGAACAATCCGGCGACGGATCTGGGCATCCTGCTGCGCGACAACGGCGGCATGACGTCCTTCGACAACGGCAGCGGCATCTCGGACACGTTCGACGCCTCGCCGAACGACGGGACCTACCACGTCCGCGTCGAGGTGGAGACCGCGTCGTTCACCGCGGGCGAATCGGCGACCGTCCACCTGTTCGTGGACGGCATTGAGCAGGATCTCAACGGCGCCGCCGCCGGCCTGGCAAGGACCTTCACCTGGGACGCCAGCGACGAGAACTACATCCTCTTCGGCGGACTGACCGACTCGCACACGATCGATAACCTTCAGATTTCCGCCATCCCCGAGCCGGCCACGCTGGCCATCGCCGCGATCGGCCTGCTGGGGCTGCGACGGCGGAAGAGACGATAGGAGTCCCGTTTAACGACGGCAATACGAGGCGCAAAGGAAATCAGAATCATGTCAGACAAGTTCCTGCCGTATGAAATCGACCGCACAGGGAACAAGCGACTGCCGTGGTCAATGCGCACAGCGCTTGCTGTGACAGCCGTATGCCTGCTCGTGCTGGTGACGCCTGGGACTGCGCCCGGTGCTGAAATCTTCACCGTGAAGCACGACACGGGAAGCGGTGGCGGGGGCAGCACCAACTACGGCCAATCGTTTACGGCCAATGTGCCCGGCATCGGCGTTCCTCTGGCGGGGAATCCCGATAACGTCTACCTGTATTCAATGGGGATTCGAGCCGGTGGAAGCGGCAACGGGTCGGGATTTCGCTACCTGAACATTGAGATATTGTCAATAGTTGTGGATGGCGGACGGAGCATGTTTTCACGCGGCGAT
>CAZVEV010000506.1:0-2367 GCA_964625865.1 uncultured Planctomycetaceae bacterium | reverse complement strand
GCCGTGTAGACCGACCAGCAGGGCCAGGAGTGACGCGCGCACGCGCTGGAGACGTTGATAATGTGCCCGCGCCCCCGCGGCTTCATCACGGCGATCACCTCGCGCGAACCCTTGATGACTGACGCGATGTTGATGTCCAGAATCTGGGCGATGTCCTCGTCGCTCAGGTTCTCGACCTCGGCGATCTTGCCGCCTGCCCCGTGGTTGTTGATCAGCACGTCGATCTGGCCGAAGCGTTCCATCGTTGCGGCGATCATCTGCTTCCAGTCGCCGGTGCTTACCGCATCGGCCCGGACGGCCAGCAGGTTCTCACAGGCCAGATCTGCCGCCGCCCGGTCAAGTCGCTTCTGATTGCGTCCGGTTATGACGACCTTGGCGCCCATTTCCAGCAGCATCCGCGCCGCTTCGAGCCCGAACCCGCTGGACCCGCCCGTGATGACGACGACCTTGTCCTGCACGTGATGTTCCATGTCGGTTGCCTCGTTGGTTGGTTAACTGGTTGATTGGTTGATTGGTCAACTGGCCCATCGGGCTGGTCGCTTCAGCGGTCCAGCTTCGTAGGGCGTGCAACTCGTTTGCACGCGGGACGAATATCCAATCCGTTCCGCGTGCAAGCAAGTTGCACGCCCTACACCTATTTCGCTGCCCGTTTCTTCCGCTTCCTGCCCTTGTCGGGTTTGGACGCGGTCTTCTTCAACAGGGGGACCTTGGTCTCCCAGGCGACGGTGCGGTCGAACAGCGTGCCGAACCGCTGGTAGTCATTGTAGGGGACCGCGTGGGCCTTCCAGGCGGCCAACTCCTTGTCGTAGGCGGCCCGCATCCGGGCGAGGTCCTTCGCGTGGGCCGGGTCGGCGGCAAGGTTCTTCAGCTCCAGCGGATCGTTCTCTGTGTCGAACAGTTCCTCCGCCGGCTTCATGTCGTCTGCCGCGTACCACCAGTAGGTGTACTTCCACTGCTTGGTCAGCGCCGTCAGGCTGTGCGTGGGGGCAGAGCCCCAGACGTTGATGAAGGCCATCTGCTCGCGAACGTCCCCTTTCGGGTCGGCCAGCAGCGGTACCAGGCTCTTGCCGTCCATCCCCTTCGGTGCGCCCACGCCGGCCAGTTCCAGGATCGTCGGGGCGAAATCGATATTGCCCGTCAGCGCCTGGCAGCGGAGGCCCTTGCCCGCCGTCTTGCTCCGCGGGTCGTAGATCATCAGCGGTACGCGGGCGGACTCCTCCATCGGCAGGACCTTCGAGCCGTACCCGTGTGACCCGCAGATGTACCCGTTGTCGCTGGTGTAGATGATGACGGTGTTGTCCGCGACGCCCTGGGCGTCCAGTTCGGCCCGGATCATCCCCAGCGCCACGTCGATGGCGTAGATCAACTGGTTGTACTTGGCCATCACGCCGTCGTAGTCGGTGTCGTAGTTCCAGCCGGAGAAGCGCTCGTACTGGCGGCCGGCCTTGCTCTGTTCGGCCAGGTGGGTGGCGTACTTTCGCCCGTAGTTGCCCGGTTTGGTGAAGGTCTTTCCCGCGTAGACGTTATCGAACTTCGGGTCCGGCGTGACGGGGCGGTGGGGGGCCTTGAAGCTGATCGACAGGCAAAACGGCTTGTCCTGCTTGACAGCCTGCTTGATCACGTCCTGCCCGAACGCGCCGTAGGACAGCGTCGCGTGGGGGTACTTCTCGGCGTACTTGGCCATCGACTTGTTGGCGGCGGTCTTGTAGTTGGTCTGGCCGGGCCCGCCGCCCCACATGTCGAAGTCGCTCTCGCACAGGCCCTTGCCCTCGACGACGAACCCGAACTTGCCCGCAAACGCGGTGAAGTACCCCGCCTTGCGGAGCAGGACCGGATACGACGCGCCCCACACGTCGCCCTTCATGTTCCCGTGCGAGAAGTTGCACCCGGTCTTGTACTCGTACTTGCCGGTCATCACGTTGGCCCGGCTGGCCATGCAGATCGACGTGGTGTCGTAGTGGTTGTCGAAGATCACCCCGTCGGCGCCGAGCCTGTCCATCTGCGGCGTCTTGACGTCTTTATTGCCGTAACACCCCACAGAGTAGGTGCACTGGTCGTCCGACATCAGGTAGATGATGTTGGGCCTCTTCTTCTTCGGAGCCGCCAGCGCCCGCCCCCCCAGCCCCGCCATCGCCGCGGCGCCCGCGGCGGTCTTCATGAAGTTCCGGCGAGTCAGTGTCCCGCAAGTGTCCATCGCGTGTCTCCAGGGTTCTCGGCGGTCAGTCAACGCTCGCCCATTCTACGCCGTCGTCGCCCCTGAGCAAGGGCAAGCCCGTTGGACCCGGTGGGGCGGGCGCACCCTATCTGAGTAGGCAGGGAAACGATGAACGGTCGTGTATTAAGCCACCGCTTCAGCCCTGGTGCCCC
>CAZVEV010000505.1:0-2399 GCA_964625865.1 uncultured Planctomycetaceae bacterium | reverse complement strand
GCACGTTCGCGCGCGGAACGGCAACGTGGTCACGTGCGTGGTTGGCAAGGGGCATCCACCGCCGCCAGTGCGGGCGTGGGCCTGGACGAACTGGGGGCCTCGCTTGCCGTCCTGACCCGCAACGGCGTGAAGACCGAAAACGCCGTCACGGCCGTAAACCAGATCATCCTCAGCTTCCTCAAACCCTCGTCCGACGCCAGCAAGTACGCTCGCGAGTTGGGCTTCGAGATGTCATCGGCCACGCTTAAGGCCGAGGGCCTCCAGGGCGTCTTCGAGCGGATCAAGGACCTGCCACCGGACGCCATCGCGAAGCTGTTCCCGAATGCCCGTGCCCTTCGCGGCGTGATACCCGCCCTGAAGAACATGAAGGGCTTCGTCGCCGACGTGGAGGCCATGCGCGGGAAGGCCGGTGCTACAGAAGCCGCATACGCCAAGATGACCGGGACGCTGGGCCACGCCTTCGGGCAACTGAAGCAATCGGCCCTGCAGGTGCTCTCGGTCATCGGCGAGGCCCTGGCGCCCACGTTCAAGAAACTCGCCGGCGATATCCGCGCCAACGTCGGGCAGGTCGTCCGCTGGGTCCAGGCCAACAAGGACGCCATTATCCAGACGCTTAAGGTCGTCGCTGCCATCACGGGCATCGGCGTGGCGCTGGTGTCGCTCGGCGCGGTGGTCTCGGCGCTGGGCACGATCATCGGCGGGCTGATCGCCGTGGTGAAGATGGCCATCTTCACCGTTCGCGGCCTCGGGGCGGCGATGACGTTCCTGGCCAGGAACCCCGCGGTGCTGATGGCGGTCGTGCTCGGGGCGCTTGTCGCCTCGACGATTGACTGGTCTGCAGCGCTGCGGCGCCTTACCGGCGCGATCAAGGGCCTGCTGCCGCAGTTCAAGGCCTTCAATGACATGACCCACACCTCGGCCGAGCAGGTCCGTGCCGAGCACGAGCAGATGAAGCTCAAGGCAAATCGCCTGGCCGAGCTCCGCGCCAAGCAGCACCTGACCAACGAAGAGATGGTCGAGGCCCGCACGCTCTCGCACGACCTGCTGGAAGCGTATCCGAAGATGGCCAAGGCAATCGACAATCTCGGCCGGTCCGCGGCCAGTGCGGCCGAACTGCTGGAACGGATGAACCAGGCCTTCGCGGAGAACACCAAGGCGTTCTACGCGGCCCAGCTCCGGGCGACGGAGAACAGGATCAAGGAACTCAAGCGGCGCCAGCAGCAGTCGAAGGACGCCCGGGCGCGGGTCACCGAACTGACCGACAAGATGAAGTCCATCCCTATCTATGGCGACCCGGTCACCAACACGGTCAACGCCCTCTCGTCCCTGTTCGATAGCGACTTTCGCATGGGCCGGGCGGGCCGGGTACAGAAGCTCGAGCGGCAGATCAAGGAGGCCAAGGCCCTGGCGGGCAGCTTCGATGACGTCGGGAAGGAGATCGCGACGGCCGAGGGCAACGCCGCGCGGCTCCGCAAGACCCTCAAGGACATGGCCAAGGTGGTTGCCAAAGGCCCCAAGGCGCCTGAGGCCGCGCCTGTGGCGCCCGCAGGGGAGAACATCTTCCAGCGGCTCGTCGGTTCGGTGCCGGACCTGCTTCGCCGCGCTCGGCAACTGCCCGGTCAGGTATGGGATGCCGTCCAGCAGGGAATGGCCGCATACAAGTCCCGCAACGCCGAACTGCTGCACGACCTGAAGATCCTCGACACCCAGCGCATCCGCGACGACATCCAGCGGGAACTGGCAATGACCCGCCTGGCCTACGAGCGGAAGATCCGCATGGCCCGCCAGGCCGGCCAGGACATCGCCCTGATCGAGAAGGCACGCGAGAAGGAACTGGCCCAGATCAAAACGCACCACGCCGAGGACGCCGCCCAGACCCGCCGGCAGCGTGAAAAGGCCCTGGACCTGGAGATGGAGCGGTTCGCCGTCGAGCAGGCGACACAGGGCACCGAGCAGCGGATCGCACTGCTGAAGATCGAGGAACGTGAGCGGATCGCCGCAGCGAAGGCTGCGGGGCTGGGTGATGCGTACGTCCGCAAGCTGAGGTTGTTCTATGCCGCCCAGCGCAAGGTTCTGGGCCTGGCCAAGGGCGACAAGGCCGCAGGCGTCAAGGATGCCGTCGAGCGTGTCGTAGGCGTTCAGGGCACGTTCAACGCCATGCAGGCCCGCGGCCTGGCCGCAGGCGGGGCAACCGACCGGATCGTCACCGCAGTCGAGAAGACGGAAAAGCACACGAAGAAGGTCGCCAACGCCGCACAGCGCGGCGGGCTGGCGTTCGTGTAGAGACCGACCATGGCCATTACGGTAGAAGAGAAGTTTGACAGCCGCACGCTGGCCGACGGCAACAACGCCGCGGCGGAGCTGACGTACCTCATCGACGGCACGGACGACGACATCGC
>CAZVEV010000504.1:0-2418 GCA_964625865.1 uncultured Planctomycetaceae bacterium | reverse complement strand
TCACGTTGCCAACGTGAATGTCACGAGTTCGAATCTCGTTGCCCGCTTACCGGCCTCCCGGTGACAACCGTCGCCAGGAGGCCGCTTTAACGCGCTATCGTGCGCAACATCAAAGACCTGCGCCCCGTCCCCCCGCTCGCGATTTCGCCCCCCGTCCGGCCAATACCGCGCAGAGCCGGCCAACTGTGCGCTGCCTTCCGGCACCGAGTTGGTCACCATAACGTGAAGAGTGGTCACCGAGAAGGTCACCGGTGACGTCACATGGCAGGCCTCAATGCAGCCGCGCCGCAAATGCCATGCTTTCGGGTCGCGGGACTTTGCGGATTCTTCCCGAATCGGCTGATTTCTTGCATAGTGAAGGTAGAGGCTCCGGTCTCCCCCGGCAGATTGGTCAGGTCATGCCTTGCATGGCCGGCGTTTGACGGTAGAATAAAGCCAGGAAAACAGTTACTCCTTTTTGGGGCACACAAATGAAGACATCTGCATGCACGGTGGCGTTGGTGGCGGTGGCGTTATTCGCGTTTGGCGAACTGCACGCCGCCGGGCCGGGGCGATATGCCGTTATCGTCGGCATCAATGACTACGCCGACAAGGCCATCCCGGACCTGAAGTACGCTGAGTCGGACGCAAGAGCCGTCTACGACACGCTGACCGACCCGAAGGTTGGACGGTTCAACAAGACCAACATCACGTTGTTGCTCGGCAAGGCCGCTACGCCCAGCGCTATCAAGGCCGCCCTGTACAAGCTCCGCGGCGTGGATAGGAATGACCTGGTGGTGGTCTTCTACTCCGGCCATGGTGCGAAGGAGGACGACGAGGCCTTCTGGGTCACACAGAACGCCGATCGCAAGGCCCTTCCCGCAACATCGTTGACCAACAGCGACATTCGCAAGTACCTGAAGAAGATCCCCTCCCAGCGTCTCGTGGTCCTGCTGGACTGTTGCTACGCTGCCAGTACAGTCAAGAAGTCGCTGGCCGATCCGAAGAAGCTCTTCGGCGAGTTCGCGGGCAAGGGACGCGTCACCATTGCAGGCTCGGCCGACAACCAGGAGGCCCTCGAGTACGAGGACAAGAAGTCGGGCGTCTTTACGCACTTTCTCGTTCAGGGCCTTCGCGGCAAGGCCGATTCCAACGCTGACGGCGTGGTGACGTTCAACGAAGTCTGGACGTATCTCGGCGACAACGTCCGCAAGGCGTCGGTGCAACAGGGCGGCCTGCACGAGCCGGTCATCATCACCGAGGGCGGTATCACGCCGCAGTTCCTCCTGACGCTCAATCCGGCTGTCCAGAGTGCCGCCAATGAGGCCGTTGCCGCTTTGCGGAAGCTCTTCGCCGCCGACAAGATCACCGGCGTGCAGTTCGACATGGGTCGAAGGGCTCTCAGCGAACCGGCCATCGAACCTGTCGCCCGGGCGAAGCGCAAGGTCTTCGCCGACCTCGCCGCCGGGCGATTGGCGCCGGAGTATCTGCAGGCCGCCCTCGACGCGGCGATGAAGAAGGTTACGCGCCCCGTCACGCCCGCCGGGGGCAAGCCCACGCTGGCCGTCGTGCCGTTCGACACGCTCGGTCGCGTCAACGTCAAGGACGCCGGCGCCATCCTGGCCGAGCGCCTCCTGCCCATGTTCGCCAGGCGATACGAGATCATCGACCAGGCCAAACTCAGGCGCTTTCTCGATCAGGACGACCTGACCGTAGCGGGCGTGAGCCAACTCGTCCGCGCCCCGCGCACCAAGGCCCTGTCCAAAGCCGTCAAGATGCGCGGCGTGCAGTATCTCGTCGTGGGCACGATTACCGGCTCGCCGGACGGCTCGCTCAGCGTCACCGCCCGCCTGGACGAGTGGCAAAGCGGCAGCGTCAGTCGTACGGGGCAGGTTCGCGCGGAGAACTGGGCGACTCTCGAGCGCCGCCTGGCCTGGCTGGCGGGGCAACTCCTGGGCGACATCGGCGTGATCAGCACGGGCGGCGACGGCAAGCTGCCTGCCCTGCCTGAAGGCCTGGACAAGCTCACGGCGCGTATCCAGCAGCTTGAAGCCGTCGAGGCCGAACTCAAGAAGTCCCGTGGCCTCTATACGGACAAGCACCCCACGGTGAGCAAACTCGCCGCCGCGTTTGCCTCGCTGGGCAAGATGTTGGCGGCGGATGTGGAGATGGAGTTGAAGAGAGTCCAGGCCGAAGACGCCAAACTGGCCTCGCTCTACAAGGACGCCCACCCGCATCGCCAGGCGCTGTCGGCCCAGATGTTCCTCTTGCGCCGCGCGCTAAGCGGAGTGATTGCTCGCGCCGGGGCGGCGGTGAAGCCTTCTGCGCTTACTCTCACGCTTGCTCCAGGCATGACGATGAAGCTGGTCCGCATCGAGGCGGGCAAGTTCACGATGGGCTCTGAGAATGGCTCCTCAGATGAGAAGCCCGTCCATCAGG
>CAZVEV010000503.1:0-2431 GCA_964625865.1 uncultured Planctomycetaceae bacterium | reverse complement strand
GTCGCAGGGCATCCGCTTCATCCCCGGCTGGGGACGCAACCGCATCGCGGGCATGCTCGAAAGCCGCCCCGACTGGTGCCTGTCCCGCCAGCGGGCGTGGGGCCTGCCGATCCCGGTGTTCTACAACGCCGAAGGCAAGAGCCTGCTGACGGCCGCCAGCGTTCGCGCGGTCGCCGCGACGATCGCCCGCGAAGGTTCCGACGCCTGGTTCAAGCTCAGCCCGGCCGAGCTGCTGGCCGACTACGACGCCGACAACGACCCGGCCCTGGACGATCCGGCCGAGTTCCCGCTGGACGCCATCACCGTCGGTCACGACATCTTCGACGTCTGGTTCGAGAGCGGGTCGAGTTGGGCTGCCGTCGCGCTGCGACGCGACCTGGTCGACGACGTGCCGGTCGATCTGTACCTGGAAGGCTCCGACCAACACCGCGGCTGGTTCCAGCTATCGCTGCTGCCGGCCCTGGGCGCCGCCGAGCGCCCGCCCTACAAGACCGTGCTGACCCACGGGTTCGTCGTGACCGAAGACGGGCACAAGATGAGCAAGTCGCTGGGCAACGCCATCGACGTGATCGATCAGCTCAATACCCGCGGGGCCGACATCCTGCGGCTGTGGGTAGCCGGACAGAATTACCAGGACGACATCCGTTGCAGCGAGGCCTTAATCGCCCAGGCCGAGGACGCCTACCGCAAGATCCGCAACACGCTGCGATTCTGCATGGGCTCGTGCAGCGATTTCGATCCGGCCCGGCACGCCGCCGAGCCTGAGGCGCACTCGATCGACCTGTGGATGCGGCTGCAACTTCACGAGCTGATCCGCGACGTGCGAGAGGCCTACGACCGCTATGAGTTCCACCGCGCGACGCGCCTGATGTATGAGTTCTGCACGATCCAGGCGTCGAGCGTCTATATGGCGGCCGTCAAGGACCGCCTCTACTGCGACGCGCCTGACTCCCCCCGCCGCCGCGCGACGCAGACGGTCATGCACGAGGTCCTCATGGCGCTGACGAAGCTGCTCAGTCCGATCCTCGTCCACACCTGCGAGGAAGCCTGGGAGCACATCCCCTTCCGCGCCGCGGCCGAACCGCACAGCGTGCATCTGGCGTCGCTGCCGGAGATCAACGAGGAGTTGTTGCGTTTCGCCGAGGCCGTGGAGCCGGTTTCGCTCGATGCGGCCATGGCGACCCCCGACCAACTCCAGGCCGGCGCCGCCTGGGTGTGGGATCGGTTGATGGACCTTCGCGGCAACGGGCTGGTCAAGCTGGAGGCGCTGCGAAACGCGGGCGTCAAGAACGCCCTCGACACCGAGGCGGTCTTCACCGTCCCGGCCGACAATGCCGCCGCCAAGCAGTTCGTCGAGCTGTACCTGGGCGAGTTGGAGGACCTGCTGGGCGTGGGGGTCGCCCGCGGGGAGACCCGCGACGTCCCCGAAGGCGCCAACGCCGACCTGGCCATCGTCGACACGCGCGAGACCTACCCGCGCTGCGACCGCAGTTGGAAACGCCGCCCCGATGTCGGCAGCGATCCCGACTACCCCGACCTCTCCGCCCGCGACGCCGCCGTGGTCAAGTTGGGGCAGTGACCGACGAAAGGGCGTTACAGTGCGGTAACGAATCCGCGGACGTCCCACGCACACGGTGCATGGGCTTTGGGCGCTGACACATCATGGCATATGACAAGGACAATCCGGTGCGGTTGGGGGTGCCGCTGTCGGGGGGGGGGCGGACGTTGCTGAATATCTGCGACGAGATTGACGCCGGGCGGCTAGCTGCCCAGGTGGGCGTCGTGATCGCCTCGCGCGAGTGCAAGGGCATCGAGCGGGCGCAGGCAAGAGGGCTGCGGGTGGAACTCGTTCCTTACAAGCAAGTGCCCGACACGGAGACCTACTCGGCGAGGATCGTTGAGATTCTCGACGCCGCCAAAGTCGACCTGGTCATCCAGGCCGGTTTCCTGAGTCTCTGGTACATCCCGCCGCAGTATGCGGGCAAGGTGATGAACATCCACCCCGCCCTGCTGCCGAAGTTCGGCGGGCACGGCATGTGGGGCCATCACGTGCATGAGGCCGTCATCGCCGCCGGCGAGACCGAAAGCGGCTGCACGATCCACTTCGTCACCAACGAATACGACGCCGGCCCGATCATCCTTCAGAAGACGGTTCCCGTCCTCCCCGGCGACACGCCCGACGACCTGGCCGCCCGCGTCTTTGAGGTCGAATGCCAGGCCTTCCCCGAGGCGATTCGCCTCTTCGCGGCGGGCAAGCTCAGCGGTTCCTGATCGCTTCGACGGCCCGAGCGGCCCGCCGCACGCCTTCTGAGAACGCCCGACTGGACGAGGTCGCGCCAGAGACGGCATCCACGTCCTTCCCGATACGAATGGGATCCGCCGACGTCTTGCCCGTGAACTGCTCGGCGAAGGTTACCCGCATCACCCCCCG
>CAZVEV010000502.1:0-2435 GCA_964625865.1 uncultured Planctomycetaceae bacterium | reverse complement strand
CGATTCGGGGAACATCGTGGTTGCCGCTTCGCGTCAAGCCACGGCGCCCCGCTACGATCGATGGCGGGCACGACATTCTCATGTTCTTAAGAATGTGAGAATGTCGCAGCCGGCATGGGGAGGTAACGGCACGGGCTCAACCCTATACCTGAGGTGACCGATATGATATAGTCCCCGCCCGATACGGGCCGCGCAGCGTCGTGTCGCTGTCGCCGGCCGAACTTAACACCCTCGAGGAAAAGTGGACATGGTCGAGAAACTGGTAAGAGCTATCGAGTCGAAGAAGGCACTGATCGGCGTGGTGGGGCTGGGATACGTCGGCCTGCCCCTGGTGAGGGAGTTTACGCGGGGCGGCATGACCGTGCTGGGATTCGACGTCGACCCGGCCAAGGTCAAGGCCCTCCACGCCGGGCGAAGCTACATCGACCACATCCCGTCGGCGACCGTCAAGGAGATGGTCAAGTCCAAGCTGTTTTCGGGCACGACGGACTTTTCCCGCCTGGGCGAGGCCGACTGCATCCTGATCTGCGTGCCGACCCCGCTGACAAAGATGCGCGAGCCGGACATGAGCTACGTCGAGGCCACCGCCCGCTCGATCGCCGCGACCCTCCGCAAGGGGCAACTGATCGTGCTGGAGTCCACAACGTATCCGGGCACGACGAAGGAGGTCATGCTCCCGATCCTCGAAGAGTCCGGCCTGACGGTGGGCAGGGACTTCTTCCTGGCGTTCAGCCCCGAGCGTGAGGACCCCGGGCGCAAGGACTACACCACCAAGACGATCCCGAAGGTCGTCGGCGGGCACGACAAGGCGTCGCTGGCGGCGGCGGTGGCCTGCTACGAGACGGCCCTCGACACCGTCGTGCCGGTCTCGAGTTGCGAAGCGGCCGAGGCGTCGAAGATCCTCGAGAACACCTTCCGCTGCGTGAACATCGCGCTGGTCAACGAGTTGAAGATGCTCTACGACCGGATGGGCATCGACGTGTGGGAGGTCATCCGCGCCGCGTCGACCAAGCCGTTCGGCTTCACGCCGTTTTATCCGGGCCCGGGCCTGGGCGGTCACTGCATCCCCATCGACCCGTTCTACCTCTCGTGGAAGGCCCGCGAGTACGGTATGCAGACGCGGTTTATCGAATTGGCCGGCGAGGTCAACGTCGCCATGCCCGAGTGGGTCGTCAACAAGGTCATGTACGCCCTGAACTGGCGCAAGAAGTCGGTCAAGGGCGCCAAGATCCTCGTGCTGGGCCTGGCCTACAAGCCGGACATCGACGACGTCCGCGAGAGCCCCTCGCTGGAACTGATCGAACTGCTCCAGTACCGCGGGGCCAAGGTCGACTACAACGACCCGCTGATCCCCCAGACGCACAAGATGCGCGAGCACGACCTGAAGATGAAGTCCAAGAAGCTCACCGCAAAGATGCTCGCCAGCTACGACGCGGTCCTGATCAGCACGAATCACAGCGCCTACGACTACCAGTTCATCGTCGACAACGCCCAACTGGTCATCGACACCCGCAACGCGACCAAGGGCATCCGCCGCGGGCGCCGGAAGATCGTCCAGGCGTAGGGTTCGCAAACGGGGACGGACATGCCGAAGGTGTTGCTCGGCCCCGCTTAGCGGCGGGGCTTGCCCCGCGTGTCTCCGTGTGTCCCGTGCGGTGTACGTGCTCGCGGTGTCTTCCGTCGGCGACGGATTCATGTCGCGTGTTCGGTGCGTATCACGCGGAGCACGCTCCGCCGCTAAACGGGGCGTACGGAATCCATGTGCCGGGCGATTATATGGCATTGCCCCGTTTGTGGACGAAAGTCTGAAGGAATGTGGCATGTTAGACACCGTTTGTGTATAATGGTCGAATAATTCCCCAGAAAGTACATCGGAATAGTATACAATACAGACCCTTGATCGCAATGGAGCCCCGTAACGTGACGTCGTACAACATAACACACCTGAAGCAACTGGAAGCCGAGAGCATCCACATCATGCGTGAGGTGGTGGCTGAGTGCGAGCGCCCGGTGATGCTGTACTCGGTGGGCAAGGACTCGTCGGTACTCGTGCGTCTGGCGATCAAGGCGTTCGCCCCGGGCCCGCTGCCGTTTCCGCTGCTGCACGTGGACACCACGTTCAAGTTCGCCGAGATGATCGCCTTTCGCGACCGATTCTGCGACCAGATCGGCGCCAAACTGATCGTGCACATCAACCGCGACGCCCTGGCCGATGTGGGCCCGTATGAGAACTGGACCTGCTCGATGTGCGCCGACCTGCTCAAGACCCAGGCGCTGATCAAGGCGCTGACGGACGGTGAGTATGACGCGGCGTTCGGCGGGGCCCGGCGCGACGAGGAGAAGTCCCGCGCCAAGGAACGCATCTTCTCCTTCCGCGACAAGTTCATGCAGTGGGACCCCAAGAACCAGCGCCCCGAGTTGTGGAGCCTCTACAA
>CAZVEV010000501.1:0-2450 GCA_964625865.1 uncultured Planctomycetaceae bacterium | reverse complement strand
GGTGGGGGTATCGCTCCAACCACTGCAAACAATAACGGCGGCGGCGCCGGCTACGGCGGCAGAGGCGGCGGAGATAGCAACAGCCAACGGGGCCAGACCTATGGCGATGAACAACTCACCCTTCTCTTTGGTGGTTCGGGTGGTGCTGGGTCCAATGGCAACACTAATGCCAATGACTCCAGCGGCGCCGGTGGCGGTGGCGCAATTGAACTGACGGCCGTAGGAACCCTCACTCTCACAGGAAATCTGAACGCCAATGGTGGCCGCGGCAACATGACCTCAGCCACTGGCAACGACAAAGGCTCGGGGTCCGGCAGTGGCGGCGGGATTTTACTGAACGCAGACGATATTGTCATCACAGGTCTGGTGAACGCGAATGGCGGCAATGGGCGTAACGGCCAGGCTGATGCCCCTGGCGGCGGTGGTGGCCGAATTGCCATCTATGCGGGCAACAGCCTGACCCTCGACGGCGAGAACATCGAAGACGGCGCACTCATCACGGATGCAAACGTAGACCCGACGTTTAGTGTTGATGGCGGGGACAAGGGCGACATCGCCTCTGGCGACGGAACGCTCTACATCAGCGTTGTCCCCGAGCCGGCGACGATGAGTCTCTTGGTTCTCGGCGGCGTGGCGCTGACGGTCCGCAGGCGACGGCGCGGGGCATAAGCGACACAGACGCACCGACAACACAAACGTCATGCGGGGCGGCCTTGCTTGCTCAACAGGCCGCCCCGCTTTTCATGTGGTAAGGGGACGGTGCGGAGGGGGCGTGTGGGGACGAAACAGAAAGTCAGGCCGCAAGCGGTCCGAGCGCGAAAAAAACCAGATTTGCGCAAAAGAGTAAGGCAAATCTCTTCAGACGTGGTATACTATGTGTGCTTGGACATGGCAGGGTCCGGCTACTGGAATCGCCGGAGCCGAAGAGAAAGGGGGGGACGGACACAGTTTCAAAGGAGTTCAAACATGCTTACCGCAATGCCTCGTAACGGTGTTCTTGTTGTCCTGGCGGTGCTCATCGCCTCGGGCGCATCACAGGCGGCGACTATCGGATCGCGATTCGACCCGAACGACTACGCCAGCAACGGGGTGGCGAACTTCACCAGCGGGTCGATGACGTTCGACACGGACTTCGAGACGTTCTACGGCGACGGCGGGTTCGGCACGGGCCAGGTCGTCACGTCAGCCAGCGGGAACGTGGAGTTGGTCCTGTACAACTTCGACTCGCTCACCATCGCCAGCGGCGTGACGGTGACGATTACGGGCAATCGCGGGGTGGTGATCAGTTCGCTGGGCGATATCGACCTGAACGCGCAGATCAAGGTCAACGGAACCGTCGGCAGCGGCAATGTCGTGGGCAAGGGCGGACCCGGCGCCGAGGGCGGCGTGCGGAACACCTCCTTCAACAGTAATCCGCCGCCCAACGCGGCGGGCAACGGCGGCAATGACGGCGCCGGCAGCGGCAACCACTCCGACGGAGTGGGCTTTGGCGGCGGGGCCAAGGCGAGCACCGGCAACGCCGGCTACGGCGGCGGCTACGGCGGGTACGGTCGTCGGGCCGGGGGCACCGGCAGTGCGCAGAACAGCCTGATCGGCTCGACCTACGGCGACGCGATGCTGACCGACCTGTACGGCGGCTCGGGCGGCGGCGGGTCCAAGTCAGGGTCCAACGCCAACGACTCCTCCGGCGGCGGCGGGGGCGGCGCGATGGAGTTGACAGCGTTGGGCACGATCCTGCTTCGCGGAGGCGGAGATCTCTTCGCCGACGGCGGTAACGGTTTTGCGACGACCAACAGCAACTCGGATCGCGGCTCGGGCGGCGGTTCGGGCGGCGCGATCATGCTGAATGCTCCGACGGTCGATATCCGTAGCGGTACGATGCTGAGCGTCGACGGCGGGAACGGGGGCAATGGCGATACGAAAGGCGGCGGCGGGGGCGGCGGCCGCATCGCCATCTACACCGACGATCTGATCCTGGTCGACGGTAAGGTCATCGCCGACCATTATGACATCGCCGGCGGCACGAGAGGCACGGCGGTTTCGGGCAAGAGCCCCAATGGGTCGTTCTACCAGGGCCCCTACATCCCCGAGCCGGCCACCGTGCTTCTGGTGATGGCCGCGGGCCTTCCGGCTGTGTTGAAGCGTCGGCGCAGCCGTGGCTGAAGTCCCGATTGAACATCGAGGCCGGCCCTCGGCGCCGCCGTGATGGCCGTCCGCAGGCGACGGCGCTACGCGTAGCCGTCAGGGGGCAATCACAACGCAAACGTTCCACGGGGCGGCCCGCTGATCGGGTCGCCCCGTCTCGTGCGCCGCGATGAACGATGCGTCCGCTTGCCACTACTTCACGATCTTGGTCTCGGTGGCGCTGTCGCTCAGGTCGATCTTCCGGATGTAGATGAGATATTGTCAGAAGTTGTGGATGGCGGACGGAAAAAACGCGGCGTATCCTT
>CAZVEV010000500.1:0-2463 GCA_964625865.1 uncultured Planctomycetaceae bacterium | reverse complement strand
GCCCAACCTGCCCCCCCACCGGATCACACGTGAACGTACGATCGTCGAGAAGGCGTATCTGCGCCTCAATGCGATGCGGATAATCGGGCAGTTCATCGTGGAAGAGAAGCGGATCGCCCCCGAGGCCAAGATTGACCACGCCCTGCTGACCCCCCCGCTGGCGCCCCTTGCGGAGGGGGTTAAGGGCTCGGGATTCGTCACGTTCGTCCCCGACGTGGACAAGGCCATGCGGAGGATTCCGCTGTTGGCGCGCAGTGACGGGCGGGTCTACCTGCAGTTCGCCCTGGCCACCGCAGTGGGCGAGTTGGCCCGTACGCACGGCGGATCGTGCAGAATCGATGCCGACGCCGAGGCCGTCACGCTCCGCTGCGCCGACGGAACGGTTCGGGCGATCCCTGTGGACTCGGACGGGCGGATGCTCATTCACTGGGCCCGGGGCACGTGGCCGCCGCAGGCGGGCGCTTCGGACCATCTGCGGATCTCCGCCGCGTCGGTCGCCTCGCTTGCCCAGGCACGCCACCAGCGGAGACGACTCGATGACCAGGCACAGGCATGGCGGATGAGGCTGATCGGCCTCTGTGTCAAGACACCCAACGATCGCCTGGATTCGTTGTATTGGAAGCTGCCCGAACTGCGAAAGGCGCTCGATCAGGCATTCCTGAACCGATGCCGTGCGGAGCGGGACGTCCTGGCCGCGGCGATGTATGACCCGGCGAGGAAGACCGCCCGAGCCACACTCGACAAGTGCCGCCAGGCCGAATCACAGTCCCAACGAGCGTTCGTCCAAGCCGCCGAGCAGTTTGTAGCCGGCCTGCGTGAGGGAAACAATCTGGACGCGTCCCTCGGCAAGCCCTCCGGCCCCGAGCCAGCCGACGCCAAGGCGCAGGCCGAGCGAGCCAACGCCCAAGCCAGTTTCGAGGCGGCCAAGGCCGAAGCGCTGAGGATTCTCGCCCTGCTGGACAAGCTGCCTGACCAGAGGAAGCAGATCGACTCTGATATTGAGAGAATCAGGGCCGAACTGGTCCCGACGATCAAAGACAAGATCTGCATGATCGGCTCGACGTCGACGGGGGCGGCGGACTTTGTGCCCTCCCCGCTCGCGGCACGCACGCCGGGGGTCGTGGTGCACTCGAACATCATCGACACCATTCTCGACGGCCGGTTCATCCACCAGGCCCACTGGTCGGTCAACGTGCTGGTGGTCCTGTTGGCCGGCGCGGCGGCTTCGGCGGCGGCGGCATTGCGCCCGGTGGTGCAGGCGGCAGCCATCACGGCAGCGGCAGCCGGCGTGTACGTGCTGCTGAACGCCTACGTCGTCTTCGGCGTCTGGAGCGTGTGGCTGGCGGCGGTGGCGCCGCTGGTGGCCGTGCTGGCGAGTTTCCTGGTGGTGACGGCCTACCGCCAGCTCACCGAGGAGCGAGGCAAGCGACAACTCAAGGCCATGCTCGTCCAGACGCTGAGCCCCGAGGTTGTCGAGGAGGTCCTCAGGGACCCCTCCCTGCTGAACCCCGGCGGGCAGACCAGCGAGTTGACCTGCCTGTTCTCAGACCTCGCCGGCTTCACTCCGCTGTCGGAGCAACTGGGCCCGCAGGAGACCGTCCGCCTGCTGAACCGCTACTTCGACGGGGCCACCGACGCGATTGCAGGCCGCTGGGGCGGCTGGCTGAACAAGTTCCTGGGCGACGGGATCTTCGCGATCTTCGGCGTGCCCGTTCGCCCCGAGCGCCACGCCATGCGCGCCGTCGAGGCCGCCATCGACTGTCAGCAGGCCGTCGACCAGCTCAACGTCGAACTGGCGCGCGAGGCGGACGTGACGGCGCAGTTGTCGGTGAGAATCGGCATTACCACGGGCGACGCGATGGTGGGCAACTGCGGTTCAACCGCGAAGGCCGACCTGACGGCCATCGGGAACTACGTCAACCAGGCCAGCCGCCTCGAAGCGTCAAACAAGTCGTTCGCCACGCGGATCATCGTCGCCAGCGAGACCTGGGGCGCCTGCGACCAGGAGGCCCTGCTGGCCCGCCCGCTCGGACGCGTGTTCATCGTGGGCGTCAGCGAGGCGGTGAGGGTATGGCACGTCCTGGGACGGGTCGAGACGCTGGGCGACGAGTTAAGGGGCCCGCTGGACGACTTCGCCCGCGCGGTGGACCTGTTCATCGAACAGGACTTCACCGGCGCGCTGGGGCTGCTGGAAACGGTCAGCCGCGCCATGCCCGACGACAAGGCCACCGCCTACTACATGCACCTGTGCCGCCAGTGCGCCGCCCGCCCCGCCGACGATGAGTCCTGGCGCCCCGACCACAACACCAAGGGCGTCGCCCGCATCGCCCTGCCGTGGCAGGACGTGAATCCCAACGAACACACGAAGTAGATTGGCGATTGACGATTCCCTGCGCGGGTGCCGTGGTTTGACGCGAAGCGGTTACCACGCCGAGGCGCGACACGTGGTTGCCGCTTCGCGTC
>CAZVEV010000499.1:0-2524 GCA_964625865.1 uncultured Planctomycetaceae bacterium | reverse complement strand
TACCGGTGGTTGAGCGCATGGCTCAACTATTTACACACAGATCGTTACACTAACGCCGGAACTGAGGCGGAAGTACGCCCGCGTCTTCGGTGAAGACACGACGTCCCGGCACAAGGAGTACCTGATCCGCCGCATCGTCTGGCGGCTCCAGGTGAACCAGGAAGGCGGCCTGTCCGAACGGGCTCGGCTGCGAGCGAGAGAACTGGCCGCCGATTCTGACGTCCGACTGACCGCGCCATGTCCTCGCCCCGTTGCACCTGGCGGCGAGACGACCACCACGTCCATCGAGTTCCCCCAGGACGATCGTCTGCCGATGCCTGGAGCAATCATCACTCGGCAGTACAAGAACCGGACGGTCGCGGTGCGGGTCCTGCCGCGGGGATTTGAGTACGAGGGCGAGGTGTACCGGACCTTGAGTGCGGTGGCCAAGAAGGTCACCGGCACCCACTGGAACGGCTTCAACTTCTTCAAGCTGGGCCAGAAGGGGTGCGCCGATGGCCGGTAGAAGAACCGAGACGCCGTCCGTCCGCTGCGCCGTCTACACCCGCAAGAGCACCGAGGAAGGGCTCGAGCAGGAGTTCAACAGCCTCGACGCCCAGCGCGAGGCCGGCGAGGCCTTCGTCGCCAGCCAGAAGAGTGAGGGCTGGGTCTGCCTGCCCGACCGGTACGACGACGGTGGCTTCACCGGCGGCAACATGGAGCGCCCGGCGTTCAAACGCTTGATGGCCGACATCGACGCGGATCGGGTCGACTGCGTCGTGGTCTACAAGGTCGACCGCCTGTCGCGCAGCCTCCTGGATTTCACCCAAATCATGGAGGCACTCGAGAAGCGCGGCGTCTCGTTCGTGTCGGTGACCCAGCAGTTCAATACGACGAGTTCGATGGGCAGGCTCACCCTGAACATCCTGCTGTCGTTCGCTCAGTTCGAGCGCGAGATCATCTCCGAGCGGACGCGTGACAAGATCGCCGCGGCTCGCCGCAAGGGGAAGTGGTCCGGAGGACGGCCGGTGCTCGGCTACGACGTTGCTCCGGGCGGTGGTCGCCTGGTCGTGAACGAGGACGAGGCGGTGCGCGTTCGGGCGATCTACGAGGTCTACCTGGACCGGCAGTCTCTGATCGAGACCATCAAGGAACTCGATGCGCGGGGGTGGACCAACAAGCGGTGGATCACGAAGAAGGGCCACGAGTCCGGCGGCGCACCATTCAACAAGCACAGCCTGTACAGCTTGCTGACCAACGTCCTTTACATCGGCCGCCTGACCTACAAGGACGAGATCCACGACGGGGAACACCCGGCCATTGTGGACGAGGAGACGTTCCGACGCGCCGGCCAGATCCTCAAGCGCAACGGGGCCACCGGTGGCAGGCATGTTCGCAACCGGTTCGGCGCGATCCTGAAGGGGCTGATCAACTGCGTGCCATGCAACTGCGCGATGGTGCCTACGCATGCGACCAAGAAGGACCGGCGCTACCGGTACTACGTTTGCGCGAACGCTCAGAAACGCGGGTGGCACAACTGCCCGTCGAAGTCGATTCCCGCTGGCGAGATAGAGAAGTTCGTCGTCGACCAAGTTCGTGGTATCGGGCGTGACCCGGCGCTCCTGGTGGAGACACTGAGCGGGGCGCGTGCGGAAGCCAATGCGCGGATCAAGGAACTCGAGGCTGAGAAGGCGGGCCTGGAGCGTGAACTAAAGCGCCACAACGCTCAGATGCGCGAGCTGGCGGGCACGGCCGGCTCGGGTGGCACGGCAACCGACCGGATGGCCGATCTGCTGGATCGCATTCGGGGAGCCGAGCAACGCCTCGCCCAGGTGCGCGATGAACTCACTGGCCTCGCGCGAGGCATGATCGACGAGAACGAGGCCGCCAAGGCGCTGGCCGCCTTCGACCCGGTTTGGGAGACACTCACGCTTCGGGAGCAGGCGCGGGTGCTGAACCTTCTGATCCAGCGTGTGGACTACGACGGGGATAGGGGCACCGTCTCGGTGACCTTCCACCCAGCGGGCATCGAGACGCTGTCACGCGAGTACGCGGAGGAGACCCCATGACCCGGCCGCTGAAGATCACCAAGGCCGTCCACTTCCGCAGCATGAGGAAGGGTCGGAAGGAACTCCGCGAAGGCGTGGAGGAATCGCCGCCAGCGCTTGGAAGCGTGCCACGCGTGTCGCGGTTGCTCGCCCTGGCCCTCCACATGGATGATCTACGCCGGCAGGGCGAGGTCACCGACTACGCCGAACTGGCCCGCCTCGCCATGGTGACCCGGGCGCGGATGACCCAGATCATGAGCCTGCTGCTTCTCGCGCCTGATATCCAAGAGGAGATTCTATTCCTGCCCCGGTCCGGCGGCGGCCGCGACCCGATCCGCGAGAAGGCGGTCCGGCCAATCGCTTCGGTGCCCGACTGGCGAAAGCAGCGGGTGATGTGGCGGGACCTGAAGGCGGGTCTCCCGGACTGACCACGGACCGCGGACCACCTCCCCCGGATGGGGCGCCGGAGACGTCGAGATTGAGAAGCCGTCAGCGAG
>CAZVEV010000498.1:0-2538 GCA_964625865.1 uncultured Planctomycetaceae bacterium | reverse complement strand
CCCGCGCCAGGTCGTGGGGTATGACCTGCGGACGGGCAGGGCGACCAAGACCGTCGAACTGGGCTTCATCTTCAAGAGCCACCACCATCACCGCTGCTACCGCAACAAGGCCACGCTCCGCTACATCCTGGCCAGCCGCCGGGGAACGGAGTTCGTGGACCTGACCGGCAAGCAGCACACCGTGCACAACTGGGTCCGCGGGATCTGTCACGTCGGCATGATGCCCGCCAACGGCCTGCAGTACGCCCCCCCGCATCCGTGCAGGTGCTACAACGACGAGAAACTCACCGGCATGAATGCGTTGGCGGGGGAACGGAGATCAGAGGTTGAAGGTTCAAGGTTGAAAGAGCCCCCGCGCCTGACGCGAGGCCCCGCGTTTGGCGGGAATTCGCAATCCGCCCTTCGACGGGGCTCAGGACAAGCAATCCATACTCCGCAATCGACGGATTGGCCCACGTTCCGCGCCGACGCGGCTCGCACCGGTTCGGTAGCCACCGACCTGCCGGACGGCATGACCCCGCTGTGGCGCGTCAAGGCGGGACGGAGCATCTCGCCTCCGATCGCCGTGGGCGACCGCCTCTACGTCTCACTGGTCGACGAGCATCACGTCGCTTGTCTTGACGCGGCCAGCGGCAAGGCGATCTGGGAGGTCCCGACGGGCGCGCGCGTCGACTCCCCTCCAACGTACCACGCGGGCACGCTGCTGTTCGGCTCGGCCGACGGGGCGGTCTACTGCGTGCGAGCGGCCGACGGGGAGCTGGTGTGGCGGTTCCGGGCTGCGCCGGGTCAGAGGCTCATCGGCGTCGACGGGCAGCTCGAGTCGGCCTGGCCCGTCCATGGCAGCGTGCTCGTTCATGAGGGCAAGGCGTACGTCGCGGCCGGGCGGTCGTCGCAACTGGACGGCGGGATCGACGTGTTCGCCCTCGACGCGGCGACGGGCAAGCTGCTTCACCGGGCCAAGCTCGAAGGCCCCGACTACGCGACAAACACCGACGGCGCGATAACGATGGCCCGCGGCGCCGATACGCTGACGGGCAAGACCAGCGGCCCGTTCGGCGAGAATTACGTCCTGCCGATGGGCGTGCGGTCGGACATCATGCTGGCCGACGGGACGGGCATCCACATGCGGACGGTAACGTTCGATGCGGAACTGAACCGCAAGGCGGGCAAGCCCGCGATGGTGCCCGCCGGCGGGTTCCTCGACGGGAACTACTTCAAACGCATGCCCTGGACCCTCGGCGGGCAATACGGGCGGCTGATCGTCCACGACAAGCGGTCGGTCTACTACGTGCGGATGTTCGACTCGCTCGCGGGGCTCGACCCGTCGGTGTACTTCACGCCGGCGGCGAAGGGGTATCTGCTGTTTTCTCGCGGCGCCGGCGGCAAGGGCGATCGCTGGTCCGGGCGCGTGCCGATCCGCATCCGCGCGATGGTCCTCGCCGGCGGGCGCCTCGTCGTCGCGGGCCCGCCGGACGTGGTGGACCCGCGCGATCCGCTGGGCGCCTTCGAGGGGCGCAAGGGCGGCCTGCTCTACGTGATGGACGCCGCGACGGGCAAGAAACTCGCGGAGCACGCGATGAAGTCCCCGCCGGTGTTCAACGGCGCCGCCGCCGCCCGAGGACGACTCTTCATCACCAGCGAAGACGGATCGGTCACCTGCTTCGGGAAGCGGTGACGAGGGGGCGATGAGGAAGCGAAAAGCAACGTCGGGTATTTGGTCCACGAATTACACGAATTGCACGAATGGAAACTGATTCCGTCTCTTCCTTCTTCGTGAAATTCGTGGACCCATTCTCTTTTCAATAACCCCGCTACGGCCACAGGTGGCGGCGCTGGAGGTGGTCCCAGTGCTCGATGAAGTCCGGGGCGTAGTCGTAGGGCGGGTTGATGGTGTTGTCGGGGTCCTCGAAGGTTTCGGCGTGTCCGTCGACGAAGGCGAGCACGCCCGCGTTGTGGTGGCGGCTGCCGTTGACGCCTTCCTTGAACCGGTTCACCAGCGGCCAGAACAGCGAGATCCCGCACCCGTAGTCCACGCCGTTGGCGGTCTTGGGGTTGGTGTCGGCGAACATCAGGCACATCGCCGGGTTTATGACCTCCGCCACGCGCGTGTCGCGGTACATCTTGATGCCCGCCTTGGACCCCTCGCCCTGGCGGTTGGGCTGGTGCGAGCCGCCCAGGAACCACATGTTGAACCCGTAGCCCAGGTGCGATCCGCTGAAACTGCCCTTCCACTCCAGGCCGTAGTCCACCGTGACGCCGCGGTACTCCAACTCCGGGCACATCGCCAGCCGCTTGTTCGGCGCAAACGGGTGCAGCGCCCCGATCCACGTGGTCTCGACGATCACAGGCCCGCTGGCATGACACGACGGAAACAGGCGGTTGTTCTCGTTGGTATACAGCGTCATGGCGTGGCCGTACTGGCGAAGGTTGCTCCCGCACGTGGTCCGCCGGGTGATGATGGCGATCTGGCTCAGCGTGGGCGCCAGGATGGACAATAGCAGGGCGATGATGGCGATCACCACCAGCAGTTCGACCAAC
>CAZVEV010000497.1:0-2552 GCA_964625865.1 uncultured Planctomycetaceae bacterium | reverse complement strand
ACAATCCCTCCAAAGTGTTACCCTAAATCAGGCCCTTTTGAACCACGCCCGAAAATAGAAGGACACCGCAGGGTGTAATCAGTCGTAAGTCCTTCGATTATCATGCTCTGTGGGTGAGCTGAAGGCTCATGAAGAACTGTCCCCAATTTCACCGGCCACCCCCGACAGCAGCCAGAAAAGGGTAACCGTCCCGATTAATTTCCACGATTCAGGCCGGTCACTGCCTCTACCCGACGAACAGGTTGCTGGTCGCGAACTGGGGATCGCAGGTCAGGTTGACCCCCAATCGCCGCAGACCGGTGTCGTCACCGGGTGGCGGGATGTGTGTCATGTGGACCTCGCATCCCCGAAGCGGCTTCAACTGTGACAGGGCCAATTCGACCGTGGGGTTTGTGGTGGAGGCAATGGACAGGGCGATCAGCGTCTCCTCCAGGTCCAGGCTGATGCTCTTCCGCCGGAGCACGTCTTGCTTAAGATGGGCGACGGACTGGATGATGCCGGGCGAGAGCAAGTGAAGTCTCTGGGGGATCTCCGCCAGATGCTTCAGCGCGTTGAGGACGGCGCTGGAAGCGGCGTGCATCAACGGGGAGTTGACACCCGTGACAACCGATCCGTCCGGTAGTTCAATTGCGGCACCGCAGATGACGTGCTCATTCCCCTTATTGGCGTCCTCCTTTGCGGCGACAGCGGCCTGGCGGGCCGCATTGACCACGATGCGATCTTCCGGGGCAACGTTCAACTCCTTCATGAGAACTTCCACGCGCCCGATTGTCTCTTGCTGGCCCAACCCCATGGCGTATTCGCAGGAGATGCGGAAATACCGCCGGATCACCTCCTGTGCTGCCGCCTGGCGGACGAGATCGTCGTTCAGGATCGCAAAGCCGGCCCGGTTCACGCCCATGTCCGTTGGTGAGCGGTACACGCTCTGGCCCCCGGTGATTCGTTGCAGGATCGCGCGGAGCACGGGATAGCTTTCGACATCGCGGTTATAGTTCACGACCGCTTCGCCATAGGCCTCCAGATGAAACGGGTCGATCATGTTGAAGTCACGCAGGTCCGCGGTGGCGGCCTCGTACGCAACGTTCACCGGATGCCGCAGCGGCAGGTTCCAGATTGGGAACGTCTCAAACTTGGCGTAGCCGGCCTGACGACCACGGCAGTTCTCGTGATAGACCTGCGAGAGACACGTGGCCATCTTGCCGCTATTGGGGCCCGGCGCGGTCACCACCACCAACGGCTTGTGCGTCTCAATGAACGCGTTGGCTCCGTAGCCCTGGTCACTGACGATCCGGTCCACGTCAGCGGGATACCCTTGGATCGTTCCATGCGTCAAGGCGCGAATGCCACGCCGCTCGAGTTTGTTCATGAAGGCGACCGCACCGGCCTGGCCCTCAAAGCGTGTGATGACCACCGCCGAGACTTCCAGCCCCCATTCCCGAACGTCGTCGATCAGTTTGAACGTGTCGGATTCATAGGTGATCCCGAAGTCCGCCCGCATCTTCCGGTGTTCGATATGGCCCGCGTAGATGCACAGGATGATCTCCGCATCGTCTTTCAGCCGTTGAAGCAGCCGCATCTTCACGTTCGGGTGATAGCCGGGCAGTACGCGCGCCGCGTGGTAGTCGAAGATCAGCTTGCCCCCGAACTCCAGGTACAGCTTCCCCTCGGCCTCCTTTGCTCGTTTGAGAATCGCCGCGCTCTGTTCCGCAAGATACAGCTCGTTGTCGAAGCCCGTCGCGTCTTGCGGCCACAGTCGCCCTTGTCCGCCATGGGGGCCAGCCCCAGCGATGATCGATTTCGCGTCCATGGCCGCCTACTGTACACAGCCACCGGCGCGATGGCAATACTGCCCCAGTGAGGTCGTCCCCTGCGATGGAGTCAGCAATCGGATCAGATCGGCACGGCCGATCTCGCAACAGGCCCGGGCCTCGACCTCCAGCAAGGTAGCCCACCGGACAAAGCCGATCACCTCGGCGGCTGGGTTGGGCGACGACCGGCCAGCAGCCCGGCCAACGCCCGTAGAAGCCCCGTGGCCGCCCTCGGCCGGGAAAACCCCCCTCTTATTACCCCCCTTGGCCGGTTTGACTGTGGCTCAGAACGCCTCTATGGGCGTTCCAGAAGGTCCGGCTGGGCGCTTCTGAGCGACCCGGAAGCCTGCCGGGGCTCGCCGAAGGCCTGAAACGGGCGTGGTTCACAAGAAGCTAACAGCGAAGGTCTGCCTACTACAGCTCGAGCCTAATGATTCCTGGCGAGTCCCTACGGCCTTGACAGGGTACAATCCAGGGCGCAATAGCCCTGATTTGCCCCATGAGAAGAGGGACTCGCATTTCTGCAAGTCCCTTTCGTAAAACAACTAGCGGGGGCAGGATTCCGGCTTCGCCGGGCGCCTGCGGCGTCGAACCTGCGGGGCGTCTGCCTCCGGCAGCCGCGGCAGGTTCTCATCCTGCCCGGCCAGACAAGCCAGCGACCCGGCACAAGGCCGGGTCGATAGCTTGGATAGTGTGAGCCAAACCCTCTTCGGAGGCCCCGAAACTGAGAAGATGGTGAATGGA
>CAZVEV010000496.1:0-2572 GCA_964625865.1 uncultured Planctomycetaceae bacterium | reverse complement strand
ATCGGGACGGTGGATTCGAGCGTCTGGACGGACGGGCGGGACTATGAGACGGCGCCGTGGTCGACCGTTGACGTGCTGGCGGTGAGTTTCGATGAGGCCGTCACGGCGGGGGTCGGCGACGTGACGGTGACGGGGATTGACGCGGGGACGGTGGCGGTTGCGGGGGTGACCGGGGATCAGACGAGCGACGTGGCGTGGACCGTAACCGGGACGGCAGGGGGGTATCTGGACAGGGATCGGTACGAGGTGGGCCTCGGGGCGGGGGTGACGGACATTGCGGGCAATCCGCTGGCGGAGTGGTCGTTCGACCTGGCGGTGCTGCCGGGCGATATCAACGGGGACGGCGAGGTCGGGTCGCTGGACCGGCGCGATTTGCGGAATGCGTACGGGTCGGAGATCGGCCATGCGGGGTATACGACGCTGGTTGACGTCAACGGCGACGGCAGTGCGGGGTCTCTGGACCGGCGCGTGCTTCGCAATCACTATGCCGAGTCGCTGCCGGTCGTGCCGACGGCTGCGCTGGTGGCTGACCCGACGCCGGGTGGGGCGGTGTTGATGGCGGGTTCAGCGGCGATGCGGACATTCACGACCGCCGACGGGCAGACGGTGACGGCCGAGTGGTCCGCGTCGCGGGGGGCGGCTGACGGCGCAGAGCAAAGGGGACTGGCTCCGTCCGCGGTGCCTGTCCCCTTTGCGCCGTTGATCGCAGAGGAGAGTGGGTACATCCACATGATTACTCCTTGGCGTGAGCCAGTCGGCGTCTTCTGTGCATTGGTCAGCGAAGAAAGCGGGTACAGGCACATGCTCGGGCTTCGCCCTGCGCGTGAGCCAGTCCCCGTTTTCTTCTTCGGCGATGTCGAGGGCTGGACTTCGGCGAGCGAAGAAAGCGGGTACAGGCACAACCAATTGACGATTGACGATTTACGATTGACGATTGAACGGCCGGAAACGGCCATTGGGCTTCGCCCTGGGCGTGAGGGAGTCCCCGTTTTCTTCTCGTGCGACGTCGAAGGGGCTGGTGCGGGCGGTTGGATTGTCATCGATGACGGGGTGACAGCACATGAGGCACAACTGGAGCCGGACCTTCAGCCGGGGCTGGCCGATCCGCTGGGGGGCGACGTGCTCTGAGTGCCGGAAGAAAGCGGGTACAGGCACATGCTCGGCCTTCGGCCTGCGCGTGAGCCAGTCCCCGTTTTCTTCTTGTCCGGCCGTTGGTCGCTGACCTTCGACCTTCGACCTTCAACGCCGTTCAGTCCTCTTCGACGGGCCAGAGTTTGTAGCGGGCGTCGAGGATGATCCGGCGGATGTCGTCGGCGTATTCGATGTCCTGGGCGGTGTTGATGTAGAAGCGGTTGATGAAGCTCAGGGCGTGGGTGTCGCCGGCGTTGACCAGGGCTAGGCCCAGCGCGCCGGCGGTGTCCATGGCCACGCCGCCCATCATCGCGTCCTGGTTGCACGTGCGGTACTCGATGGCGTCGGGCAGGGGCAGGTTTCGCCAGAGCATCTCGGCTCCGCCGTTCCATCGGTAGGGGTGGGCCAGGATCGTCAGGTGTCCCTCGTCCCGCGCCCGGGTGATGACGTCGGCGGGATCGGTGATGCGGACGTACTCCGGATCGTTCGTGCCCAGCACGAGCAGGTGGTGCGCCCCGAGCGAGAGTTCCACGCCGGGGAAGATGCGTATCTCGGGGAACGCCTCCTGGATGGCCCACAGTTCGCTGTCGGGCCACACCGCGTCATGCTCGGTGATGTAGACCGCGCTGTAGCCGGTCTCGGCGTACCTGCGGACCATCTGCTCGGGCGTGTTCATCGCACATCCGCTGTAGAGGCTCGTGTGGAGATGGAGTTCGACTTTCATGCTGCCAGGCGCTCCGGTAGGGCGTTAGAACTCCGCCGACCGCGGCGTGCGCGGGTAGGGAATCACGTCGCGAATGTTGGCCATGCCCGTGACGAACTGGACCGTGCGTTCCAGCCCCAGGCCGAAGCCGGCGTGCGGCACGGTGCCGTAGCGCCTCAGGTCCCTGTACCACCAGTAATCGTCCAGATCCATCTCCTGGGCGTGCATGCGGGCCTCGAGCACGTCCAGGCGCTCCTCGCGCTGCGAGCCGCCGATGATCTCGCCGATCTTCGGCACGAGGACGTCCATGGCGGCCACCGTCTTGGCGTCGTCGCTCAGGCGCATGTAGAACGGCTTGATGCTCGCGGGGTAGTCCGTGATGATCACCGGGGCGTTGAACTTGACCTCGGTGAGGTACCGCTCGTGCTCGGTCTGCGTGTCGCAGCCCCATTCGGGCGGGTAGTCCCACGTGCGGTCGGCGGCGGCGAGGATGTCGATGGCCTCGGTGTACGTGACTCGCACGAAGTCGCTTTCGATGATGTGCGAGAGGGTCTCGATGACCGTCTTGTCGACCCACTTGTTGAAGAAGGTCATGTCCTCTTCGCAGCGTTCGAGCACGGCCGTAAACACGTGCTTGAGCATGTCCTCGGCCAGGTCCGCGTCTTCGGCGAGGTCCGCGAAGGCCATCTCCGGCTCGACCATCCAGAACTCGGCCAGGTGGCGGGGCGTGTTGGAGTT
>CAZVEV010000495.1:0-2574 GCA_964625865.1 uncultured Planctomycetaceae bacterium | reverse complement strand
TAGGTCTGCGGCGTCAGGCGAGTGACCGCCACGGTAAACGACACCCTGCCGAGCTTCGGATCCAACAGCGATACCGTGCCGATCCCGTTCTCATCGAACCCCCTCAACCTGAACTCCTTGACCACCGGGTCGATCTTCCCCTTCTTGCGCGCGGACTTGACGCGCGCCAGATTCGCCTGGAGCGTATAGGTGGGAACGGCCTGGGCCGCCGACGCACGATCGATCTTCTCGACGATCTTCGAGCTGAGATACACGTCCCGGCTTCCACTGCGGACAAGCAGCGTCTTTCCGGTCCGCGCCGTACGAAGCTGTCCCGTGATGACCCGGCCGTCCGTTGTGGTCAGGCTGACATCCTCGGCGGCCCAGGCCGACAGGCAGCAGGCCGCCACGATGCTCGCCGCAACGGAGATCGGCCGTCTGACCCTCTCTCGTGTCATCTTCGGACTCCTTGATTGTCTCAACAGCGGCAGAGTACCGCCCGGCGACACGCACATCAACCAGAAACGACGCGCCGCCGCGCGGTGGGCGGGACACGTGGCCGGCGCTATACTTACGTTGACGGGACGTGCCATTGCGAGTCTTGGCCCGTACCGGTTGGCGACGCGATCCTTATTGATATATCCCCACCAACCGGACCGGACCACAGGCGAACGCAGACCCCCGCAGGCAGGAGCACAGCAATGGCACGTGTAGTGAATCGACGTAAGCACCCCCCCTACCTCCTGATCATCATGACGTTCCTGTTCATGGTGGCCACAGCCATCGCGGTAAAGGAACGTATGGCCCACGAAGCCGCCGCCCGAACCGCCGCCGAGGCGCGCCAACTGCATTGTGCGCTGGTCAACGCAGAGGAATTGCGCACCGGGCGCGTCCAGGCGATGATCCAGCGGCACGGCAATCCGCCGGAGGGCATGTTGCCCCGGACGGTTGTCGGCCAACTCAGCGAGAAGATCGGCGACCTGACGGCCGTCATTCTCACCGTCGGCGCGTCGGCGGACCAGGCCATCGAGGCCGCACAACAGGCCACCCGCAGCGCCGACGGCACGCGCCAGCGCGGCCTGGTGGATGAAGTCAGACGCCTCAAGGCCCAACTGGCCCGCCTGGTCGGGCCCAACGGGCAGCAGGAAACCGGCGTCGTGAGGGAACTGAAGGACCGCGTGCTGCAGTTGTACAAGCAACTCGAGGCCCGCGACGCCCAGTTGAAGGTTCTGGATGACAAGTTGCGGTCGCAGATCGCGGCCCTCGAACGCCTTCTCCAGCAGCGTGACAAGGCCATCCAGGCCGAGCAGGCCGAACACGTGCGCCTGAGGAAACAGGGCGCCGAGTTTGCGGCCAGGCGCGCCGCGGCCCTGAACGCGAAGATCGACAGCGACCAGGCACAGTTGCTCGCCAAGGACAAGACCATCATGCTCCGGAACGCCAGGATCCTGAAGCAGGAGCGGTTCATCGCCTATCTCGAGGGCCTCGTCAGCGTGCTGAAGACCGAGAAGATCAAGAAGGACGCCCTGGCGCGGAAGATCATCCCGGACGGGGCGGTGATGGGCGATCCGGACCGCGACGGGTACTGCTACATCGACATCGGCGAGTCCAACGGCGTCAAGCACGGGTGGGTCTTCGCGGTGTATGAATCCGCCGAGACCACCGGCGCCGCCCGGCGAAAGGGGGCGCTGGTCGTCACCCGCGTCCTGCCGAACATCAGCGAGTGCCGCCTGACCAGCGACGTCGGTGGCGACGTCTACACGGTGACCAAGGGCGACCTGGTGTCGAACGTGGCGTTCGACCGGCGGTATCCGCGGAAGTTCGTGGTGGCCGGCCTGTTTGACCTGCACGGTACGCGGAGGCCCACGCACGCGGGCACCGAGGCGGTCAAGAAGATGATCCGAAGCCACCGCGCGACGGTTGTCGACCGTGTGACCGTCGACGTGGACTACGTCGTCCTGGGCGCCGAGCCGACCCGCCCGCCGGCAGCGACGGCCGACGACCCGCCGCAGGTCCGCTGGGCCCGCCGCGAGGCAGCCAAGGCCGCCGACCACTACCAGGCGATCAAGAAACGGGCGATCGAGTTGAAGATCCCCGTCATGAACACCAACCGCTTCGTCCGCGACATGGGCTACGTCAACGAGAAGCGCCTGGTCTACTCAGACTGATCGGTCGGGGAACCCCAGCGCGGGCGGCCCGCGACGGCCGCCCGCGCATGGTTAATTGGTTGATTGCTGGACTGGTCCCGCGCGGGGCAAGCCCCGCCGCTAAACGTTGCGCGCGGAGCGCCCATGCATTCCGCGTCGTCAGGCGTGTCATCTATTCCGTCGTTTAGCGGGCGAGCTTGCTCGCCGTGTCTTCAGTCAAACGAGTAGGGCGTGCAACTTGTTGCACGCGGAAGGGGGTGTGTCGTTTGTTCCGCGTGCAACGAGTTGCACGCCCTACGGGTCTGTGTTCGCGCGCGGCGTCGTTACCGATCAACCAATCAACCAGTCCACCAGTTAACCGACTAACGCGACAGGTCCTGGATGCGGATGTTGCGGAAGCGGTAGACCTTGCCCTTCTCGCCGTGGTGCTGCAGGGCGATGTAGCCCT
>CAZVEV010000494.1:1414-2576 GCA_964625865.1 uncultured Planctomycetaceae bacterium | reverse complement strand
GATCGGGCGATGCTGGCGGGGTTCCTTCGCAGTTGTGTGGATGAGCGGATCGAGAGCGTCAAGGCTGTGGAGTTGGAGTATGCGGAGGGCCCGCCGCTGGACCCGGCCACGCTGCTGGGTGAGCCAGGCGGCACGCGGGGGGCGAATCAGACATCCCCAGACGTGGCCTTCCTCGTGACACTTACCGACGGCTCGTGCGGCGTGGTGCTGACCGAGAACATGTGGACGGAGCACGGGTTCTACGAGTGCGCCGGGCACAAGAGGAAGAATGGCAACCCAGCCCCCGGCCGATGCATGGACCCCGCGGGGTTGCTGGCAGACACGGCCAGTCGATGCTGGCTCTGCAACTGGGAGCGAGGACGGCGTGCAAACCGGCGATATTGGGATCACGTGCAGGTCAGTGATACCGGGAAGGCGAAATTGACTCGCTGCCCAGCGGCAACGGCGGGGTATCAGCTGTTTCGCCAGCAGTCACTTGCTGAGGGCATGGCCGTGAGCGGCAATTACGGGCTGGTGGCCTCCTGCGTGGCCTACGATGAACGCAATGAAACACTGATCCACTGCCTGCGGTCTACCGGCGTGGATGACTTCCGTACTGACTGGGCCGCGATGTGGAACGGTCGGGTGAGCTTCGCGACGTTCAGTCACCAGCAGTGGTACGCGTACGTGCGAGAGCACGATACCGGACAGTGGACCGACTGGTTGGCGTGGATCGGAGAACGGTATGGGCTCTGATACGGTGTCAGCCATGGCTACCGCACGACGCATCCTCTACCGTGCTACAGAGGTCCTGCGCCGTCACAAGGAGATCGCCCGACGAACGGGGCAGCAATTCAACCTGTTCGACCTTCTTGATCGCGCCACCGACGAGGTAAAGGGCCACTCCGCCTTCATCGCCGAGTTGCTCAGCCCTGCCGGTTCGCACGGTCAGGGCGACCAGTTCCTGAAGGCTTTTCTGGATCGCCTTGTCTCATTGGTACCGCCGGCTTGGCGACTGGATGATGACGCTCCCAGGGCTTGGACAGTTCGCCCCGAGGTATCCTTTGGTCGAAGCCGCGCTGACATTGTCCTGGACTGCGCCACGCACCGCATCGTTATCGAGAACAAGATATACACCCTCGAACATGACACTCAACTCCAACGTTACTACCGCTGGGCCCGG
>CAZVEV010000494.1:0-1404 GCA_964625865.1 uncultured Planctomycetaceae bacterium | reverse complement strand
CCCTTGAGCCTGCTGAACCCTCCGAGGCAGCATGCGAGGAACTTGGTGATGGGCTGCTTTGCACCGACTATGCAAGCCTGGTCTTGCCTTGGATCAACGATTGTATCGGCCTGGCCGCCCGAGTGCCCTCCGTTCGCGAAGGTCTCATCCAGTACTATCGTCTCGTCGCCCGACTCACCCAGGAGCCTGAAGATATGGACAGCCTACAGGAAATCGCCGGTCTACTGGACAAGCCGGAGAAGCTCGATGCTGCCGGGCAGATTGCGGCGGCGTTGCTCACGAAGCGCGCCGACATTCATTTGCGGTTCTGGGAGGCAATGGAGAAGGAACTCCGTGAACGCCTTGGTTTGACGAGCGAGGACTTCCACGCCAAGGTTCGCTACGACTCGGTCAAGGTAGAGAGCTATCACCACCAGAAAAGGAACAAATCTCGCTTCTTCGGCCTTCGGTTCGATATCCCGGGACGTGCTCCGTGGGCCATCAAACTTGAGGTGGACTGGCATCTCTACTTCGGCGTTGTCGTTCTTGAGGATGGCGTTGAGAAGGGGAAGATACCACCTGACGAGAAGCAATCCATCAAAGCCGTGTTGGACGGGAAGGGCTGCCACGGCTTCCACGTTCGTGACGCTGAGCCGCATATCGTATGGAAGTATGGCACCGGGATGGAGAACATCACCTTCCGTGAACAAGGGGATGTTTCTTCCACTCATGTTCTCGCCGATGAGACCGTCTTCGCCCAGCGCGTGTCATCGATGGCCGAGGACGTTGTGCGCACCGCCCGCGCCTTGAGCAGCAACTGGCCGAAGGAAGAACCTACCCGGGATGCCTGACAACGGCGCGCCACTTGTGCCCGCTGACCACGCCCTGATCTCGGTCGTGGGCATGTTGTTCAGCGTGGACTCATACGGCTCGATCTTGCGCCCCAGGTCAAGAAGGCCGTGCTTGGCCGAGAGGATGAAGACCATGTCCGGGCGCAGGCTCCTGGCATATCGCAGGGACAGTTTGAACAGCGTGCCGATGTACAGATCCTCTGCCCTTGACCTGTACGGCCGTTTCCGCTTTCCACACGCGATCAGAACGATGCGTTTCATCTGTCGTGTCCTCTCGTCCCAGGTTGTTGCGGAGTCAGCTCGACGAAGTCCAGCCGGCGCCGGTCCCGCGGCATTGTCGCTCGCCTGTCAGTCAGCGTCAATGCCACGGAAAGCGACAGCGGGGTAACAGAGGGTATGGCGGTCGCGGTAACAGGGCGGCAGGCCATGCTCACACCCTCACGCACGCCACAGTGGCCCTGCTGAGCGTTCCGCGTGCAGACGGGCAATCCGGGCCTTCTGGCGGGAGGGATGCGTACTGGGCATTTTCTGGGGGCTTGCAGCAGGGGGGCGGGGACGGTAGAGTGAAAGCATG
>CAZVEV010000493.1:0-2639 GCA_964625865.1 uncultured Planctomycetaceae bacterium | reverse complement strand
GGAGATCGACCTGCTGGTCGCCGGGCCGCGCGTGCGGCGAAAGGGGGTCGTCATTGAGCGCCCGTCGGATCGGGGGGGGGCGCTGGTGGCGCCGGCGGAGGAGTTCTGGCCGGAGGGGGCGTCGGTCCGATCGTGGAGCCTGCTCAGTCCGCGCAGCTGGCTGTTCAAGCGGCGGGCCAGCGCGAGCATCTGGTTTTATTCGCTGCAGCAGGCGGCGGCGAGATCTTCCAAGGAGGCCGAAGAAGAAGCCGCCCGCAAGAGAGCTGAGGATGCGGAGGACGCCGAGGACGATGACGCCTGGCTACTGGACTAGAAAGGGCAGGTCGTCGCGTTGTTTGCGATCGAAGGGGGATAGCAGAAGGCTCATCAGCCACACGCCCACGCTCTTGAAGGTACTACGATAGGCATTGGCGCGCCGGGCGGCCCGCATTGCGTGTCGGTACGCGCCCTCCTTGAAGTACTGCCGGGCGGATGCGTAGTAGAGTCGGCCCAGGCGTCGACGGACCAACCCGCGAGGCACCACCGCGTGCCCGCCCTGGACCTCGATGAACCGCTGAAGGACTTGGGCTTCCTGGAAGCGGCTGAAGCCCGACTGGCGGGAGAGGTTCCGGTCGTGTCGGCGCCGCAGGCCGGTGGCTTTGCCGAGCGGCTCGAACCGGCAGTGCAGGCTCATTCGCAGGTAGAGTTCGTAGTCCTCGCAACTTCGCAGGGCCGAATCGTAGGGCCCGGCCGCGTCGATCAGTTCACGCCGATAGCAGACGCACAGGTGCGAGAGATACATGCGGCCGAACAGTTCGGGCGCTCCGGTGGGGGCGTCCTGGAACTCGCCTTCGAGTTCGGTGATGGTGGCGTCGGGATTGAGGCGATGGCGGAAGCCGTAGATGAACGTTGCCTCGGGGTTCGCGGCGATGGAGTCGGCGTAGTTCGCCAGGGCGTCAACGAGCCAGACGTCGTCGCTGTCGATATAGGTCAACCATTGACCCTTGGCGACCGCCAGGGCCGTGTTCCGCGCCGCGGCCGGTCCGGCGTTGGGCTGCTGGATCACGGTGATGCGGTCGTCGCCGGCCGCCAGCTTCTCGATCACCTCGACGCTGCCATCCGTCGAGCCGTCGTCGACGAGAATCAACTCCCAGTCGCTCCGGGTCTGGTCGATGACCGACTGCACCGCCGCGCCCACGTAGTCCGCGTGGTCGTAGACGGGCATGATGACGCTGAAGGTTGGCATGTCGCTTGTCGTCAAGGCGGCTTTCGAGGATGACGGGTCGGGCGGCTTGTGCTGCCGGCCACCATATAGCAGCAGGGCGGTCGTCGCAATACGCCGGACCCGCTGGGAGGCCGTCCTTGTTGGCCGACTGCCGCCTCGGGTATACTCCATGGGCACAGCGTTTATGAAAGGCCCGCCCGGGGGTCCGGGGCATAGGCATCGGCGATGGCAGTGTCACGATCGCGAATGATAATGACGACCTTGGTCGTCGGCTTGGCGCTGGGCGGGACGACTTGGGGGCAGGCACGGGTACGCGTTCTCGGACCGGCCCGTTCCGCCAGCCAGACCAAGGCTCTTCCGCCGACCCTCGTTCCCAGCGATCTCGAGGTCGCTCACTACCTCGCTCAGACCGAGCAACTGCTCGCCGACGGCAAGATCGACCAGGCCCTGCGACATTTCCAGGCGCTGATGGCCCAACGCTGGGCGATGTTCGTCCCAACCGATGACGGGCGGCGGTATCTGTCGCTGCGACGGCGCCTGAACGAATTGGTCGGCGACATGAACCCCGAGGCCCTGGCCCGATACCGCACGCTCTACGATCCGCCCGCCCAGGAGCTTTTCGACCGGGCCGGCGCCGACGAAGGCCTGATGCGGCAAGTCGCGCGGGATTACCCCCACACGTCCGTCGCACCGCGGGCAATGGAGACGCTCGGGCACCTGGCGTTTGACCGCGGCGCCTATGTCGAGGCCGCCCGGCAGTGGGTGGCGACCATCGACAAGGCCGACGCCTCCCGCACGCCGGCGCTGCTGGTCAAGGCGGCGACGGCCTACCATCTCGCCGGCGACGCCGACCGGGCCGACGCGTTGCAGCGACAACTCGCCTCGCAGTACCCCGACGCCGTCATTCAACTCGCCGGGGAACAGGCGTCGGCGCTGGCGGCCGTGGAGGAGATGCGGCAACGACCGATCCCGCAGGCGATCGTTACGCCCCAAGGGGGCTGGCCGGGCTATGGCGGACTAGCGGGGCGCCACCAAGTGATGCCGTCGGGCGAGTTGCCCAGCCTGGTGGATTGGCGCGCGGTCAAGGACCAGACCAAGCCCGGCAGTCCCTTTCTGGCGACGCAACTGACGATGAACGTGGCCTCCAGCCCCGAAACGTCGATCCGTCTTCGGGCCGACGGTGGGCATGTGACGGGGCGTCTGACGTCTGACCGGGACGTCACCCGGTACGTCGTGCCGCCGTATATCGCGCCGGTAATCGTCGATGGGTTGGTGATCTTCCGGACCGAGGAAGCCGTCGTCGCACGCCGATTGACAGGCGGTGAGTCTGTCTGGGATCAACCGCTGTCGATGCGGCGGACCCGCGCCGACAGGCACTCCCGCAGCTCGACCAGTTGGGGACTCTATCGAATTCCCGAGAGCCTTCTGTATGACG
>CAZVEV010000492.1:0-2652 GCA_964625865.1 uncultured Planctomycetaceae bacterium | reverse complement strand
AATATATTCACTTAAGACGAATCCCCCCGCGTGACCGCATTCTGAGGGAGGCGTCAACGTTCGCACTTGTTCAGGCGAGACCTCCAACCCTCGACGACCTCGCCACCTCTAGACTCCGTCGACGATGCCCGCCGACACAAACTTGTATAATACAGCATCCGGGCGTCCGTGTCCAGAGAATTCTCGGGGAGAATTGGGGTGTCTACGCTCGGGGCGTGCCGCCAAGAGGCAAGCCGCTACGGGCGGTGCGAGACGGGGGATCAGGGCGTCGCGCGGGTGGGGATGCACACGAATGCTCCGCACGGACACAGATCACGCAACCGCCTCGTACGCACATGTCTGACGTCCGCAACGGTCTTGCGCGGGAACCTCCCGGGCGAACACGACGGTTCGCGTGCTCACACCTCGCGCGGACTATCGCATCCCTCAATGCGTCGCGCAGAGTTTAGCGGCGGGGCGCCGCCCCGCGCTGGTCTTTCATCGTTGGACGACGCATTGGCGCGACGCATCGGTGCGTCCCGCGGTCAGTCGTAGGTCCGGTAGGGGATCCCGGCGGTCTCGCAGAGGGCTTTCAGGGCGGCGACGGCCTTGGCGAACAGGGCGGGGCCGGTGAAGCCTTTGAACTGGCCCGCGGCGGCCAGGTGCGGTTCGAGGGTCGCATACCCGCTCCAGTCGCGGACGGCCAGGTCGGCGAAGATCTCGGGGAACTGGCCGTGCCCGGTGCCGGCGGGCGTGCAGGCCGGCTCGCCGGGGGTCTTGTCCTTGATGTGGAGGTAGTGCGTCAGGTCGGCAAGTCCCTGGGTCCACCCGTCGGCGTAGGGGGCGATGCCTTCCTCGACGAAGTTGGCCGGGTCGAAGATGCCCTGGAAGTTCGGGCTCTTGATGGTCGCGAAGATGTCCTTCACGCCGTCCGGCTTGGCGCCGTAGATGGCCTTCTCGTTCTCGTGCAAGAGGACGCAGTCGGCTGCTTCGGCGGCGGCGACCATGGCGGAAAGGCGATCCATCACCGCGTCGCGCTCGGAGGCGATGTCCGCGCCCTCGGACGGATAAAAGCTGAACATGCGGATCAGCCGCGTGCCGAACCCGTCGGCTACGTCGAAGCAGTGCTTCAGCAACGCCATGTGCTCGTCGAAGTCCTCGTCCATGCGAATCTTGCCGATCGGCGAGCCGATGCAGGGCACGGTGAATCCGCGGTCGTCGAGGCGGCGCTTGTAGTCGGCGACCTGGTCGAGGGTCATCTTCGAGACGTTCGTCTCGTCAATGCCTCGCACGTCAATGCACATGACGCCCTGGGCGGCGCAGGTGTCCATCTGGAGGTCCAGCTCGGGGCCGATCTCGTCGGCAAAAGCACTGATGGTAATCACGGTGTTGCTCCCATGGTTGGGTCGGTTCGAGTCAATCGGGGGGCATCCTACCCAAGCGCGCCAGAGCCCGCAACCTAATACCTCCACAGAGACGCAGAGACACAGAGAACGCAAGATAGGATGTTGTACTTTCTTCATTAATCGCCCGCGCGCGGGGAAGGGATGCGCGTTCGGGAGACGCCAAGAAGCAAGCTGCACCGCGCCGAGCGGACGCGGGATCGGAGGGGAGCCCCTGCATCGTCTGCGCGCGGGTGCGGTGGTCAACTCCCGGGAGTACCTCCGCGATCCAGCTTGCTTCTTGGCGTCTTCGACCCTATTATTCCAGGACTATCTCGAGACGGGAGTACGAAATGAAGGTCTGGCTGAACGGTACATTGGTTGACGAGCAGGATGCGACGATCACCGTCCAGGATCACGGCGTGCTCTACGGCGACGGTGTGTTCGAGGGCATTCGCGCGTACGGCGGGAAGATCTTCCAACTGCACGCCCACGTCGACCGCCTGTTTGCCTCGGCCGAGAAGGTCCGTCTGGCGATCCCGCAGACGAAGCAGGACATCTGCGACGCGCTGATCGAGACGCTTGAAGCCAACGGCATCGTCGACGGGTACTTCCGCCTGGTCGTCACGCGGGGGTACGGCACGCTGGGGCTGGACCCGTTCAAGTGCTCCACGCCCAACGTCTTCATCATCGCGACCGACCAGATTGTCCTGTACACGCCCGAGATGTACGCCACCGGCCTGGACGTGGTCATCGCCAAGACCGTTCGGACGTCGGCGAACATGCTCGACCCGTCGGTCAAGAGCCTGAACTACCTCAACAACATCATGGCCCGCATCGAGGCCGTCGACGCCGGCGCCCAGGAAGCGGTCATGCTGAACTCGCGCGGCAAGGTGGCCGAGTGCACGGGCGACAACATCTTCATCGTCCGTGACGGTCAGATCATCACGCCGCCCACGTCGGCAGGCGTGCTGGTCGGCGTGACGCGGTCGGTGGTGATCCGGTTGGCCGAGCAACTCGATATCCCGTTGATCGAGGCCGACATCACGCCGAAAGAGCTTTGCGCAGCGGACGAGTGCTTCCTGACCGGCACGGCGGCCGAGGTCATCGCGGTGACCAAGGTCGACGAGAGCACGATCGGAGACGGCAAGGCAGGGGCGGTGACCACGCGCCTGCTGGAGGCCTTCCACGAGTACATCGCCGCCGGCGACTTCGAGTAGGCTCCGTTGCGTCGTGGCGGGTGCCGTGGTTTGACGCGAAGCGGCAACCACGATTCGCCGCAACGTGGTTG
>CAZVEV010000491.1:0-2655 GCA_964625865.1 uncultured Planctomycetaceae bacterium | reverse complement strand
CCCAGAAGTGCGTCGAGGAGTACAAGGTCGATCTGATCAGCCTCAAGCTCATCGGCGGCGACCCGGCCGGGGCCAACCGCTCTCCCGATGAGACGGCCGAGACCGTCAAGTCCGTCCTGGACGCCGTTGACGTGCCCCTGATCTTCTGGGGCTGCGACGACGAGGAGAAGGACAACGACCTGCTGATGGCCTGTTCCCACGCGGCCAAGGGCGAGCGATGCCTGATCGGCTCGGCGACCGAGAGCAACTACCGCACGCTGGGCGCTATTGGGACGGCGGACAAGCACAAGGTCATCGCCGAGGCCCCCGTGGACATCAACATCGGCAAGCAGGTGAACATCCTCCTGCAGGACGCGGGGTTCTCGCTGGACGACGTGGTGATGTGCCAGGTCACCGCCGCGCTGGGGTACGGCTTCGACTACGTCTACACCATCTTCGAACGCGTCCGCATTGCAGGCCTCAAAGGCGACGACCTGATGGCCCTGCCGCAGATCGCCAATATCGGTTGGGAAACATGGAAGGTCAAGGAAGCCCTCCAGGACGACGACCTCCTGCCCGGCTGGGGGAAGCTCACCGACCGGGCGCCCCTGTGGGAAACAACCGCCGCAACAGGCTACCTGCACGCGGGGGCCGACATCCTGACCCTTGCACATCCGAGGTCTATCGCCGCCATGCGACAGGCCATCGACGAACTTATGGCCAACTGAAAGGAACACGCCAATGATATTCATCGGTGAACGGATCAACACGGGCTTCAAGGACATCAAGCAGGCCGTCATGGACAAGGATCCGGCTCCTTTGCAGGACTGGGCCAGGAAGCAGACCGCCGCGGGCGCAACCTTCCTCGACGTCAATCTCGGCGCTGTCTCGGCTGACCCCGCCGACATGTGCTGGATGATCGAAACCGTCCAGGACGCCGTCGAAACGCCCATCTGTATCGACACCAACAAGCCCAACATACTTGCCGAAGCCATCAAGATCACCCGCCCCGGCATGCTGATCAACTCCACCACCGCTGCCGACGAGAAACTCGACGTCATGATGCCCATCGCCGCCGAGTACAACGCGTCGATCATCGGCCTGGTGATGGACGAGGCCGGCACGCCGAAGAACGTCGACAACCGCGTCGCCAACGCCGGGAAGATCCTCGCCAAGGCGATGGAACTCGGCATGGAACCCGACCGCGTCTTCCTCGACCCCATCGTCATGCCCCTGAAGTACATGCAGGACCAGTCCGTCAACATCCTCGATGCCGTCCGCCAGTTCATGCTCTTCTCCGACCCGCCGCCCAACGTCGTGTGCGGCCTGTCGAATATCTCCAACGGCACGACGCACAAGGAACTGATCGATCGCACGTTCCTCGTCATGGCGATTAACAACGGCATGAGCGCGGCGATCTGCAACGTGCTGGACACCGACCTGGTCAACGCCGCCAAGACCGCTGAACTCGTGATGAACAAGGAAATCTACGCCGACTCCTACGCGCGAACATGAGACTTCTCATCCTGCGGAGCCGCCCCGCGGCCGGCCACGACGAACCGACCGACCCCTACGTGCAGGAGTTCCGCAGCCGCTTCGCAGATCGCGTCATCGGGAATCTGCGGGGCGATGCGGGATTCTGCTCGTCCTGCGGCCCGGATTGTACGGACTGTCGGCGCGGCTACAACCGGCGGTTCGCCTCCAGTATCGCCGCCGTGATCGACTTGCCCGCCGCGCTGCCCTATCTCCTTGAGAGGCCGGCGGAGCACCTGCCCGCTGCACTTCCCCCGCACGACGTGGCGGTGGCGATCAACATTCACGAACAGGTACTGCTCGAGTTCATCAAGCGTTGCGGCGAGAGCGGCACGCGGGGCATCGTGGCGCCGCTGGAGGCGCGCGACTGGGTCAGCGGCGCCGCTCGCCAAGAGGCCCACGAGATCTGCGAGAGACTCGACATCCCGATCGAGTTCCCCAAGCCCTTCTGCGACCTGGCGCCCCCTGCCGGGAGCGTCCTCGACGAGTTTCGCAGACGGTTCCACGTCGGCAGGCCGGAGGTCGAACTGACCGTTGCCGACGGCATCATCGAAAAGGCCCACGTGCACGTCTCAGCCGCCTGCGGGGCGACGTACTACGTGGCCCGCTGGCTGGTCGGCAGGAGCGTCGCTGACGACCTGGCCCACGAAGTGATCGCCAAGCGTCTGCACAGCTACCCGTGCACTGCGAGCATGGCATGGGACGATGAACTCGGCGACACCGTGATGCACGTAGCCGGCGAGGCCCATTACGCCATTCTCGCGCCATTGGGCGATCAGGGCCACGGCCGGAAGGTCGAGATGATCGCCTCGCCCGTCGGCGGGATGATCCCCAAGCCCTTGCCGCCCAAAGACAACATCGCCAACATCGAACGGGCGAAGGCCGCCGTCCTTGCCGACCTGGCGCGCGACGGGCGTGCCTCGCTGCGCGAACTGACGGGACGGCCGGACACGAGCCCCGCGGCGATGAGTTCAGCCATCCTGCTGCTCAAGCAGGATGGCGCCATCCGCATCGACGGCGATACGGTCCTCCCCTGCTAACGATGCCGGGTGCCGCCTGCCCCATTCCAGGGCGCCGTGCGTTGCGGCGAAGCGAGCGTGCCGTGGCTTGACGCGAAGCGGCAACCACGATGGGCGGTCTGGC
>CAZVEV010000490.1:0-2657 GCA_964625865.1 uncultured Planctomycetaceae bacterium | reverse complement strand
GTAACATCCAGACCGCTTGCAGCCGGCTTGGTTCAGGTTCCAAGGATGAGATAACACGATGGGACATCAACATGACGATCGCGCAGTCTCCAGCGGATACCCTCACCTTAACGAGGCAACCGGTGGGCTGTGTGCGGGTAAGCGGGTTCTCTTTGCCTCTCGCCTGGGCTGTGAGCAGCAAGCGGGTTCTCCTTGCCTCATGCTGTTGATGGGGAAGACGGCTTTGCTTCTGAGTATCGTTGCCGACATGACGTTTGTGCGGCACCGTACCGTTTGGTTGATCTCTCTGGACGAAAGCAGCGACTGCGTATGCGACAGTTGTGGGCCATGCAGACCCGTTCGGACAGGAACACGTTGGATTCGCCGGAGTAACAAGAACCACGGTTGGCAGGGCCGGCCATCCGACTCAAGATCGATTGGCGCCTCAGGATCGGTGAACGCCCTTCTACGCGGAGTTTGCTGTTTGAGGCACCACAGGGCGCCCAGGCCCCCGATCGTGGTGCTACGGCGCGCTGAGCGCGCGCCATGCGCGTCCTTGGGGCCATTCGTCGGTCAAGAGGTCCGTTCAGCGCCCCCTGGTACGCCCGATACCCAGGTGAGAATCATGAGAATGCCCCTGCCAAGATGGCCAAGGTAGCCACTTGCAAGTCAGGGCATCTTGGCCATCTTGAGGCTCCGCGGCAGCCAGATCGCGGGCCACTGCGACGCCACTTGATATCCTCGATCAGGCCGCGCTGAATGGCTTGCCGACTGGGCCCCGGAACGGTATGATTGTGAAGCTACGGCAAGAGAAATGACTCGAAGAGTTGTCTACTGATCTGGGAGCGAATCATGAAGAACATCGAAATGACCGTTGAAGAGAACATCCTGACCATCAAGGTGGACCTGACCAAGGAGTTCGGGCCATCATCCTCGGGCAAGACGATCATTATCGCCTCGACCGAAGGTAACATCTCGATTCCCGACCGGGACGAGAAGGTCGGACTGAACATCTACAAGAAGCCGCAGAACACAGCGGCCAGTTGAAGTTCTTGTCCTGGATCAAGGACCTTTCTTCGGCCAGATACAACACAGTGACGAGGCCAACATGCCCAAGACCGTACGAAAACAAGCCGGCAAGAAGGTCGCCCTGATATTGACGCAACAAGACAGGGAACTGGTGCTCGGTTTGCTCATCATGGATCAGTATCTCGAAGATCGGTTGAAGCGAACACCTTCTGAGCAGAAAGAAGTCTTCTTCACCTTGGAGGAATTGCGGGACTTCTTTGGCTGGTTCAACACCCCCGGCAATCAATCCAAGGACGAAGAGGTTCAGCGGCGGCTTGACCTGATCTGCGAGCGGATAGCGCGTCAACTCCCAGATGACCTGTTCGGAGAGTGATCTTCTTAAATGGCAAAAGAACTCAAACTTGAAACCACCGTGGTCAAGATGCGATTGACCCGCAGTGACATCTCTCTCGATCAAGCCCAGAAGCTACTGGCTCTAGTCCGAACGTCTGTCCCCGGCGAAGTCCGAGCGAAGTATCTTCGTGAGATGAACATGTCTACCGTGGAAGCCGATGTCTGTGTTCAGTCCCAAGGTGAACAGGGGCTGAGCGTTGATGCCGTCGTCCGAGTCAAGCTCACCTATCGGGGCGACATGGTGAGATCGTCACCGCAGGTCCGTAACAAGATCAACAACCGGCTGCACAAAGTCGCCCAGAAGGTCTGTTCGCAGGCGGTATTCAACGAGATCATCTCCTCTCGTTGATGTCCCAGTATCACTCAACGTGGTTCAGTCTTCGGGGCCCACGTCGCCTTCTACAGAGACCACCATCCCACTGACAGGCAAGTGAACGTAACATCCAAGCAGCGGCTTTTCAAAAGCCGCCGAGGCCGTGTCTCCGTAGGCAAAGACCTGTCCCGCGACACTCCGGGCTTTCTCGATCGCCTGCTCGTGATTCCCGGGAAAACTCTTGTGATCGATGACCACAACGCCGTCCGGTGTTTCGAGAACGAGGTCAGCACAACCACGGAGTTGTGTCCCGTTGGAGAAACGCCTGAAGAGAGGGAGTTCCCTGTGCCACGCGGCATCGGGCCAGTTCGTGTCGACCCAGGCCCTCAGGGCATCCGACGCGGCAAGAAACGACTCGGAGTCCAGGGCGGTCGACACCCCCCAGACCCGGCGCAGGTGATCGGCCATTTTCACCCGCTCGCCGCGGGCCAGACCCGGCCGGTCTGCGCCAAGAAAGGCGTGGAGCGCGCTTCCGAGTGAGGTCATGTCGGGAGTGCCCGACAGGGGGAGCCGGTCTCCAATGCTCTCTGACGTGCCGACGTGTCCCTTCCCTTCTGCAGCCGAAGGCGTGAAGAAGGCCGGCGGATGCTCGCGCGGCCCGACTGCCCGATAGCCCTGCCCGTCCTCGGCACTGAGGGCCGCTGGTTCTCCGTCCGGGCCGACGTTTCGCACGACGACCGGGATCTCTTCGTGTCCCCAGGCGGCCGTCCCTGTATCAGCGTCCGGCTCGGACAGGAGCGGACCGGCGTCCCCACAGAGATGGGAGAGGATTCCCTTGCCAAGGTCTTTCGGGCGAGCGGCAATGACGAGACGGTCGCGTGCGCGGGTCCATCCGCCCGGTCCGCGCCAACAGGCAGTTCCGCGTCACGGTCGACACCAACAC
>CAZVEV010000489.1:0-2697 GCA_964625865.1 uncultured Planctomycetaceae bacterium | reverse complement strand
ATGCTTCTATCGCGGCCGCATCCCCCCATCTGTTACCCTCATTTGAACCACGCCGCAAAGTGTAAAGCATGGCCCGGCGGGGTGGCGACGGGTCACATCAGGTTGACCGGGTCGACGTCGGCGATGATTTCGGCGGGGGAGGCGGTTCGAGCGATGGGGGCCAGGCGGGGGGCGAGCAGGCGCTGGACGAGGCCGGCCTCGCCCGTCAGCAGGAGGATCTCGAAGCGGAACTTGCCCCGGAGCCTCGCCACGCCGGCCGGCTGGGGACCGTACATCACCACCTGGTCCAGCGGGAGGATCTGCTTGAGCTGCTTGCCGAGTTCGACCGCGCCGACCTGGGCTTTTGAGACGTCGTCGTGGCGGATGATGAAGCGGAGCATGCGTGCAAACGGCGGGAAGCCGGCCTCGCGGCGTGAGCCCAGTTCCAGCGCCGCAAACCCCGCGTAGTCATGCCGCACCGCGTGTCGGATGGCCGGCTCGTCGGGATGGACGGTCTGGACGACGACGCGCCCCGGCGTGTCGGATCGCCCGGCGCGCCCGGCGACCTGGACGATCAACTGGAACGTCCGCTCGGCGGCGCGGAAGTCGGGAATCGCCAGGGCCGTGTCGGCCGACACCACGCCCACCAGCGAGACGCGCGGGAAGTCGAGCCCCTTGGCCACCATCTGCGTGCCGAGCAAAATGCTCAACTCCCCGTCGCGGAAGTCCTCGAAGACCTTCTTGAACTGCGCCGGCGAGGTCATCGTGTCGCTGTCCATCCGCGCGAAGCCGACGGCAGGGAACTTGCGGGCCAGTTCGGCCTCGATCCGCTGAATGCCCATGCCGAACAGCAGCAGCTTGCCCCCGCAGGCGGGGCACTGCTCGGGCAGGTCCTCGGAGCGCTGGCAGTGATGACAGAGGACCATCCGGGTGGCTTGGTGGAAGACCATCGCCCGCGTGCAGTTCTCGCACGTCATCTCCCACTTGCACTTGGGGCAGAACACGTACGACGCGTAGCCGCGCCGGTTCATCAGGAGGATGATCTGCTCGTCGCGGTCGAGTGCGGCCGCCATCCGGGCCGTCAGCGTGCGCCCGATCAGTTCGATCCGCCCGGGCGTGATGTCCTGGCGGAGATGGACGATCTCGAGTGCGGGCATGGGCAGGCCGCGAACGCGGTGGGGCAGTTCGCCCTTGGCATATCGCCCGGTACGGGCGTTGTGGAACGTTTCGAGCGAGGGCGTCGCCGAGCCGAGCAGCACGGGCACGCCGGCGAGCTTGGCCCGCATGACCGCCACGTCGCGCCCGTGATAGCGCGGGGCGGTGTCCTGCTTGTAGCTGCCCTCGTGCTCCTCGTCGACGATGATCAGCCCGAGCTTTCGCGCCGGGGCGAAGACGGCGCTTCGCGGCCCGACGACGACGGCGGCGTGGCCGTCGCGGATCTGCTGGTAGTAGAACGCCCGCTTCGATTCGGTCAGTGCGCTGTGGAGAACCGCGACACGCGGCAGGCGCTTGAGCAGGCGTTGGATGGTCTGCGTGGCCAGGCCGATCTCGGGCACCAGCAGGATCGCCTGCCTGCCGGCCGCCACTATCTCGCGGATCGCACGGATGTAGACCTCCGTCTTGCCGCTTCCGGTCACGCCGTGCAGCAGCGTCGCCGAGAACCCCGCGCCGCCGGCGAGCTTCGGCTGCATGTCCGCGACGGCCTGGATCTGCTCGGCGTTCAGATCGAACGGGTCGGCTGCAATCTCGTCGCTCAGCTCTTCCAGGCGCACCTCGCGGTGGTCGATGCGGACCATGTCCTTGCTCACGAGGCTGTTGAGGCTGGGTCGCTTGGCCCCGCTGTGCGTCAGCAGCGTTGCCAGAGGCAGCGGCTCGATGCCCTGCTTGCGGGCCTCGTACAGTTCGTCGAGGATTCGCCGCTGGCGGGGGCCCAGCGAGGTCGGCCAGTCCGCGCGGTCGGCCTCAAGGGTCACCACCGCCTCGGATCGCGGCGGGCGTCGGCCGACCGACCGGGGCACCATCGCGGCCAGCGTCATCCCCAGCGGCGTGAGGTAATACTGGCTGATCCACTTCGCCAAGGCCCACAGCGACTCGTCGAGTTGGGCTTCGGTGTCGATAACTTCTTTAACGGACTTGAGCTTGCGTGATCCGTGGCGGCGAAGGGTGTCCACGACGAAGCCGAGGGTCTTGCGCTTGGAGCTGCGTCCGAACGAGACGTGGACCCGCTGGCCGACAAAGGGCTCGCCCAGGGTGTCGGGCCAGGCGTAGTCGTAGCTGTCCCAGACGTTGGCCGCCACCGCCACGCCGACGACCCGCTCGCCGGCGGACACCTCGTGGGCCTCGGTGGCCTCAGCCGTCGCCTCATCATCCTTGAACAATCGCGCCATGACCGCAGTGTACCGCGCGCGGGCGTCGCGCGCAAGCGCCCAATCGGCGCCATGCGCCCTCGTCCGAAAAACGCGGGGCGTTGCCCCGCCAAACGACACGCGCGGGGCGTTGCCCCGCCGCTAAACAGTGCGCGCGTGGAGTAGATATGAGCAGGGTGAACGCACGCATCGTTTAGCGGTCGAGCATCGCTCGACGTTCACCGTTCGACGAGGCGGTGCGCGAAACAGGGTACAGTCCATCATGAGCGGGCGCTCACCCACGGGACGAAAACGGGTACAGGCACGTCCGCTTCGCTTCCTGCTTCGCCTTTCAGGCTACGCAGGACGAGTC
>CAZVEV010000488.1:0-2713 GCA_964625865.1 uncultured Planctomycetaceae bacterium | reverse complement strand
ATATCCGACCCGTCTGCTCACCGAAGCGAGAGGCAAGGGCGAAAAAGATTCACCTGTTGCATTGTGTCGTTCGATACTCCCCGGACACCCTTGCCCGGAGGGCCCGCTTGGCGGCCTGGCGTGCATCGTCCGGTCGAGATCGGCCCGGTCATCGGCCCTTCTCGCTGGCGTCGCAGTGCCTGCGCAGTTACGCGAGGATGATCGACGTACTGGCATTCAGCACAGCAATCCGGGCCAGTGCGTCTCGGCCGCTACAACCGGGCAGCAAGCCACCGGCCGGCTCTGGGCAATACCGAAGCTCTCGGCGGTCAGCAGAATGCCCGCCAAGAGAAAAGTGCCGAGAGACACAGTACGCTTGCCACGGAGTTTGCACATCAGCACAATCCCATCTCTGTTTGACGACTCGGCTCCGAGTCGACCAAATCCCGTAACTCGACCATCAGTCTACGGCCACGGCCTGGCAGGTCAAGAGAAATCTCTGGCCGAAGGCAAAGAAAATCCTCCGTCCCTCTTCCTCCAAGTCACGTCGGACGCGAGAGAAGCCACGCAGCGGACCCGAGGAACCACTCCGACGACATTGTCGGGTGAGCGTCCTTAAGTGATGCCCCCACGATGCCCGTAGCGCGCCCTCAGGGCGCCGTAGCGCGCCGATCGGCGCCTCAGGCACCCCACGGTGCCCCAAATTGAGAAATGCGCTTAGGAGGGCGCTGAGCGCCTCTGAGCGCATTGTCACGATTCACAGCCGTTGTGCCCCACCCCATGGGGAAGGCGTGGACGAACTGGTCGAGGCTGCTTCCCAGAGCGGGCGGGCTGGCCAGGAGGTTGAAGACCCCTGCCATGACACCATGACGGGTAATGACGCCATTTCTGTAAACTCTTCTTACGCGAGAGATCATAAGAGGAAGTCTACGGAAAACGTGTCATCTGGTGTCATCCCGTCAGTCTTGAGGCGCCGATCTGGCCAGCAGGTGAGTAGTTCTCCCTCTGGCCGCCTGCTTGAAGACGTCTGCAACAGGGCGTGACACGTTGGTTTCCTAATACGGTGTCCCCGGCATCACCGCCGGGACAACGCACTACGCGTCCTTCTGGCGCTTTCTCAGTGTGTGGGCGATCACGCCGAGGCGGGATACAACCTCGTTCATCGAGCCGGGGCGCTTGTCCGGCCGCGCTTCGATGCTGTCGCGAATCAGCTTGCTCAGCGGGGGCGGAACATCCGGATTAATCTGCTCGGGCGCCACCGCCGCCATCTCAGCCACCAGCGTTACGGCGCCCTTCTGGGGCAGCGCGGTGGGAATGGCCTGCCCGGTTAGCGTCCAGTACAGCGCCGCGGCCAGGTTGAACACATCCGTGCGCGCGTCGAGGGGGTGGCGATGAACCTGCTCGGGGGCGATGAAGTCCGGCGTGCCCTGGATGCGGTCCTTGATCGTGCCCACCGGGCAACTCTGCCCCATGTCGATGATCTTGACGCCCCCCTCCTCGTCAACCAGGATGTTGTTCGGCTTAATGTCGGCGTGGACGAAGCCTTTGCTGTTCATGTGCGCCAGGGCCTTGCCCACCTCCGTGAAGACACGGACCACCTCGGCCACCGACTCGGGCGGTTCTTCCTGGATCGTCGTGCCTTCGCAGTACTCCATGATCAGGTGCACTTCACGAACGGCCAGCCAGCGCTTGACGCGATGCAGGCGATGGGTCTTGCGAAGGGTCGGGTGGTCCAACTGGGAGGCGATGCGGTATTCGTTAATCGCCTGGGCGAGGAACTTGTTGTCGGCGCTCTCGCGCTTGACGACGCGCTTGAGCGCATAGACATCGTTCGTCTGGCGATCTCTGATCTGCCAAATGGTACTGCGGGCCCCGCTGCCAAGGTACCTCATGACCTGGTAGCCGGGGACCTCTAACGCCCTAGGTGCGCTCATGATTACAGATTCCTACAGGATGAAGGATAGATGATGCCTCTATTATGCACATCAGTGTACTGCATGCGGATCGCCGTGGTAAAGAGCCATGGGGTACTTTTTCTGGACCCATTAGCCATCGCTTTCTTAGCCACGGCCACTCAGAAAGCGAGGAGGCGTATCTTTTCTTAGTGCAGCCTGTCGATGATTCCCTTGACATAGACCCGGTCAAGATATTCAGTAGTATCTGCGTCACTTGCCGATAAGTAACGCAGATATTATTCGCAACGAAGCCAACCCCCAGACAGATCGACAAGGCCAAGAAGGTCTTCCTCCACCATGGAGGGCTGAGTACCATGGCGTGCGGGTCAGACTCCTTGGCCGACTGGGCAACGCGCATATCGCCATGCAGATCGACATCGGCTTCAGCGATGTACCCGTGCCACAATCGCAGCAGGTGCGGAACCCAAACAGCCTTGTTGCACGCGAGGTCACCAGTGCTCTTGACGCCTATCAGGAGAAGGCTGCGTTCGCCAGCAGAAGAGCGGACGTGTTCATCAGTGCCAGGCATTCCGACTACGAGTACGCGACACAGATATATCGATTCCTCGGGTCACGGGGGCTCGCAGTCTTCTTCAGCGAGGAGTCCCTGCCTCAGCTAGGCAGCTCGGATTACCGGAGGGAGATTGACCGGGCGCTTGATGAGGCCCAATACATGATCGTGGTGACCAGTTCGACCGAGAATGTTCAATCATCCTGGGTCGAAGCGGAGTGGGGGTTTTTCATTAACGAGAAGCGATCCGGGAGAAAGTCGGGCAACC
>CAZVEV010000487.1:0-2715 GCA_964625865.1 uncultured Planctomycetaceae bacterium | reverse complement strand
TCCGCCGCAGGGGCGCTCGGCGCGAACAGCCGCTTGCATTGGACCTGTTGCGTCGCCAGGTGCGGGATTCACTTCTCGGACGGGCCAAACACGCGGATCTCAGTGAGCGCGACCGTGGACTGCGGCTTCGTGATCTCGACCCGCACCGCGTCGGTGGTGACCGCGGGGAACGTGAACTCGAACACGGTCTGGTCCGTATTGCCCTCGACCTGCGCGACCGCTTGCCACTGACCGGCAACGCGCAGCAGAATCCTGGCGTCAGACAATCGATATCTGTCTTTGAAGGGTGTTGCGTCCACGACCACCCGGGCCACGGGATGGGCCTTGGCGAGCGTGATCTCGGCCCACGCGGGACGATCGGGCCTGGGCGAAGCCCGCCATTCAATGTGGTCCACGGTGCCGTCGTTGAGATAGATCGACTGGGGATAGGTTGAGGCCTGCACCTTCCCTCCGCTGCTGGCAAAGGCCAGGTTGTTCCTGTTCTCGTCGGCCAGCTGCTTCTTGTAGGCCGCGACCAGTTCCTTCACCGCCGCCACGGTCGCCAACCGCTTGGCCGGTGCTGTCGTGGTATAGACATGCACGCCATACGGTTCGAAGCGATCGCTGATCCTCCCGTCTGTTGCGCGGACCGTCCGGTTCTCCGACAGCACCTGCAACCTGGCCGGCAGTCCTTCGCAGGACAGTGTCGCCTCTACCGGGCGTATCGAGGGATTCACCGCCACCAGCATGAAGGCGCTGTCCGTCCTGCGCGCGAAGGCGGTGACGGGATTGCGGGTGGTCACCGGCAGGTCGCTGCCTTTGGCCGTAAGCATCTGCGAGACGAACGTCAGCTCGCGCATCACGTGCACCATTCCGATCCGCAGTTCCGGCTCGGGCAGGCAATGCGACAGCACGTAGTAGATGTAGCCCCGGGCACCGTGCACCATGGCAAGAAAGGCAATGCAGCGCTGCTCCGTGTAGTTGGCCGCCCGGGCCATGGAGTGGCGCTCCGTGTGGGACGCATAGTTGAAGGCCTCGGGCGTAATCCATGCTGCGTTGCCGGTGTTCCGCACCGCATCCATGAAGGCGGCTATCTTCGTCATGGCGCTGCCGGGAGGCCCCACCTTGAGGGGAACGATGTAGGGATCCGGCATACTGATATCGGCGGTCTCCGCATATCGCGCGACCCCCGGCAGCGTATCGTTCAGCACCACGCATGGATGATACGGATCCAGCTCGCGAATCAGCCCATACATCTCCCTCAGCCAGGACGGGGTCACACCGAGCAATTCCGGTTCGTCGGCCATGTACCAGCCCAGCAGCCCGGGATGATCCTTGAAGAGATTGACCTTTTCCGACACTTCCGTGCGCACCGCCTCCGACATCTTGGCAGCCTTGGGTTCCAGGCCTCCCTTGTCCGACCACGGGTAGATCAAGATAGACACGTCGTGCTTTGCCGCTTCGTCGAGCAGCCTTTGAATGTCCGGGTCGTTCCCGCGTTTCAGATGGTAGGTCAGGCCGGCATTGATGCCCTGCGTGCGAACCAGTTCGGCAATCGTCGGACCGCTGCCGCGCACCTGAAGCCCGAAATAGCCGACCGGCATGAACGGCTTGCCACGTCGCAGCCAGATGCCGTCCTCCCGCAGGCGCACGGTGTGGGGATGGGCCGGAAGCTTGCGGAGCGTGAGCGTCTTGCTGAAGGCGGCGTCATCCCCGCCAGTCAGCAGTCTGGCCGTGAACTCGTGCTTCCCCTCTGCCAGGTCCTTTGCCGGCATCCTGACCGTGACCGGCTCGAGCGCGGATTCGATTCTTCTCGTGAAGGTGGGCTTCCCGCCCGCCGGCCCGAAGCTCAACTCCACGCGATGGGGCAGGGCGCTGTGGACTTCCGCCACGACGTGGTCCAGCTCCTGGCCTGCATAGATACTGTCACGATAATGCGGTTTCACAAGGCGCAGCGCCAGCTTTTCCTGGAAGCTGGCGCCGTCCCCGACCCACGCGCGCTTCTTCGTCCGCTTTTCGGATTTCTTAACGGTGGCGGCAGCGGCGGCGTTGCGGATCGGGCGCGGCAGCGCCGTCGGCTGCTTGCCGGGCTCGGCAAAGGCGATGGCCCGATCCAGTACGCGGACGGAATCGATGCTGCCCAGAAACCCACTCATCCAGAAATGGCTGCCGACCCAGATTTCGGCGCTATCGAGCAGCGCCCCGGTCGTCTGCTTCACCTCGGACAGAAGCTTGCCGTCAAGGTAGGTTCGTGCCTTCTCGCCGTCCCAGGTGAAGGCCACATGATGCCACGTGCCGCCGGGCAGGACGACCTTGTGCCGGCTGACCATTTGGCGATGCTCCGACCTGGGCTTATCGTCCACGCGTCTTAGGAACTCCAGGCTGAACGTGTTCGGCGGAGCATCGGGAAGCTGCACCAGGTGACCCATCGCCGACCTCGCCTGGCCCCCTTGGCAGTTGTCATCCAGACAGAATAAGGTGAGATTGTGCCCTCGGGCCTTGGCCCACAGCCCGGGATCGAGCTTGAACCACATCTCCACCGTGAAGGCATGCTTCAGGTTGAAATCTTGCGACATTGAGCGGCAGGCTCGATCTTTGCTAGTGGCGGTGGCGCTGAAAAAGGCCTTGCCGCTCTTGCCCGGGCCAAGCCTCACCACGCCCGCCCTGTCCGGGTTCATCGGGTGTTCGATCAGGACGTTGCCCCTTGGCGAGCCGTCTTCTGCCACGACGAGTCCG
>CAZVEV010000486.1:0-2727 GCA_964625865.1 uncultured Planctomycetaceae bacterium | reverse complement strand
GGGGCCAGTCGGAACGCGCGGTGGGCCAGGCGCTGGCGGACGGCTATCGCGAAAGGGTCATCCTCGCAACGAAGTTGCCGGTCTGGGACATCAAGAGCATCGACGACTGCGACAGGATTCTCAACGAGCAGCTCCAGCGGCTGCAGACCGACCGCATCGACTGCTATCTCCTGCACTGCCTGTCCCGCGAACGCTGGCCCAAGATGCGGGACCTCGGCGTGACCGACTGGCTGCTGCGGGCCCGGGACGACGGGCGGATCGGCGAGATCGGTTTTTCCTTCCACGACACGCTCGAGGTGTTCAAGGAGATCGTCGACGCGGTCGACTGGGCGATCTGCCAGATCCAGTACAACTACGTCAACGAGACCGTGCAGGCGGGCACCGAAGGGCTGAAGTACGCGGCCGACAAGGGGCTCGGCGTGGTCATCATGGAGCCGCTGTTCGGCGGGGCGCTGGTGGGCGGGCCGGATGATGTTATGGCGATCTGGCGCGAGGCCGGCAAGCCCAACGGTGTGGACACAGCGCTGCAGTGGCTGTGGAACAAGCCGGAAATCGGCCTCGTCCTCAGCGGGATGAGCACGATGGAGCAGGTCGTCCAGAACGTCGCCAGTGCCGCCGCCTCGGGCGTCGGCTCGCTGAGCGAAGCCGACGCCGCCCTGATCGCTCGCGTCCAGGAGGCCTACGCCGCCTACGCCGCCGTGCCCTGCACCAAGTGCGGCTACTGCATGCCCTGCCCCAACGGCGTGGACATCCCCGCCCTGTTCGAGATGTACAACAACGGCGTAATCTTCCAGGCCTCGAGCTTCCAGTTGTCCAGGGGCCTTTACCAGTTGCTCCCCGCCGCCGCCCGCGCCAGCCGCTGCTGCGCCTGCGGCGCCTGCGAAGACAAGTGCCCCCAGCAAATCCCCGTCAGCGACCACATGCCCACCATCCACGAGAGCCTGCGTCCACGAACGGACTCTGAGTGATGGTTGGATAGCTCGGATTGCGAGGCATCTGCAATCGATGCGTCCCGCCAAGAGGCAAGCCGCTACGACCGAAGCGAGACGGGATGTCAGGGCGTCGCGCCTATGCGCGCCGGCGCCGCCGGCGCAACCCCAGCAGGCCCATTGCAGCCAATGCCAGCGTCGTCGGTTCGGGGACGGCCCTTACCGTGATGCGGTCGATGCTCAGCGTCTTGTCCGAGCCTTGGATGAACGCGCCGACGAAGGTGTCGCTGTCGAACAGCGAGTCGTAATCGTGCGTGGCGCCGCCCCAACTGCCCGAGTTGTCGGCCAGCGAGTCCAGCCCGGTGGCTGAGTACGACCACCCCGCGGAGTTCAGCGTGGCCGTCAGCGTGAAACCGTCCAGCACCTCGCTCATCGTAATCGGATCGAGCGTGGCCAACTCGACTTCCGTCGACCCGTCGTTGGCAAGCAGATGGAACTTCTGGTCGTCCACGTGATCAAAGCGGAACAACAGGTTGGGGCGGCCGCCAGCCCAGTTGAAGAAGTCGTCGCCCGATTGAAGCGTCAGGTTGATGCCGTTTGACGTTGGATTGCTCGCGCTGGTCACCACCCAGGTGACCGTAAAACCGTTGGTCGGGTCGGCCGTCGGGTCGAAGGTGTTGTTGCTGACGATGCCCGTGTTGTTATGGGTTCCGCCAAGTGTGGTGTCCGCTGTAGCGACCGTACCGGATTCGGACGCCGCCCCGCTGCCGCCGCTGCCGTTGGTGACCATCTTGAACCCGCCGTTGACGCTGTCCGGGCCGCCGGTGGCGAGGTTCCCGTTCAGGAAGTGGTCGTGAATGAGGACATTGCTGCCGTACCCGGTCGCCGCGAGGTAGTGATCGCGGATCTTGTCGGCCGACAGGTCCGTGTTGTAGATCGCCACTTCGTCGATCCGCCCGTCGTAGGTCGCCGCGCCCGAGTCGCGCCCGATCCACTGGTTGCTGTCCACGCTCGTGACGGTCGTCGTGCCACCGGCCAGCGTGGTCAGCCCAGTGAGTTCCGCGCCGTCGACATACAGCTTCCACTTGTTCGACAGCGTCTGGCCGGCGGGAAAGACCACCGCCAGGTGATGCCACCCCGCCCCCAAGCTCAAGCCGTCCTTGCCCCAGTTGTGCCCGCTGACGGCGACCGCCACTCGCGTATTGGCTGCACTGATCGTCACGCGATCGCCGGTTGCATTCGGGCCGTAGTTGAAGAATCGTTGGTCCTGGTTGGCGGTATCATCGTCGCTGTAGAACCAGCCCTCGATGGTCCGCTTCGCGCTGCCGGTGGGCAGGAAGCCGGATGGCATGGCGATGTAGTCGTTCGCTTGCTGGTTGAACGACGGGGCGTTGTTCGTGGTGGCGAACCCGGCGAACCCGTCGCTCGGGCGCGGACCGGCGGCGCCCAGCACGAGTTGGCTCTGATACGTCGCGTCGTTACCGTTCGTCGTCGCGTCGACGGCGGTAGTCGGCACGGCGCCGGTCTCGTTCAGACGGTAGTACGCCAGCGGGTTGTCGCCCGAAATGACATCGACGTACGCCGCCCCGGCGGGCCCGGCGACGAGCATCACCCCAACGACCGCACCCAGGAGCAAAATGGACCGTGTAGCCTTCATGACCGTTCTCCAGAACATCCTATGGACGTCATCCTCAGCGAAAATACACGTGTAGCCCTTCAGGGCCGCACTTACATCATGCAACGTTGACGCCTCCCTCAGAAAGGCGGCTTGATATGTGGCGAGGGACTGGTGGAGGCG
>CAZVEV010000485.1:0-2728 GCA_964625865.1 uncultured Planctomycetaceae bacterium | reverse complement strand
CGGCGGCTCTCAGGGCTCTAAGAGATGACACATCATAGCGCTGTCGTACTAGCCAATCACTATACTGATTCCCGCGAGATCTTCAAGGGAAAAACCCGCACGGGTGCGTCTTTTCCGGTCGTGTCCGCTCCGGCGGGTCGTATCGCAAAGACGGCGTCCGGCTATGTCCCGGCCAAGGCGTTTAGCCGCCCCGTAGCCGCATGCCGAGACCAGAAACGATTCGTGCCCCCTCGGCCGGGAGATCGTCGCTCAGGCCGCTCCCTCGTGCGTGCTGGAGGCCCCTTGTCAGAGGCGAAGTCCGCGCCTACCGGCGTCGTCGCCTCATCGCTGCCAGGCCGCCCAGGACGACAAGCGCCAGTGTCCCCGGTTCGGGAACCGCGTCGACGACCAGTTCCGGGCGGTCGGCGGCGGTGGCAAAGACCTCGTCGCGGACGCTGATGAAGTTGTTGCCCGCGCCGCTCTCGTTTCGCATCTTCAGCAGCAGGCGAAGCGTGTTGTCGTCGCCGGCCAGGGCGTTCAGGACAGCGGTGCGAAACGCTGCCGAGTCGCCGAACGTGATCGTCGAGCCGCCCGGGATGCTGGGGTCGATGGTCATGGACACCAGTACCGTCCCCAGCGTGCCGCCCGCCGTCGGGTCGTTGACGGCCGCCCCGCCGTCCGGGTCGTTCCACGTTGCGCCCGACTCGATGAAGTCGAAGTCGTACTCATGCAAGTCGGCGGTGAACGAGCCGCCCTGACCTGAGCCGTCGTCTCGCGCTCGCGTGACGAGATTCAGCTCGACCGAGTTGATCGTAACGGGGCCGCCGCCCGTTCGCGTCTCGATCTGCGTCAGGTCAAACTCGAACAGCGTCCTCATGCCGCTGGACCCCACGCGCCCGACGAGATTCTCGAAGTCCGAATCGTTGTCCTCGTTGCCCGCCCTATCGGCGCGGATGGTGACCGAGTCGGCGACGTAGCCGACCGAGGGGCTGACGCCTTCCTGGAAGTGGACGATCGGGGAGAACACCGGGGCGCTGGCGGTCTGGACCGTGCCCGGCGCGCCGTCGTCGGCGAGGTCCGGTCCGGCGCCGCCGGCGACAAGCGTGTCGCCCGCCGGCGTGCTGGTGCCGATCAGGCTGTTGGAGGCAAACAGCACGCGCCCGCCGCCGCCACCGCCGCCGGCGCGGTCGGTTCTGTTGACATCGCCGCCGGCGCCGCCGCGAACGTCGATGGTGCCGTTAAACTCGATCTCGCCGGCCGCCAGGATGATCCCGCCGCCGCTTCCGCCGCCGCCGCCGACGTTGTAGTTGCCGCTTCCACCCTCGCCATCACCGCCCCGGGCGCTCAGCGTGCCGTTGAGTCGCAGTGTGTCGATGGCAACCAGTTCCATCGCGCCTCCGCCGCCTCCGCCGCCCTTGGTCTCGCTGGCGTTGTTGACGTGTCGCCCGCCGGCGCCGCCGCTGCCGCCGTACAGTTCGGTCAGCACGCTGTCGCCGTAAGCAACCCCGCCGCTGCCGCCGGTGGCCGTGGGCGAGCCGTTAGCCGCTCCGTTGCCGCCGTAGCCGCCGCCCCCGCCGCCGGACTGATTCGTGCCCGCGGGCAAACCGCCGCCGTAGCCGACGCCCGCCTGCGCTGCCGTCGTGATCCCGCCGTCGCCGCCCTTGCCGCGCGTCGCGCCCGGAGGCACGCTGCTGAACGAGACGCCCGCGACCCCGCCCTCGCCGCCAGGCCCGCCGGCGCCGCCGGTCTGACCCGAGCCGGCGGCCCCATCGAGGCTCAACGTCGAATCGAACGTCAGGTCGCTGTGCGAGGCCAGCACCAGCCCGCGGTTGCCCGTCACGTTGACCGTCACGCCCGAGCCGATAGAGACCGAATCGAAGGTGAAGACCGCCATTTCCACCCCGCCGCCGGCCGACTGGGCCGCCACGCCGTTGGAAAACCCGGTGACGGTAAGGGCGTCGGTGTCAAACGCAATGGTGCCCGTCGTCAGATTCAGCGCCCCCAGCGAGCCATAGTCGTACGGATCGAAGATCGACCCGATGGGCGCCGCCTGGACGGCCGGGGCGAGAAGTCCGATGATAGCCGTCAAGACCACTGCACATAATACACTACGCGACCGTTTCATGGTGCGATCCTCAGTTGGCAAGACCTCCGGCCTTGCTGGCTCATGCAAGTCGAATACGACGCCCGACATTCGGGCATGTCCTCACATATCTAACCAATTATTATACTGATTCTCGCGAGATCTTCAAGGAAAAAACCCGCACGGGTGCATCTTTTCCGGTCGTGTCCGCTCCGGCGGGTCGTATCGCAAGGACGGCGTCCGGCTATGTCCCGGCCAAGGCGTTTAGCCGCCCCGTAGCCGCATGCCACACTCGAACCTCCTGCCCCCTCGGCCCGGAGATCGTCGCTCAGGCCGCGGCCTCGGGCGTGCTGGGGGGTCTGGCAATCGGGGGGTCATCACGCAGGGCTTACGCATCTAAACTCCTTAGCCGAAGGATCATCCGAAACACAGAACAGAAAGAGAAGACCACAGAACAAACAGCAACGACTCTAGCCGCAGATTTCGCAGATGACGCAGATTTGAAGAAACAGAACACAGAAGGATGATTTGAACGGAGAGATGATCACAGAGTCGTTCTATCCGTTTCCGTTTTCGCCGTTTCCGTCATTCTCCTTCTTGTGTTCTTTCTTTTGGTTCATCCGGATAATGCGTAGGTGGGTTCAGGCCAGTCAGGTGCATCCCTCG
>CAZVEV010000484.1:0-2751 GCA_964625865.1 uncultured Planctomycetaceae bacterium | reverse complement strand
CAGGTCGTTCTGCTTGCGGGCCCGCTCGAGCCGGATGCGGCCGATGTCGAGATGCTCTGCCTTCAGGATATCGCGCAACTGCGGCGTGGTGCGGAGGATGCGCCGGACCATGAAATGGCTGGACTGCAGCAGGTCGGGCCGGCCCTCGAGGGTCACCAGCGCATCGGGCAGCGACCGTCGCGTCAGGGCCTTGGCCGCCGTGGTGTACTGCTTTCCCTTGACCAGGAAGAGGAACTCGCCCAGGACGTTCATGGTCGCCGGGTTGTCGTCGACGACCAGCGGGCCCGACCAGGCGCCGGCCGGCGTGGGGGCCTCCGGATCGGCCTCCTGTCCGAGGCGGGACCGGGCCTCCGCCGCGGCCCACTGCGCCAGCGGAAGTACTGTGCGGTGCGTCCGCCCGTACGTCATGAAGATCGCCCGCATGGCCTGGCGATGGGTCTCCTGCCACCGGCCCCGATCCATGAGGTCCAGAAGGACGATCCGGAGCACGGCGGGCATGGCGCTGTAGTAGATGCTCGAGGGCGTTGCGGACGTGCTGTCCGGGCGCAGGTAGACGGCGTCCATGACGGCGAGCAGCTTGTCGCCCATCGTGTGGTCCAGACAGTGGCGCGCCAGTTCTGTCAGCGCCTCGCCGGTCACGCGCGACGTGTAGCCGCATCCGAGGTCCCTCAATTCGGCCAGCGCACGGAGAATCGCCTCGACGTCCGTGTCGGCGCCTTGGCGGCAAGAGGCCACGAAGAGCCTCTGCAGTGCGTCCTGGCGAACGGACGAGTGCGGCGAGTAATCGGCAAGGGCCATCGTGCATGCCCTGGCCCACATCTCTGCCTCGACCCCATCCGGGCGGGCCTCAGCCATCCCCGCCAGTGCCGCCTCCCTTGTCGTTGCTGACAGGATCTCCCTGGTCAGCGCTCCGGCCGCCTTCTCGGGAAGACCCGCCCGGACCCCCGCCATGCGCCGGATCGCCGAGAACCGGCGAATACGCAACTCGCCGACGGCGACGCGACGCGGCTCCTTGTCAGCCGTGATGTACAAGCCGATCTCGAGCGACGGGCTCCTCTTGACGATCGGCCACGGTGTTCGCGGCCACCACGTCTTGCCGTCCGCACTGATCCACACCCTGATCGCATCGATCCCGCGGCGGATACGGACCCAGAACTCCCTGCCGACCGTCCGCCCGTATCGGACGTCTTCGTCCATCACGCGGCGGTCTCCCCACCCGACGACGCGTTTGCCTTTGTGCAGGGTCACGCGAAGGGGAACCGCCGTGCCGCGGGCCCGGACGACCAGTCCCGCCGAGGGCGCCGCGCCGAGAACGTGAAAGGTAGCCTCCACCCCGCCGAGTGGTGCGGCGTCCAGCGTGCACCATGCCTTGCCCTGTTCTCGCTGCTCAGCGGTCGACAGGGCCATCACACCGTCGCCCTCGGACCAGAGCACCAGCTTCTCGCCGCCCTCCTTGACCCACGTGAGCGTGTCCGCCATCGTGCGGGTCACCGCCGGGTCGTCAGCCGTGTCCGCCGGCGCTGCCGGCAGGAGCAGCGGCCTGCAGTGTCGCCCCTCGGCCAGCCAGAACCTCGCGCGCTTGGCCGTCATCCGCCCTTCGGTCGGCGCCTCAGCCAGCGGGATGCGGATCAGGGGAATCTCGCCGCGACAGACCATCAGGTGGCCGTCCTGGTACCGCAAGTCGATCGCGCCGATCCCATACCATCGCCACCCGCGCTGATCGTCAAACGAGCGCACGACGGCAGCCGTCGCCCCGGGATTCTCCCGCGTAACCCGATGAGCGCGGATCACCCCGGATCGCGTATCGAGTTCCAGCCGCACACCGTCGCGGCCCCTCCAGAACTCCACCTCGCATTGCTGGGCGTCGTAGGGCCCCAGACGGAGCATGCGCCCGGGCGCGGGAACCGTTGTCACCTCGCAGGTGCCTTCAACGGTGAGGTACCTTCGGCTGCGGTCGAGCGACACTCCCTTGCCTTCGCGTGTCTTGAAGAGCGTATCGACCCGGGCGGTCCAGTCGGCATCCGCGTCGCTGCCGGGCAGGGCGAATTCCTGCCAGGTCATCCGTGCCGGCGTCCGGGGCAGGGGCGGAACGACCGGACGCGTCGTTGTGACGTTGGCGGGATCCTCCCCGCCGCTGCCGTGCCCGTCGCCCGGTCGGCTGGCCGGGGCGGTTGCGGTGCGCGTGGTTGCGGCGGGCCTGCTTGCCGGGCGCGTGGCCGCCCCGTTGTCGGGCACGAGGGCCGGCCGGTCCCAGGGCCTGACCAGCAGGACGATCGCGGCGGCCAGTGCCAGCACGCCGACCGCCGCGAAGGGCAGGATCCGCGGGCCTCGCGTAGCCGCGGCGGCCCCCAGCGCTTCGATGCGTTCCAGGATGTCGTCGAACGTTTCCAGAGGCGGCGCATCGGGACGTGACAGATCGGCCGACAGCGCCTCGCAAAGGGTGGGGCGGTCGGCGAGCTTCTCGTCGAGGGCGTCCGCCTGGGCGGGGGTCAGGCCGTCGGGCAGGAGCGTTCGTATCCGTTCGATCACGGTGGGAACATCCATTGTCTGTCTCGTGCGGCGCAGAAGCGAAGTTGTCGAGAACGTTTTGCGTTTCGTCTGGTAGTGAAACCACCTATTCGGGTTTCAGTAGTTCTATAGTAGAGAAAGGTTTCCGGCCTTGGAAGGCACCGAGCGATGGATGGCTTGGGGGGCGATGGTGCGCAGACGGCAATGACAGCACGTACGGTGGTGAAGAATCCGACGCCCCTT
>CAZVEV010000483.1:0-2769 GCA_964625865.1 uncultured Planctomycetaceae bacterium | reverse complement strand
GAGGCCTGCGGCAGGGTCAGTTCCTGAATGCCACGGCCGAGACGTTGGTGAGCCTCCGCGTGTGGGTCCAGGCCCAAGCGGCTGCAGATTGCGTTGATGGCGCGGACCTGTGCGTCACTGGCGGGACGAACATTCCCATTGCCGTTGGGCACGGGCTGCTGGACTGCCACGGAACCACCCACCTGCGTCGACAGGCCCAGCTCTTCAGCAACGGCGTCCCGGGCGACCGCGAAGAGGTGGCGGATGCGATCATGCAGCACATGTGCGTCCTGTGCGGCAGAGCTTTCAAGCTCCAGTTCAACGTTGACGGAGGCGCCGCGGCTGCTGTAGTTCGGCTCGCCGACCTTGCGACTGACACCGCAGTTCAGTTTGATCATTGTCTGGGCTCCTTGATCTTCGTGATTCTCTGGTGATGTTCTTGCTCGGTAACGGCGACACGAACGGATGTACTCCGCCAGCAGTGCGTCGCCGAGCTGCTTGGCAGCGTCTTCCCTGTCTGGGGTGGTTTCGGGTGCTTTGGGTGGAAGTACATGGCGACCGAGCGACCGTGAGTCCCGGAACCTGTTCCGCACGTTCCGGGCGTACTGCGGGTTGCGTATGGAACGATTGTGCATTCGGGGGGATCTTTCTCCGGGTAGAGGTTGTGAGGAGCCTGGCCATCTGCACGCCGAGACGACTGTAGAACTGGGGCTTCGTGTGCAGGTCCAGGCACAAGACGGGAATGTACGCCGGATGGGGTCAACGAGGCCCGAAATGGCCAGAAAGAGCGTCCCGCACAGCTAACCCTTGCCCATTCATATGTTTATAGCTGATTCCAAGGGATTGTTAAGCTGCTTTGCCTCGATCCAGATTTGGCCGTCCTGTCCCTGGAGATGCTGCGACAGACAGGCCGAGCTGACGCACCGCGTGCCCCCAAAGACCGTGATTCGGCTGATACTCGGCCAAATTCGCCCGCAAACGGGCGTATCAAGGGGCCGTTTTAGTGGAGATCGTTGATCCTGCGGCATTTCTGGAGGCCGATTTTTCGCCATGAATGCCGTAAGAAGGGCGAATCGCTGGGGTACTACCTGATCGGCATGGAGGCAACAGCGGAATATGCAGCTCGTGCGGTGCCCATGAAACACTTGCCGGTCGCCCTGCGGCCGGAACTGGCCGAGGGCGGAGAATACTTTGATGAATCTCATTTCGTTGTTTTCGTTTCCTTTGAATGCGGATATTCTGGCCGGCTATGGACGATGCGACCGGCGTGCTGATGGCGATGTACCGGGCGATGCGGGCGCATTTCGGTGACCAGCACTGGTGGCCCGGCGAGTCGCCGCTGGAGGTCTGCGTGGGGGCCATCCTCACCCAGAACACCCAGTGGACCAACGTTGAGAAGGCCATGGCGAACCTGCAGGCCGCCGAGGGCATGAGTGTAACCGCCCTGGACGAGATGTCGCATGACGATTTGGCCGAGCTGATCCGCCCGGCGGGGTACTTCAACCTCAAGGCGCGATACCTGAAGAACCTCTTCGCCCACGTGCGGGCCGCCGGCTTCGACGCGGTCGAGGGGTTCCTCGCCCGCCCGGCTTTGACGCTGCGGGCGGACCTGCTGACGGTCAGCGGCATCGGCCCGGAGACCGCCGACAGCATCGTCCTGTACGCTGCGGGCAAGCCCAGCTTCGTCGTCGACGCCTACACCCGTCGCATACTGGCCCGCCACCGCCTTATCGCCCCGGAGGACCGCTACGATACGGTCAAAGCCCTCTTCGAACGCTCCTTGCCCCGCCGAACGGCGTTATGGAACGACTACCACGCCCAGCTCGTCGCCGTCGGAAATCAGTTCTGCAAGAAAGCCCGCCCCCACTGCGACGACTGCCCCCTCGCCCCGTTCCCTCACGACGCGACCCTGCTCCGCGACAAACGTTCCGTCAAGGTCGCACCCAAGGCGTCCGCCAAGAAGACCGCAAAGAAAGCCGCCCCCAAAGCCAATCCGGTCAAGAAGGCCGCTGCAAGCCGTCATCCCTTCAAGGGCACATCAAAGGTGAACAGCATGGGTTCAGCGAAAGTGGTAGTAACGCGACGCGACCAGGGCACGGACATCATCCCGCTCAGCCAGGCTGAGAAGAAGGCCCTGAACAGGCATGAGGCCGTGATCGAAAAGGACATGGTCGGCTTCGTGGCCGTCGGCGAGGCCCTGAAGCAGATCAATGAAGGACGACTGTATCGAGAGACCCACGACACGTTCGACGAGTACTGCACCAAGCGCTGGGAGTTTGCTCGCCAGCGCGCCTACCAGTTGATCAATGCCGCGACGGCTGCGGAGAATGTCTACAATTGTTTACAAATCCGTCCCACCCGGGAATCGCACGTCCGCCCGCTGATCGGCCTGAAGCCCGAGATACAGATTCAAGTGTGGGAGACCGCAACTGCACAGGCGAAGGCCGACGACCGACGAATTACCGCAGAGCTCGTCAAGGGCATCCGGGACGACATTCGTGCTGACCGCGAGTCGATTGGCCAATTCAACCGGACGAACGAGCACATCGACTGGGCCAAGTGGTCATGGAATCCGGTCACGGGCTGCCAGGCCGACTGCGTATATTGTTTCGGAAGAGACATCGCCAACCTGCACAAGCATCACTTCCCGAAGGGCTTCAAGCCTCACCTCCGGACTGAACGCCTTGCGATCCCCAGGGAGATGGAGAAGCTCAAACTCTCCGAGAAGGACAAGGACATCCCGGGGATCCGCGACGTATTCACGTGCAGCATGGCCGATCTCTTCGGCGA
>CAZVEV010000482.1:0-2786 GCA_964625865.1 uncultured Planctomycetaceae bacterium | reverse complement strand
CAGACCGGCGTGAGCCAGGTCGGTCCCTATCTGCCGTGGGCGTAGGAATCTTGAGAGGATTCTTCCTCAGTACGAGAGGACCTGGAAGGACCAACCTCTGGTGAACCAGTTGTCCCGCTAGGGGCACCGCTGGGTAGCTACGTTGGGAAAGGATAACCGCTGAAAGCATCTAAGCGGGAAGCCCACCACAAGATTAGTATTCCATGTTCCTTAGGGAACGAGAGCCCCCATCTAGACCAGGTGGTTGATAGGCCGGGTGTGTAAGAATCGAAATATTCTCAGCTGACCGGTACTAACGGGCGATTGCTTGGTCGCATTTGTCGTCTGCCTTCGTGGCTGACGACCAACGCCGCCTCTGCTTTGCAGGACGGTGAACCATGCAATCAAGGACTCAAGAGTCTCTATCGCTATACGATATACTGTCCGTCCGGGCTCAAACGCCCGGACGGGCTTTGGCGGTGTCTATACGCTGCGGGCCACACCTGTTCCCATCCCGAACACAGAAGTTAAGCCGTAGCGGCCGATGGTACTGCATATGCGGGAGAGTAGGTTAATGCCGCCTTTTGTTATGATTGGCCCCCGGGCAAACGCCCGGGGGCCTTTCGCATGCGCCTCGTGGCAAGAACAGGCCCTGTGGACGACGGATGGTCGTGTTCAGTCAGAGAAGGATTCCGATGTGGCGCGAGTGCCTCGAAGCGAGCAAACGCCCACAGGCGCCGCCCTGTGGGGTATCTGCGGGAATGACTCTCCGTGTTTCAACGGTCCCGCGCAGATCTGGAGCGAATCCATCGCATGTGGACGAATGTCCGTACGCCGAGCTCCCCCCGGACCGTGCCCGTGGGTGTTCACCCGGTTCGTCGCAACAGTGACTGCACGTCAGTCGAGCGTTGTCAGGGAAGATTGGATGTGACGGTCTGCACGCGATAAGATGGGTTGATGATGCAGGATGTTCTGTGGACGGTCGTGGCGGCGCTGGCGACGAACGACTTCACCGAGTATGTCGAGTGGATGCTCGTTGTGATGGTGACGCTGTTCGTTTCAGGACTCATCCTGATGAGGATTCGTCGGCGAGCGCTTCGGCGGGATCGCGCCGCGCGGGAGGCCGCGGGGTTCTCGATAGAGGCCCTCGAAGCCATGCGCGAACGGGGCGAGATCGGCCCCGAGGAGTTCAAGGTCTTGCGCCGTGCGGCGTTGGGACTGGACGCGGGCCGGGAAGATGACGATAATGCGGCCTCAAGTGGCGATGGGGGGATGTCGATGAACGATGAAGTGTAGGCGGTCGATGCAATGACGGCTGAGTTAGTGATGAAGGATCGGGAGCAGGAATGAGCGCAGCAGGAAGCGGGTCACGCGGAGGCCGAGGTGGCAGCGGCGGCGGCCGTCGCCGGTCGGTGCAGGTATGCAGTTTCTGCCACCGAACGAGCGACGAGGCCGGCCCCGTAGTTGAAGGCCCCGACGGAGTTTACATCTGCGGCGGGTGCGTGGATCTGTGCCACAACATCATCCGCCAGGAGCGACGCAAGAGTTCCCACGCCGAGCCGCTGTTCGGGGCGATTCCCGTCCCGCGCGAGATCAAGGAGCGCCTGGACGAATACGTCATCGGGCAGGACCGTGCCAAGCGCGTCTTGTCGGTGGCCGTCCACAACCACTACAAGCGTCTCAGCCACGGCCAGGAGGGCGCCGACAACGGCGAGGTCGAGATCGACAAATCGAATCTGCTGCTGGTCGGGCCGACCGGATGCGGCAAGACCCTGCTGGCCCGTACGTTAGCCCGGGCGGCCAACGTGCCCCTGGCCATCGGCGACGCGACGACGCTGACCGAGGCCGGCTACGTCGGCGAGGACGTCGAGAACATCCTGCTGAAACTGCTCCAGGCGGCGGACTACGACCTCGAGGCCGCCGAGCGGGGCATCATCTACATCGACGAGATCGACAAGATCGGCAAGACCAGCAGCAACGTCTCGATTACGCGCGACGTCAGCGGCGAGGGCGTGCAGCAGTCTTTGCTGAAGATGCTTGAGGGCACGGTAGCGAACATCCCGCCCCAGGGCGGGCGGAAGCACCCCGAGCAGCAGTACATCCAGATGGACACGCGAAACATCCTGTTCATCTGCGGCGGAACGTTCGACGGCCTCGAGGAGATCATCAAGAAGCGTCTCGGCAAGCAGATGATCGGCTTCGGCACGGAGGACACGCCTGACCAGACGCCGGCGGAGCACAGCGAGTTCCTCGCCCAGGTTCAGCCGGACGACCTGGTGCATTACGGCATGATCCCGGAACTGGTCGGACGCCTGCCATGCATCACCGCGCTGGCCCAACTTGATGAAGAGGCGATGATCCGCATCCTGACCGAGCCGAAGAACGCCCTGGTCAAGCAGTACAGCGCGTTCTTCAACATGGAAGAATGCTCGCTGGAGTTCACCGACGAGGCCCTCCACGCGATCGCCAGGAAGGCGCTCAAACGAGACGTGGGGGCGCGGGCCTTGCGAGGCGTCATCGAGACGCTCATGCTGGACCTGATGTTCGACCTGCCCGAGCACGCCCAGGCCGGTCAGACCTACCGCATCACGCCGGAGATGGTCAACGGCGACGTGGACCCCACCCTGTTTGCCGCCGCCGTCGTGCAGAAGGAAAGCGCGTAACTGTAGACGCGGCAACTTGCCGCGTTTACGCCATGCCGGGGTGCCGTGGGCTGCGGCGCAGCCGCAATCACGTATTGGCGAACTCCGCGCGGGTGCCGCCTATGAAGAGCGAGAGATCAAGATAAATCTCCCATGGCTCTTCGT
>CAZVEV010000481.1:0-2845 GCA_964625865.1 uncultured Planctomycetaceae bacterium | reverse complement strand
TCTCCACAGGCCGGCATCGGCTAGCTCTTCGTATGCAGGGGCAAGCAAGAGTCATGGCGATCCACAGGTTCCTACGAGCGGGCCACGGCAAGCGTGCGTGCGGACACGCATTGCCGGAAGCGTGCCGCAACCTTATGATCGACCCATGTGATACACCGGTTCACATAGCCGCATGAGAAGGTCACAATGACGCCGAGGCGGAGCAGAAAGACGATCTACACGATCGGATCGAGCGGGAAGACGGCCGAGCGGTTCTTCACGCTGTTGATGGACGCGGAGGTGCGGCGCGTCATCGACATCCGGCTGAAGAACAACAGCACTCTTCTCGGAGTCACCAGACAGGCTCATCTGCCCTATCTGCTCCGAGAGATCGCCGGGATCGACTACGTGCATATGCCCATGCTGGCACCAGATGATGGGATACTGGGGGACTGGAAACTGAATGCTGCGGCAAAGAAGGCGGGCAAGCGACAGATCACGTGGCAGGAGTACGAGCGCCGGTTTGTGCGTCTGCTCCGAGCACGAGAGGTTGAGACGCTGGTCACGCCCGAGGACTTGCACCAGGCATGCTTGCTGTGCAGCGAATCCAGACCGGAACGCTGCCATCGCCGGCTCGTGGCCCAGCACCTGCGTGATCGATGGGCTGACCGGGTGAATGTCGAGATCGTCCACCTCTGAAGCCAGCCTGTAGAAGCTGCATCCGGGCCTGCTAGGTGTGACCAGACCGCCGGTGTGAACAACTGTGCACGTCCCGATCACATACGGCTTGAAGGGCGCCTGACTCGTCGCCGGGTTGTCCAGGAGACAGGACACTGTCCTTTACTGCGAGACCGACCACGGCCGTTGAGCCTTGCAGATGATTCAGCTATAGTCCATGAGTTGCGTTCCGCGGCCTACCTGTGGTCGTATGCCCCGGGTCGCGATTCAACCATGGCCAAGAGAAAGCGAAAACCCAAGCCGTATGACTACCGCCGGCTCGCCAAGAAGCCGAAGGTCTTCGGCTTCTTCATCGGGTGGCTCGGCCAGGGTCTGCTGAACCGTGTCTACGTGTCTGCAACCGGGGGAGTACATGCAGAACCGCAGTCTGGCTGGCCCTTGTGCGAGATCGACATATGCCGGCTGGGCGCCATGGTTGACGCGTGGGCAGACGTTCAAGACAAGAAACTCCCGAGAGAGCCTATCGAACGGCTACGGGGCGTGGCCTGCCGTTGCAGTCCCGAGGGATACCCGGGCACTCCCGATGGGATCAAGGGCACCGCATTCGTGGCGCGATACGATGCGTCGCCACCGTCATTGCCTGGATGTGAAACCTGGCCGGACGTGCTGGATCCTGATACGCCATTCAGTGGCGAGTTCGGCGTCCTGGTGCGAGGGATTCACGAGCTCATCACCATGATCGGGGAGCTGGCTTCTCAGCAGAACGCCGTTGCCGCGGGTGCAGCACTATGCCGCATGGGGTTCGGCGATATGAGCGGTGACACCAAGCCCGACGAGCCGTATCCTTGGATCGAAAGCCTTGTGAATCTGAAGGTGCTTCCTACTCCCGCCGGGTACGAGAAGGCCCGGCCATACGAGAAAGGCGTGGTCGCGATTGACAATCTCAAGGCCGCGCGGAACCTGGAGCATGATTTCGACGTGCTGAGGCATATGCCCTCTATCGTATGCGAGCATGCAGGTCTCCCCTGCCCGCCCGCGGAGAGTGACGTCGATAGACTGCCTGTGTTCGACACGCATGAGCCCACCGACGCGGAACCAGTCGAGACTCCGAAGCCCGAGCAGTCTTCCACCGAGCCAAGCCGCACTGAAGAGCCCTTAGTGACACTCCGTGAGTTCATGAAGCGTCACTGGCCCAAGATGAGTTCCACGCTGATCGACTCTCGGACCAACTCACTGTTGGCCGCAGCCCGACGTGGCGAAGTGGAGCTTCCACCACACCAGGAGAATTGGCGATCCGGGCAGAGCAAGAAGTACTCCCCATCCGATCTCAAGCAGATCTGGCCGGAGCTACGTCGGGACTGGCCCGGTCTCCCCGCGCTGAAGGAATAGCCTTTTCAACCGCGCCAAGCGCGCCAAGCGGCGCAATCTTCTAGCCCAACCGCGCCAAGCGCGACGACCCCATATCTAGGGTTCCCGGTACCGGTGTAAAATGCAATCGTCGTATCACGGCCGGTGCAACTGCACCGGACCTAAAAGAAACTGCACCGCCCGGCTGTCCAGGACCAAGGCGATGCAGTCAATGTGGATCATCAACGTGTATTATACAACACAAACAGGCGAAAGTGGGACAAGGCCGACACCACAAATCTATGTCGAATCTTCGGTCACCCGTGACCATCACGAACACCTTCGCTGCTGGTCTACTCCTGATCCTGATGGCCATCAGGATGCGCTCTTTCTGAGCGGTCGGGGCAGTCAGGTGCTGCTGGCTTTCCCGACCCAGCCCCCTCTTGTCTTCCAGCACAAGGACGATGTCCATGGCAGCATCCGCTAGAGAACCAGCGCGTGTGGGCGAAGCCGTCGGTGAGATACTACGAGAGTCCGGTGACTCATCTACGCCGCCTACTCCCGCCCAGGAAGAGCCCGCCGCACGACGTCCGGAGGGACACGACAGGGGCTACCATCTGAACGGACCAGATGGGCGCCCTGACTACCACATTCCGCTGATCAAGTCGCTGCTGAACCGACCGGACGTCACGCTCCACGAGGCACTGGTGTACGGAGTGCTCCTCGACAGGCTCGGCGCCGGCCATACCTACTGTTGTCCAACCCAGGGGGCGGTCGCGGACATCCTGAAGATCAGCGTGAAGTCAGTAAGGCGGGCGATAGTCAGGCTCAAGGCTAAAGG
>CAZVEV010000480.1:0-2888 GCA_964625865.1 uncultured Planctomycetaceae bacterium | reverse complement strand
CGGCACGGTATCGCCCGTCCATGTAACTGCTGCTCGGCGTAGAGATATGCCGTGGGTTGCAGCGACTTGTCCGCCTGGCCTTTGGGCCAGCGTCGGGCGCTTGTCTTCCAGTCCACCAGGGCCTGGTTGCCATCGCTGCTGACCCGGCAGTCGATCTCCCCCACCATGGGCCGGTCCAGCACCTCTCCATCTTGGTCGATCAATGGAACGGCGAACGCTTCATTGATGCTGACCACCTCCTCTTCTGGGTCGATATTGTCGACCAGACACCCGATCATGGCCCGTCCCTGTTCGCTGCATGTGTCGCTGTCCTGTGATTCACCGAACTGGATATTGCCATCCTCCTCGACCTGGCGCCCCCACAGCGTATGGAACAAGTCGCATGCCTCGTCCCGTTTGGGAAGCGTTCCCCCCTTTCGGGGCATCGCGACCCATTCGCAGGTGCGGTGGAAGGCGGAACCAAACGAAAGACTGACCGGCGTCCATGGCTTGCGCAGCTTTGCGATTCGGTCGAAGAAGAACTGAAGGCTGCAGATGTTCAGGAACTGGTTCAATGCCGAAAAGCTCCAGTGCTCTCGGTCGCGGTACTCACTCAATGTAGCCATAGTGACCTCCTTGTGTCGAAAGCAGAGCGTGGGATTGTCCACGCTCCGCACGCCAGGTGGCAACACAAGGAGCTATGCCGCCTTGCGCTTGCCGTTCATTTCATCCAGCAACGTGCTGGCCTGTTTCCGATCCAGGTCATACAGACCATCCACCCCGAACCGCTGCCGGATGTCGGCATTCAGGTCCGATAGACTGGTCCCGCGCTGCGTGGCCAAGTCCGTCAAGAACTTGATCTGCTTGTTGCTGGCCTTGGCCCCAGATCGTGCCGACGGCATCGGAACGCTGTTCGAGCCAGGATCGGCCGGCCCAGTCTGCTTGCCGTTGCCATTCGCCAGCTCGTATTCGACCTGGTTCTTCACCAGCGCGATGGTCTGATGCAGCCGGGCCTGGATTGCAGCGGGATCGGTTTCGGCGATCTCGGTCTGCAGGGACAGGCTGTAGCCTTGCGAGCTGAACTGACTTTCGGCCGGCACCTTCTTGCTGAAGGTCACGTTTGCGATGATTGCCATCTGATGGCCCTCCATGTTCATAGCGTCACTGACGCTTTGGTTATGCCGCCAACGGCAGCATGGCCCGTGCGGTGCGCGGGCGCAGCGGTGTCACCGACAAGGCGTGCGTGTACATCGTTGCTTGGTCGGACAATAGCGCATCGGCGCTCTCCTCGGCAGAGATGGCCGCCGACAACCTGTCGCGTCCCAGTACCGTCATGGACATCCGCCTGCCGGTGCTTTTCGCACCACGAATGACCTCCAATACGACTTCGAATGCTCCCATCGTCCTCTCCTTGGTTATCAACAGAAGGGGCCGCCCAGCACGAATGCCAGACGGCCCCACGTTGTTTGGTTTCTCGTTGGCTTACGCAGCCAGCTTCAGCGACTGCACTTTCTTGATCGCGGCCTTCGCCGCTTCGACTTCCTTCTCCTGGGCCTTCTGCTCCCGGCTCGCATCCCGGATAGCCTTCGACAGATCCGTGAGGGCCTGCCCGGCTTCCTTGACCTTCGTGCGCGCCGTGTCGCATGCCTCCAGCACGCGGTCCAGCGCGGGGGACTCGTCCTTCTGTTCGGTTGCCACTTTGTTCTTCCTCCGTTTCTTCTTTGGCTTCGGTACCTGGGCCGGCTTGCCATCAGCGTTCGTACCCGATGTCGGCGGATCACTGCGCTGGTCGGCTACCGGCTCGTTCGCCGACTCCTTGCCGCCCTGTTCACGACGTTCCGCCACGGCCTTCTCGATGTGATCGGGCGGGCTGCTACGCATCGGCATGATGACCATCACGCCGCCGCTGCCGTCCTCGGAGTAAACCGGACACAACTCATCCACGAAGCGCAGAGAGCGCATGAAGCCGGCGGCCAGCGCCTGGTCGACGAACTTGCGGTTCAGCGACACGTAGGCCACGTCTCCGTTGAACGTAGAGCCCGGGAGTTCCAGCGTGGTCCACTCCTGGTCCTCCGCTCCCCTGGCGTAGACGGTTACCTTGCCGTGCTGGCCGACGAGCAGTGTCTCTTCCTCGCCCGGCAGCGACGGAATGGCTTGGTGCAGCACCTCAGCATCCTGATCCGAGAGCGTGAGCACATGTTCCTCGCCCTGGAAACTCGGCACAACCTGACGCCAGTTGGGGTACGTGCCGTCGATGGCGCGGGTATGAAAGGTCCACGGGCCGGCTTTGATTCCGATCCACTTCACGTCCTTGACATCAGTCAGGCCGACATGCGCATCCACGGGCAGTTTGCTCCACGACAGGAACTTCGACAGCCGCAGGATGCAGCTCTCGTCGACGGGAAGATCCATGGTGTTTTGAAAACCAAGGCGCCTGCCGTCAGTGGCTGCCATGACCGAGCCGTTGTCCTGTCTGTTTGTGACGTCCAGGCATACGCCATTCAGCACATACCGGGTTTCATCACGTGAAGCAAATGTCTGCAGCCGGCGATAGGTGTCCAGGAACCCTGGCACGGGCACCGTTTTGACGTCGACCGCGACATCGGGCCACTCATCGGGCGCGATGCCGCTGACCGGCTGACGTACAGCATGACCACCGACATGGTTGACGACCGTGACGCTGTCTGGCGCCTCGGCCTCGATCTCAATGGTGTCCTTCGCGCTGCCCTTTGTCAGGTGCTTGAGTGCCGCCAACGGCACGATGCAATCACCCTCGCCGTGGACCTGAACATCGCCGAATTCATACTCGGCGACCTGTTCAAGATCGGTTCCTGTAGCTGTGGCTCCCCGACCGTCGGCCTTTACGCGCACATGCCCCAGAACTGGCAGCGTGCACTTGCCGGATATCC
>CAZVEV010000479.1:0-2888 GCA_964625865.1 uncultured Planctomycetaceae bacterium | reverse complement strand
GCTCACGGGCGCGCTACTGCGCGGCTTTCAAGGCGTGGATCGTCTGGGACGGCAAACGATGGACGCGTGATGGACGGATGACCGTTCAGAAGTTGGCCAAGGATGTCGTGCGGTCCACCTACGGCGAGGCCGAACGAGAGACCAGCGACGAGAAGCGGACCCGGATCGCCAAGTGGGCTCGCGGGTCGGAAGCCAAGAGCAGGATCGATGCGATGATCGACTTGGCTCGATGCGAGTCGTCCATCACGCCGGAAGATCTTGACCAGCACCCATGGCTTCTGACGGTCAACAACGGCGTTGTCGATTTGAAGACGGGCCAGCTCCGGCCGCACAGCAGCACCGATTACCTGACCCAATTGGCACCGGTAGACTACGATCCGGAGGCTCAATGCCCCCTGTGGGACGGCTTCCTGAATCGCATCTTCCGCGGGCAAGCGGATCTGATCGTTTACGTCCAGCGGCTGGCCGGGTACTTTCTGACCGGAACCGTCGGGGAAGAGACCCTGCCGATCATGTACGGGGAGGGAGCCAATGGTAAGACGACCTTCGTCAATCAGCTCATGGACATCATGGGCAATTACGCCAGCCCCGCACCTCCGCAACTGTTGATGGTTCGTCGCAATGGAGATCAGTCGCCGTTCGGAGTGGCCGACCTGAAGGGCAAACGCCTCGTCGTAGCGTCCGAGAGCGACAGCGGCGATCGCCTGTCCGAGGGCCTGGTCAAGAAGCTGACCGGCCGAGACAAGCTCAAGGCCCGCCACCTGTACGGTGACTTCTTCGAGTTTGATCCGACCCACAAGATCATCCTGCAAACGAATCACACGCCCGGGGTCCGGGGAACTGACGAGGGCATCCAGCGCCGGCTGGTTCTTGTTCCATTCGAGGTGACCATCCCGCGAGCCGAGCGGGACACGAAGCTGTCCGAGAAGCTCCTGGCCGAGTCGCCGGGAATCCTGGCTTGGGCTGTGCGTGGTTGCCTTGACTGGCAGGCCCACGGCTTGCAGCCGCCCGAGCAGGTCCAGATGGCGACCAGCACCTACGCAAACGAGGCCAATTCGTTCAGGCAGTTCTTCGACGACCGATGCGAGCGTGCGGTCGAAACGTGGACGTCCAATGACAGGATCCGGACGGCATACCGCATCTATTGCCGGGAGAGAGATCTCTCCGACCCGCTGTGCGACAAGGACATCGCCAAGACCCTCCGGGCCTTGGGCTGCACCGACAAACGAAAAGCAGCCGGCCGAGGCTGGACCGGTCTGGCATTGCGTCAGGAGTACCAGGCCGTCAGACCCGCAGCCGTTACTCCCGTTCAGACCGCCGCATCTCCTTCCGTACCGACGGCCCCGGATGATACCGAGACCGACAACGCTCTGACCGCACAGGAAGAGCTTTCACTGTTGACCACTGACTTTGTTCGAGACGACAGCGCCGACCCCCGCGTCGGACACAACCCCAACCCAACCCCATCGACAACCATCACCGAGGAGGTGAACGATGACGAATAACGCGACGACGCTCGCCCCCGAGCACACCGAGACCTTTGTAATCACTGTCCCCGAGACATGGCCGCCGAGACCAGAGGTCTTTCCGACTCTGCTGACACCCGTGGAAGCCGCACAGTATCTGCGACTGGACCAGACGGGACTACACACCCCCACGGCGGCTATCAGGACGCTGAACTACTGGCGCGACCGCGGCGACCTCAAGGGCACAAAGTACGCCCGGCGGGTCTGGTATCGCAAAGCCGAGTTGGACGAGTTTCTGCAAAGAAAGACCGAAGGATAAACCTCTCATGGGCCACCACCACACGCAGCCCCATCCACGGTTCGTCGTCCGTGGTGGCCCCAGGGTCTTGATAGACCCAAAGGAAATATCGTGGCGACAGAGAAAGTAGGTGTATACAGAAAATACCATGGGCCAATTCCCAAAGACAAGTCGGGCAGGGAGCTGCCGAAGAGCGAATGGGCAAGGAAACGCCCATTCAGTTGGTCGGTGCGCTGGTTCGGCGAGGACGGGAAACGGTACAGCAGAAGCTTCAAGACGAGAAAGGAGGCGATGCAATACGCAGAAGGAAAGCAATCCGATGTTCGAGATGGCAAGGGGGACCCACCGGCGAACATGTCGTTGAAAGAGTTCGCCAAAATGTACCTCGACCTGCGCAGTGACCTGAGTCCACGAACCATCGAGGAGCACTCGCGAACACTGCGTCTCCTGCAGGAGAAACTCGGCAGGAAGTTCATCAGGTTGATCACACCCATCGATGCCCGGTCGTTCATCAGCTGGTTTCGGCGACGAAAGCGGAAGGATGTCCGGGTTTCTGCGGCGACGGTGAACAAGACCGTCCGGGAGTGTCGTCGGATCTTCCGAGAGGCGGTAGACTGCGGCCTCATACGGTCGAACCCCTTCGAGGGCATTCGTCAGGAGAAGGTTGCCAGTGGCGGCTGGCATCACGTCACAGCGACCGAGTATCGCCGGTTGATCGTCGCCTGCCCGGATATACGGTGGCGAGGCATGATCTGCCTGGCATATTGCTGCGGCCTGCGTCTGGGCGAGGCCCTGAATCTGACCTGGGCTGATATCGACTTCGAGTCGCGGATGCTCCGCGTGGTCCGCAAGCGAGGGGAGGCCGGCACGAGTGACTGGTCGCCCAAAGACAAGGACATGCGGACCGTTCCCCTGCCCAAGGAGGCGGTCAGTATCCTCCTTGAGTTGAAGGCGTCGGTAGAGGAAGGCCAGGTCTATGTGCTGGTGGGCATCAAGGGTCCCGGAAAGGGTAAGCAGCTCAAGCGCCAGAATACCTGGCGGGACTTCCAGGCGATTCGGCGCAGAGCCGGTGTTCTCAGCGACGTTCTGGAAGTGTAGGAACACGGGCGGGTTGAAAATGGGGT
>CAZVEV010000478.1:0-2898 GCA_964625865.1 uncultured Planctomycetaceae bacterium | reverse complement strand
TACGCTGCCCCGCCAGAGAAACATCACAGGCCCGAATGGGCCTGAACGGTTACTCATGAAGTTCCGCCGGCCCGGGTTCCGCTTGCCCCGCCCGACGGCCTCCTGGATGTCGATCTCGTGGCTGATCCGGCTGCCGTCGGACTGCTTCTTGCCCGCGTTCGACAGCCAGAACGTCGACGACATGGAGACCTTCGACGCCTTCATCCGGACCTCGTAGTACCCGTAGAACGCCTCGGTGCTCTTGGACACCACCGCGGCGCCCGCGAGGGTGTACTTGCCTTTCGGCGGCTTGAGCACGCTGTTACGCAGCCGGAGCATCCCGTCGCGGACAGACACGTTGGCGGGGACGAACCTGGCCGGAGGCCGGCCCTCCCAGCGCGGATGGTGGTCGTGCCACTTGCTCGCGTCAAGCCGCGTGCCGTTGAACTCGTCGGTGAACCGCGGGTCCGGCGCCCAGCGGAAGCCCGCCGGAGCGGGGGGCGGCTTGGCCGCCGCCAGCGAAACCAACAGCAGACACAGCGTCAGTAAGACGGTCACGAATCTCATGGCATGTCCTTGTCTGGGGTTTCCCGGTTCGCCTCCGGCCGATCCCGGCGCGCCGAGACCGTCGGCCCTGCCGGCCATTCTACCACGGATCGCCAAGCCGGCAAGGACAAGGGGGAAGGAAGAACAGCGCAATCGCATCTAATGCCGCGCCGAGGAAACGAAAAGAACAGCAAGACACGGCGGACCCGGCGGGGCGTGTTCCTAAACAGGTGTTGCCCCCATTGGCAGGACCTACGCTACGTAAGGCACTGCAAAACCGCATGTTACCATCTCTCTCACAGGACAGAGCGGCGCCGGGATTCTATTCTTGCCAAAACCGGCTGAGTGGGGTATAATTTCTCACACTGTTGGTGAGCGGTATCAATGTAGCCTGGCGAGGTCAACGGAACGCTTGTCACGACGGAGTGGCCAACGAAGACGGACCGGGGGCTTCGCCTGAACGGTTATGCGAGGTCTGGATATCATGCGAAGACTTACTCTCAGCGCACTCATCGTGTCGGGGCTGTTTCTGATCGCATCGCCGGCGCCGGCCGCGGTCGTCGCTCCGTTTCGCCCCCTGATCGGCTGGGATGCCGCCACCGACAGCGGCGGTGACCAGGAGTGGAACCCCCACGTCGACCCGTTTTCCGGCGGGCATTACTGGAACGTCGCGGCCGCGAACGAGCCGGCGCACAGCACGTTCACTGCGGATCCGGACACGCTGGGCATCACGGCATCGTACGACTTCGCGGATGGCGCTGCGCACACCACCGAATCGAAGATGACCAACGGCAACCCGGAGACCATCAAGATCGGTCCCAGCACCGCGAACCCGACCGGAGACAACATATCCATCGAGATGTGGATCAAGCCGGACAACCTGAGCGGCGGCAAGCAGGTGCTGTGGAGTTTCGGCGGGGCGACGGATGGGGCGTCGCTGACGTTGGAGGATGACATCCTTCGCTTCCAGTTTCGCGACACGGACAGCCCCGGTACGCCCAACAGTGGCAAAGGCGACCTGATCGTGTCGATCAAGACCGACCTGACGTCGATCGGCGTAGCCGATTTCATCCAGGTCGTGGGCACGGTTGACATCAACGCCGGCACGCCCGACGCCGAACTCTATGTCAACGGCATCTCCGCCACGTCGGTCTCCGGCGACAGCGAGACGGGGTTGTTCCTGAGCAACACCACGAACAACGGGCGGGACGACAATGGCTTTGCCGTCGACACCGGCACCGAGGATACCAACCCGGTGTTGGTGACCCACAGTGGCGGCGGCGCCCCCAGCGACTGGTCCGGCAGTGGCGGCGGCAAGCTCGGCCGCAACACGGGCGACGTGGGTGGCACGGCCATCACCGCCGCCGATCCTATGGACTTGCGGGACTTCAACAACACCTTCCAGGGCGAAGTCGCCATCGTGAACCTCTACCGCGACGCGCTGAGTGCCCACCAGGTACAGGCCAACTTCAACGCCGTCGCCGACAACGACGGCGCAGCGGATTACCACGTCTCCTCGGCCAACGCGACGTTGATCGTCGATTACGACGCAAAGCAGGGCAACGGCACGACGGCGTGGGAAGACATGTCGGTGGTCACATTTGCTTCCACGAACTACGACGCCACGTTTGGAGGCAATCCGACGCAGAACCTCTCGCCCGGCGGAAGCTACCCCGGCATTAAGGGCGCTTACGTCTTCGACGGAACGGGTGACATGGCGAAAATGGAGGATTTCCAGGAGTTCTCGTTCGGTGAGTTTAACGATGCGAGTAACGATTCGGCCACGTTTGAGATCTGGTTCCGGGTGGCGGACCTGAACACGCCAAATGCGGCCGGCGAGATCATCTTTGAAACCGGCGGCAGCGGCGACGGCACGTCGATTGTGCTCAACGACAACGTTCTTTGGTTCCAGGTCAAGCACGCCGGTGAGAATTCCAAGTCGTCGGTCGATCTGTCCAATGCGTTGATTGACACGACCGAGTTCGTCCAGGTGGTCGGCGTTGTCGATCTCGATACCGACCAGACCGAACTGTGGGTCAACGGGTACAAGTTCGACACGACGGCAGCGACGGGAACTTTCAACGATTGGGCCGGAACCGACCTGACGGGCATCGGCGGCAAGAACGGATCGGTCAACTTCGGCAGCCCGGTTAACTTCGACGGCGAGATCGCCATTGTGCGGATCTACAGCGGCATCCTCACCCAGGAGCAGATCGAGGGCAACTGGACGGCCATCAGCGGCCTGGCACCGATCCCCGAGCCGACCTCGCTGGCGCTTCTCGCGATGGGCGGTCTGACGGTGCTTCGACGCAGACGCCGCTAGGAGCCTGTCGGAGAACCATCCAGCCGCAACGAGTAGATCGGAATTCATGG
>CAZVEV010000477.1:0-2942 GCA_964625865.1 uncultured Planctomycetaceae bacterium | reverse complement strand
CTATAGAACTGGCGTTACGAACTCCGTGTAAAATGCCTACAATATTAGGATATTGTGGTGACCGGCGGCGGCGATAGTCATTGCCCGCTTGGCCGACTCCTGGCCGCGTACGTCGGCGAAGTCCGCGTCGTACCGTGAGGCCTGGGCAAACGCCTGGTTCAGATCCACGCAGGTCGCCTCGATCTCCAACTCGCCGGTCAGGAAGCCCACCGCGTCGCCCAGGAACCGCACGCCGATGACGTCGACCTCCTCGACGACGGCGGCCTCGGCGGCGTTGTCAGCGGGCACGATCACACCCCGCCGGCCCTCGCGGGCGGCCTGCATGGCAATGGCCAGCGCCCCGTTGATTGACCGGACGCGCCCGTCGAGCGCCAGTTCGCCCACGATGACGTAGTCGTCGAGTTTCTCGCTGTCGAACATCCCGCCGGCGATCATCGTGGCCACCGCAATGGGCAAGTCGAATGCCGCCGAGTCCTTCTTCACGTCGGCCGGCGCGAGGTTGATGGTCACCTTCGGCCCGGGCCAGCGATACCCGCTGTTTCGAAGGGCAGCCTGGATTCGCGAGACCGACTCCTTGACCGCCGTCTCAGCCATCCCCACAAGCTTGATCTCACCCTTGCCCCCATGCGCAACGTCGGCCTCGACCTCGCACCCGACGGCATCGATGCCCTGCAAGATGGACCCGTGCACCCGCGCAATCATACCCGCACCTCGAACCGATCAGTGAAAACCGTCCCGCCCCGCGGAGACGGCACGACAGATGGTAGTCGCCCGCCGGCCCCAGAGCAAGTGCCGCCGCCGGCCCCGGTCTGCCGGGCGCATCGAAAACGCCCCGACCCGCGAAGGGCCGGGGCGTTGGGTGTGTAGCGTTGTATGACTGTCGTCTGGCGGCGCCTGCCCTTCGACAGGCTCAGGCTCTACGACGGCGGAGGGCGACGAGCCCGCCCAACGCCAGCGACGCAAGCGTGCCCGGTTCGGGGATCAGCGAGAACATATCGGCGGCTTGTGTGCCGATACGAATCTCATCGAACACAAACGAGCCGACCGAGGTGCTCTGGTTGGTGAGGCCGGCCCTTACGGTCGCCACCTGGCTGAAGTCGTTAGTGTAGAAGTGTTCAGCTTGCGGCACATTCGAAAGGCCCGCAGCGTTGGCGGGATTGACGTACAGCTTTGAACGATCCTGGCCCGACGACTTCAGTTCCAGCACCATGACGAACAACGTCGTGTTCGCCGTTTCGCGGACAAACGTGTTATGGTCCGAGTAGGCGCTCCCATCCTTTTGTGCGAGGCGCCAAAAGGCCCGGCTGTTCCAGGCCCCGCCGTAGGCGAGGTTGTCCGACGTGTTCTCCCCCTCATCGAGGCCGAGAACGGCGTTGTGTGCATTGCCGGCCGCCTTCAGCAGGAAGCCGAAGTAGTACGTTCCAGGAGTGGATAACGGCGTGGCCAGATCACGCCGTATGGCGCCGCTTGTGCTGCCGGTCCTTGCGCTGCCGCCGTACGTGACTCCGGGCAGGGCCCCGTGGGTCAGGCCGGCGGAATCCGACACGGTGTAGTCCGTGTCGCCCCCCCAGGCGTCGGCCCAGCCGAAGCCCTTGTCCTGACCCACCAATTGCCCCGGGTCGTAGCCGACGAACTGGTCGTAGGCGATCAACTCCGCCGACGCCCGGTCTGCGAGACCTGCGCTGAGCAGTCCGACCGCAAGAACGATCAGAAACTTCGCCGCCAGGCAGCGCGACCTCAGGCGAGCAGACGCCCGGGATCGGACTCGGTGCGTGGTCCGGGCCGAGGAGAGCGTCTTGCACCCGCGAGAAGGGTTCACCCAAGAGAAGAATGCCGATACCGTCATAGCTGTGCTCCTTTCAGTCTCTGTATGTCCGCCGTAAACAGTAAATGCCTTAGCCCTTCGACAGGCGTTTTCGATGATGCTCACTAGCAACAGGCCCTACGACGACGTAGGGCGACAAGGCCGCCGAGTGCCAGCAGCGACAGCGTGCCCGGCTCGGGCACGCCGGTGAGTTGAACGTCGAACGTGTTGTCGAACCATGCAGCGGCCTGGCCGAGTGGGTCCGTGACTGACGTCGACAACTCAACCCGGCTGATGATCTCGTAGGTCCGCCCCGGCACGAGATCGACGTCGACACGCAATTGCTCGTCCACGAACAGTTGGTTGTACCCTGGCCCGATCGGCGCGAGGGTCTGCTGGAACGCATCATCGTCGATCAGCGACCCGTCCGTCGTGTCGTACAGCTTGATCGTCGCGTCCACGGAGGCCCTGCCCTCGTTCGCTTCGAGCAGTCCGTCGAGGTCGCCGGTCAGCACAACCTGCGTGTGTCCGCCAGCCGAGTCAAAACGAAACCGCCGCCGGACTTCGCTGAAGTCGCTGTCGGTGGTCTGCTGCCCGGTTGCGATGGAGTTCAGACGGTGCTTCACGCCCAGCGGCGTGACGTCCACCGTGCCCCCGCCCGCGACATCCCCGTCATCAAGCTGAAAGTCGATACCCCCGCCCGAACTGACCGGGTCGTTGAACCGGTTGAGCGTGAGTCTCATTGCGTTCGACCAGAAGGTCTCGAACGGGCCGGACGTGGGTTGGAATCCCATCCCCATCACGGTCCCGGCCGCCGCGTTGATGTCGGCGATGCCCTGGGCCGTCAGCGCGTAGGAGTACGTCTTGTACGTTCCAGCATAGTCGGGCGTGAAGTGACCCTCGGCATACACGGCGCCGTCGCCAAAGTCGTGCCAGATCTCGTGTACGCTTGTGCCGCCGCCCACCCTGGTTGTGTAATGCAAAGAGGACGGCCATACTGGTCCGGCGGCCAGAACGTCATTCAGATTGACTCCCACGTCGCGGACCAGGAACCTCTCCGGATAGTTGTCATTGTCGTACGCGTAGCTAGTGCCCGTGCGGAAATGCACAACAATTGTATTTTTAAGCAGTTATGTGC
>CAZVEV010000476.1:0-2950 GCA_964625865.1 uncultured Planctomycetaceae bacterium | reverse complement strand
GGTGACGGCGGCTGCCGTCCTTCCGGACGGGATGTACGGCCAATCGCCTCGGCAGTGACAGAGGTAAGTCCACGAGGAAGAGCATTGTAGGGAGGAGCAGGCGATGACCTGGCGCGTGGAACACCGGTTTACATACGGTTGGGACGACGCGGGGTGGTGGGTGGAGCAGGAAGGCGGGTCGTGGGAGCCGGAACGGTTCGCGTCCAGGCAAGCTGCTGAACTCGCTATCCTCGCCTTTTTGGCCGATGTCGTGGACGCAGACATGGACGGCTATGTCCGGGAGGATTTTCGGACGAAGCAAGAGTGAAGGAGACGTTCGCACAACAAGGACGATCCATGAGCAGGGAGATATCCCATCCCCTCACCCGGTAGAGCGCTCGTTTAGGGCCGGGTCACGCTAGTCAGGATGCGTGAGAGCGATGTGGGTCATGAAAGAGCCGCCAGCTTCGGCTGGGCCCTGACTGTTCACGGGTGACGCCGTGACACGCTTGGTAGGACGTAGGCAACGCCAAGCCCCTAACGCCGTTTCTGGAACCCCGAGCGCCTTCTCGTGAAGGCGCTCTGTTACTACAAGGATAAGGGAGGTTACTACATGCGACAGCAGATCACGAATTACATCCGGGCGGGATACCCCGGACTCTACATCGTATCGCCGGAGGAACAGCGCGTGGAGGCTGAGCTCAAAAGCGTGGCCGACGCGTTGGAGTACAAGGTGTTTGCTTGGTCCACGACAACCGGCCTGGTCGACACCAGTGATGGAAACGCCAGGCAGGCTAACGATCCGTTCGAAGCCGTTACCGCCGTGGGTGAACTGCCTGAGAACAGCCTGGTCCTGCTTAGGGACTTCCACATGTTCCTGGAAGACGGCAACCCCGTCCTGGTGCGCGCAATCAAGGATGAGCTGGGCCGGTGCAAGACCCAAGGCAAGGTCCTGGTGGCCTTGGGGTGTCGACAGGTTCTGCCGCCAGAGCTGGAACGCGAAATGACCGTTGTACACTTCTCGCTGCCCGACAAGTCGCAGCTGGGTAAGGTGCTGGATGGGATCTGCGAATCGGCTAGTCTGGATCGTCCCGAGGGCGAAGACCGGGAGCGTATTCTGGATGCGGCAACCGGGCTGACCTGTGTGGAGGCTGAGAATAGCTTTGCCCTGAGCGTGGTGGAACGAGGGTGTGTGGCGCCAGACACGGTAGCCAGGGAAAAGGCCAGCAGCGTGGCCAAGAACGGCCTGCTGGAGATCGTGGAGGTCCGGGAGAGCTTGGACGACATCGGTGGGCTGGATGCCCTGAAGGCGTGGCTGGTTCAGCGGCGAGAGGCGTTCGGGGAACGGGCTCGGCAGTACCGGTTGCCCAGTCCGAAAGGCTTGTTGCTGCTGGGTGTGCCCGGGACGGGCAAGAGCCTGACAGCGAAGGCGGCAGCGAACGTCTTGCAGCGTCCCCTAATCAAGCTGGACATGGGTGCGCTCATGGGCAGCCTGGTCGGGGAGTCGGAAGCCAACCTGCGATCAGCCATTCACGTGGCCGAGGCCATTGCGCCCTGCATTGTGTGGGTCGACGAGTTGGACAAAGGGCTGGCCGGCAGCAAGAGCAGTGGCTCAACGGACGGCGGAACCAGTGCGAGGGTCTTCGGATCTCTGATCTCCTGGATGCAGGAGCGCACCAGTCCGGTGTTCATCATCGCCACGGCCAACGACGTGTCCCAGCTACCGCCGGAGCTTCTTCGGAAGGGTAGGTGGGACGAGGTGTTCTGGACGGATCTGCCGAACCAGGTAGAGCGAGAGACCATCTGGCACATCAAGATCGCCCAGGCAGGTCGTGACTCCAAACAGTACGACGTAGCCACATTGGCGGGAGCGTCGGACGGTCACACCGGGGCAGAGATCGAGGGTATTGTGGCTGAGAGCCTGTTCCGGGCGTTCGGCGGAGATCGGGAACCGACCACGGCTGACATGCAGCAGGCGTTGCGTGACACGGTGCCGTTGTCGAGATTGTCGGACCAGGTGGACAATCTGCGTAAGTGGGCGAAAGGGCGAGCTCGACCAGCCACCACATCGCAAGCCGAGGCCAAGCAGCGCAGGATAGTGGCGTGAAGGGTCCTGGCATTTTGATATAAAAATCGGACGTGCTCCGGGTAGGCTCACACCTGCCCGGAGGGTTCGATCCCCTAGGAATTATGTATGAAATTCGTGTTCGGTGTCGTCACGCAGTGGACGGAGCTACCCCACGCTGCCCATCCTGCTTGGGAGCGAGTACCGAGAGCTGCTTATCCAGGGCGTCCTGCAGGGCTACCCGGCTTTCCAGCGCGCCCTTATCCTCGACCTCTGTCTTCTCAATCCTCCGTTCAGCTTCATGCAGGCTCTCCTCGGCCTGCAAGGCCTGCGCCCTGGAGATTCTCTCGGGCTCGACCATCTTCGGCGCCATGAGCTGCACGAGCTTCAATGCCAGCTCCATGCCTTCATCCCGTCCGCCCTTCTCACCGACTTGATGCCGAATCAGCTTCCCTTTCAGACGATTGCTTTCCAGCCGGGCGAGTTCTCCGCTGGACAGACCGCCAGCCGCCACTTTGGCTAAGGTCTCCGCCCTCGCCATATCGGTGGTGACCCTCACAAGGTCTGCGTTCGGGGCATCGCCCCAGGAACCAAGGCCGAGCTCCAGTATCTCGATCAATGCACGGTAGCCGGCGCTGACCGCAACCCGGCGCCACATCAAGTACTCAGGCCGCTGTTTTGTGGGCTTGTAGGTCCCTTCTGTGGCGAAGAACTGCTTCTGGGCTGGAGCCAGCGTCATGTTCCCCCTGTCGTCTCGCACATTGAAGAAGAGCTTCTCGTACAGTTCGAGCGTCGCGACATCGCTGCCCATATCATGGGCAATGGCGGACACCGGAGCATCCGTCAGCAGTAACGCTTCGATTACATAGCCGGTTTGACGGTGGGGGCCGTCACGCCCCCAACGCA
>CAZVEV010000475.1:0-2955 GCA_964625865.1 uncultured Planctomycetaceae bacterium | reverse complement strand
CCCCCCCCCCCCCCGCCGCCCCGGCGCGCGGCGGCCCCCCCCCGCCGCCCCCCCCGCCGCCCGCCGGCGTTCCCCTTGAGTTTCACCGCGGACGAGCACTATCATGAGTAGACACATGCCGTTGTGCTGCGAACGGGCAGGGAGTCCTGCAGGCAGTGGGCTTGCCGCCGCGACAACGGATCGGTTAGAATTCGCCCGCGGAAAGGCAAGTGAATGCCAGAGGCCAATTGTGAAACACGTCCTGATCCCGGTCGCACCGCCGGTCCCTCGGCTGAGGAAATCGCAGCCGCCCTGGACGAACTTGGCGTCTCGCCGGCAACGAACCTGATCGGTCTTCTGCAGGAGATCCAGGATCACTTCGGCTACCTCCCGCCGCCCGCCCTCGATCAGATCAGCCGCCGGACGCGAACGCCGCTGAGCCGCATCTACGGCGTGGTGAGCTTCTATGCTCAGTTTTACACCGAGCCCCGCGGGCGCCATACGATACGCTGTTGCCGCGGGACGGCCTGCCACGTCAAGGGCGCCGACGGCGTGATCGACAGCATCACGCGCGTTCTGGGCGTGAGAGACGGCGAGACGACCGAGGACATGATGTTCGATCTGGAGACCGTCGCGTGCCTGGGCACGTGCTTCCTCGCCCCGGCGATGATGATCGACAGCAGGTACTATGGCAGTCTGACGCCCCAGAGCATCGAGAAAATCTTCGCGAGTTATCGGAACGGGTCATGAAGCCACTGAAATCGATAGCCGACCTTCACGAGCAGCGAACGGAACTGGCCGGCCGGGCTCACGCTGAAGTCACCATTCGAGTCTGTTCGACCGGCTGCAGGGCGCTGGGCGCATTGGAGTTGTGCGACGCGCTGGAGCGCGAGGTCGCCCAGCGCGGCCTCGACGATCGCGTCCGGGTGGTTCGTGTGGGGTGTCACGGGCTTTGTGCGGGGGCCGTGGCGGTGCTGATCGATCCCAAGGGCATCTCCTACCAGGGCGTGACGGCCGACGATGCCGCCGAGATCATCGAATCGACCGTGCTAGGCGACGAGACGATCCCGCGCCTGTGTTTCTCCCAGGATGATGAGGTCCTGCCCGACTATGGGGACATCCCGTTCTACAAGAACCAGACCCGTCGCGTGCTGGCGGGCTGCGGCCTGGTCGATCCGCGCAGCCTGGACGATGCCATCGCCCATGGCGCATACGCGGCGTTGGGCAAGGCACTGACCGAGATGTCCGGCGAGCAGGTGATCTCTGAAGTCCTCGATTCGGGTCTGCGCGGGCGCGGGGGGGCGGGCTTTCCGGCGGGGCGGAAGTGGCAGTTCGCCAGGGGCGCCCCGGGCGAGCCGAAGTACATCGTCTGCAACGCTGATGAGGGCGATCCGGGCGCGTTCATGGACCGTGCCCTGCTGGAAGGCGACCCGCACCTGGTGATCGAGGGGATGATCATCGGGGCCTACGCGATCGGGGCGAACACGGGCTTCATCTACGTTCGCGCGGAGTACCCGATCGCTATCGAGCACACGCTGCTGGCGCTGGATCAGGCGACCGAGGCCGGACTGCTGGGCGAGAACATCCTGGGCAGCGGGTTCAGCTTTGACCTCGAAGTCCGCAAGGGCGCGGGGGCCTTTGTCTGCGGGGAGGAGACGGCGCTGATCGCGTCAATCGAGGGCACGCGTGGGATGCCCAACCCCCGCCCACCGTTTCCGGCCGTCTCGGGACTGAAGGGCAAACCGACGAACATCAACAACGTCGAGACGTGGGCCAACGTGCCGCGGATCATCGACGAGGGGGCGGCCGCCTATGCGTCGGTCGGCACGGACGGCTCGAAGGGTACGAAGATCTTCGCCTTGGCCGGCAAGGTCAACAACACCGGGCTGGTCGAAGTGCCCATGGGCGCTACGCTCCGCCAGATCGTGTTCGACATCGGCGGGGGCGTACCGGCCGGTCGCCGGTTCAAAGCCGCCCAGATGGGCGGCCCGTCCGGCGGGTGCGTGTCGGGAGACTACCTCGACTTGCCGATCGACTACGACTCGGTCCAGGAGATCGGTGCGATCATGGGCTCGGGCGGGCTGATCGTGTTGGACGAGACGACCTGCATGGTCGACATCGCGCGGTTCTTCACGGACTTTGTACAGTCCGAATCATGCGGCAAGTGCACGCCGTGCCGCGTGGGCACAAAGCGCATGCTCGACATTCTCACGCGCATCACCGAAGGGCAGGGCGAGCCCGGCGACATCGATCGCCTGCAGCGCCTGGGCGAGATGGTTCAGCAGGCCTCGCTGTGCGGGTTGGGCCAGACGGCGCCGAACCCCGTGCTCTCGACCATCCGCTACTTCCGGGACGAGTACGACGCCCACATTTCCGACGGGCGATGTCCCGCGAAGACCTGTCCGGGCCTGTTCCGCTACGAGATAGACCCCGAAGCATGCAAGGCGTGCGGCAAGTGCATCAAGGCCTGTCCCGTTGACGCGATTGCGGGCGAGAAGAAGGTCCCCCACGTGATCGACCAGGGCAAGTGTACGCTGTGCGGTGCGTGCCTGGCCGTGTGCCCGTTTGACGCCGTCCTCAAGGTGTGACCAGGAAAGACAAGACCCCATGTCTGAGAACATAACACTCTCGATCGACGGCGTGGACGTGACTGTAGAGGCCGGCGCGACGGTGATGGAGGCGGCCAGTGCGGCGGGCATTGACATCCCGCACCTGTGCTACGATCCCGCGCTCGGCCTGCCACCGACGAGTTCCTGTCGCCTGTGCATCGTGGAGGCAGAGGGCGCGCGGGCGCCGGTGACGGCATGTTCGTATGCGGCGGCCGACGGCATGGTTGTCAGGACGAGCACCGAGCGGATCGTCGAAATGCGGAAGATGATCGTCGAACTGCTTCTGTCGGACCATCCGCACGACTGCCTGACCTGCGAGAGCGTCGGTCGGTGAAAAATGCAGCGGTATGCCTACGAGTTGGTCCTC
>CAZVEV010000474.1:0-2967 GCA_964625865.1 uncultured Planctomycetaceae bacterium | reverse complement strand
CTAGTTCGTAAGGTTGGCCGACGACGCGAGTTGCGTTGACCGTCAGAGACGACGGAGCGGCCGTGACCCAAGGCAAAGGGAGTAGTACTACTCCCGAGACCGAAAGGAAACGGCCATGAGCAACATCGCGAAGCAGCGAACCACGAGAAGGCACGCGACGAATTCCGCCAAGAATTCTCGGGTGCCTTCTCTACGTCATCACAAGGCCACTGGCCAGGCCTACGCCGTCCTCAACGGCAAGGCCGTCTACTTCGGACGCGTCGACGATCCGCAGGCCGAGCAGAAATACCACCAGGCCATCGCCGAATGGCTGGCCGCCGGCAAGCAGCTGCCCGCCGATCCCGACGTCATCACCGTCAAGGAGGTCCTCTCCCGCTTCTGGGTCCACGCCAAGGACTACTACCGCACGATCACCGATGGCCGCGTGAAGGAACTCGAGCAGTTCCGCCTCGCGATCCGACCGCTTGCGGACATCTACGGCGAGAGCCGCGCCGTGGACTTCGGCCCACGAGCGCTTAAGGCCGTCCGCCAGCAGATGATCGCACGCGGCTGGTGCCGGCCGTATATCAACAAGCAGATCAACCGCATCCGACACATCTTCAAGTGGGCCGTCTCTGACGAACTTATCCCTGGCGATGTCCTCCACGCCCTCCAGGCCGTCCCCGGTCTCCGCAAGGGCCGCGGGCAGGCGCCGGAACCTGAAGCGGTGAAGCCCGTGCCGGCCGAGCAGGTCAACGCCATCGAGCCTTTCGTCTCCCGCCAAGTCTGGGCAATGATCCAGCTTCAGCTCTCCACCGCCGCCCGGGCCGGGGAGATCTGCCAGATGCGACCATGTGACATTGACCGCAAGGGCAAGGTGTGGGTCTACCGCCCCGAGGCGCACAAGACCGCCCACCACGGCTTCGACCGGAAGATCTTCATCGGTCCCCGTGGCCAGCAGGCGCTGGCGCCCTTCCTTCTCCGCGACCCGGATGCGTACTGCTTCTCTCCCGTCGAGGCCGAAACGGAACGTCGGCAGCGCTTGCACGAGCACCGGACGACGCCCTTGTCACGCGGCAATGTTCCTGGCAGCAACGTCAAGGACGATCCGCAATGGTCACCCGGTGACCGCTACACGACGTGCAGTTATCGCCGAGCCATCGCCCGCGCCTGCGACCAGGCATTCCCGCTGCCGGAGCCGCTGGCCAAGCGGGACGACGAGACGAATGCGCAGTGGCAGGAGCGGTTGACCCCGGGCCAGAAGGCTGAACTCAAGGCTTGGCGGAAGGACTACCGCTGGCATCCACACCAACTCCGCCACAACTCCGCGACCGAGCTGCGCAAGGAGTTCGGCATCGAAGCCGCCCGCATCATCCTCGGGCACCGCTCCGCAGCCATCACGGAGGTCTATGCCGAGAAGGATGAGCAGGAGGCCATCAAGGCGATGATGAAGGTGGGATAGACCCTTATCTCGAACCACGGGACATCCTTGCCGCTGGGTCAGGAGCCACCGCACTCAAAGCTGCTGGCTGTGTTGTCAAAAAGCGTCGGGCAGATAAGCGCCATGACCTGCTCCATCAACTCGCCGGCCGGTCTGAAGTTCGGGCGTTGCGGCGCGCCGGACCGACCTCCGATCCAGCCCGTGCCGGAAGAACTCATCGAGCCGGTCAAGAGGCACGTTTCGCGTCAGGTCGCGGCGATGATCGAACTCCAACTGCTCACCGGCGCCCGACCCGGCGAGGTCGTCATCCTGCGGCCATGCGACATCGATCGCTCTGATCCGGTCTGGATGTACCGTCCCGCCTCGCACAAGACCGAGCACCATGGCCGTGATCGCATCATCTTCATCGGGCCTCAAGCTCAAGAGATTCTCGGCCCGTTCCTCTTGCGACCGACGGATGCATACTGCTTCTCTCCCGTCGACGCTGAGGCCGAACGGCTGGCCGCCCTGCACGAACGGCGGCAGACACCACTGGCCCAGGGCAATGCGCCCGGTACGAACCGCAAGGCGAACCCGCGACGGAAACCCGGCCAGTGTTACACGCGAGATAGCTACCGGCGCGCCGTGGCTCGAGGCCTTAGAAAGGCCTTTGTGCCGCCCGAGCTGCTGGCCAAACGGGACGATGAGACCCGCAAAGAGTATGAGGCCCGCCTGACGACTGGTCAGAAGGCCGAACTCGAGGCCTGGCGGCGCGAGCACCATTGGCATACGCACCGGCTTCGACACAACTATGCCACACAGGTTCGCAAGCAGTTCGGGCTCGAGGCCGCACAGGTCCTCCTCGGTCACAGCACCGCTGACGTGACACAGATCTACGCCGAACGCGACATGGACCGGGCCGCGAGCGTGGCCGCGAAGATCGGGTGACTCGTGTGTAGATAAGGTATCCCCCGAATCGTCGTCTATCCCCATGCCTCTACTGTTGGGCCAATCTAGTCCCTTGTAACCTTATGCTTGACAAACACCTTGAGGCTCCCATACAGGGGCCCTGTATTCCCACCAAGATACGATTCCAGTGTTATCGCCGTTATGTCCTCTGTCCCCTTGGCAACGGTGAACCCGACTATCTCGAAGGTTGTCTTCTCTGGATCGCTATTGGAGAATTCCTGTCTGCCTATGATCGCTCCGGCCCCTTTCACTACAACATAGACCTTGGATCGCGGAGGCACCTTAATGAAACCGTACCTGTTCATCGCCGCGATCAACATGATGGGCTCGGGTCTGAAGGTCGCGGCGAAGGACGAGGGGACAAACGCGCAAATCCAGGCGGTGTTCTCGTTCGCGGATAATCCGCTCGTTGGGTTCTGTGTCGGGCTCCTGGTCACCAGCGTCGTGCAGTCGTCCAGCTTCACTACCTCGATGCTGGTCATGTTCGTCGCCCACGGAGAGATGACGGTGGCCCAGTCCATTCCGGTGATCATGGGAGCCAACATGGGGACCTCCATCACGGCGGTTCTGGTCTCGCTGGGCCATATCCGCCGGCGTCG
>CAZVEV010000473.1:0-2992 GCA_964625865.1 uncultured Planctomycetaceae bacterium | reverse complement strand
GTGAATTCGGTGTATCGCTTCGCCCATCAGGTCGGCAACGGTGAGCACCTTCAGCTTGCCGACCGCCTTGATCTTGTCGTCGGTGACGGGGATCGTGTCGGTGACGACCACCTCGGTGATAGGCGCCTCGCTGAGCCGCTCGGCCGCCGGGCCGCACAGCACGCCGTGGGTGGCGCCGACAAAGATCTCGCCCGCGCCGTTTTCGGCGCAGAGGTCGGCGGCCGAGCATATCGTGCCCGCCGTCGAGATCATGTCGTCCATCATCATCACCGTCTTGCCCTCGACGTCGCCGATGATCCTGCCGACTTCGACGGTCGAGCCGGTGACGCGGCGCTTGTCGATGATCGCCAACTCCCCGCCAAGGCGCTCGGCGTAGACGCGGGCTCGCTTGGTGTTGCCCGCATCCGGGCTTACCAGAACCAGGTCCTCGAAGTCGCGGGCCTTGAAGTACCGGCTGAGCACCGGCTCGGCGTGGAGGTTGTCCACCGGGATGTCGAAGAAGCCCTGGATCTGGGCCGCGTGAAGGTCCATCGTCAATACGCGGTCGGCGCCGGCGGTGGCGATCAGATTGGCTGCCAGCTTCGCCGTGATCGGCGTGCGGCCCTCGTCCTTGCGGTCCTGGCGGGCGTAGCCGAAGTAGGGCACGACCGCAGTGATCCGCTCGGCCGACGCGCGGCGGGCCGAGTCGATGAAGATCAGCAGTTCCATCAAGGTCTCGTTGGCCGGCGTGCTGGTGGGCTGAATGATGAACACGTCCTTGCCGCGGACGTCCTCGTCCAGGCGGACGAACAACTCGCCGTCCGGGAACGGCTCGATCGTGACCTTGCCCAAAGCCACGCCCAGGTAGTCGCTTATCGCTCGGGCCAGGGGAAGGTTCGCCCGACCGCTGAATAGACGCAAGCTAGGCATTGCAGGGCTCTCCAGCTTCAGTCAGGTTTCTCATCATCTCACGTATCACGGTCATCTTCTCGCACGCCGCGGTGGCGGCCGGTATCTACCCCGCCAGGACTCGAACCTGGAATGGAAGTACCAAAAACTTCTGTGTTGCCAATTACACCACGGGGTAATCCGTATTCACTGACTGGTTGACCAGTCATCGCGGTGGTGGGTTCTTGCAGCCGGACGCGGGTGTTGGAACGCGTCGGCCTGCAACCTTCGCAGCGCGGCGAGGGCCCGTCCGGAAGCCTGAGCGAACGGCCGCGACCTTGCTCGCCCATTCCTCCCGCAACCACCACCGGCGGGAGGGTGCTCCATGCGAACGGAAAACACCTAAACAACAAGACGAAAAATAGTACCCGCAGATCATCGCCCTGTCAAGGCGGGCAAATGACTTTTTTTTTCGGTCAGAGCGCGATACGCCCTGCGCGACGCAGCTTGCTTCTTGGCGTCCTTTTCAACGAGTGAAGCGGACGCCAAGAAGCAAGCTGCGCCGCGCAGGCGTTGACTTCGAGTTGCGCCTGCGATACATAGATACGTCCTGTCGCTCCGCGGCGGGGCGATATCGACCGAACCAATCGAGGAGACTCCCGTGAGTGAAATGACATCTGCCGAGCGCGTCATGCGTGTCCTGCGGCGCGAAGAGCCCGACCGCGTGCCGCATTTCGAATGGATTATCGACCGCCACGTCCGCGAGGCCATCATCCCGGGCTGCTCGATGGAAGAGTTCACCGTCCGGATGGGTCTCGACGCGATCCTGACCGGGCCGGACTTCAAGAAGGAAGTCGTCGGCCCCGGGCGGACCCGCAACGAGTACGGCGTGATCGCCGAGGCCTCCGAAGAGGAACACAGCGTCCCCGTCGAGGGGCCCATCAAGACGATGGACGACCTGCGCAACTACACCGCGCCGGACCCCCACGCCCCGGGCCGATACGCCAGCATCGAACGCGTGGTCAAGACGTACAAGGGTAACCTGGCCGTCGGCGTGCACCTGAACGACGTGTTTTCCATCCCGCGTGCGCTGGCCGGCTTCGAGACGCTGATGATGGCGATCGCGCTGGAGCCCGACCTCGTGCGCGGCCTGGTGGACCTGTCGGTCGACATCAACCTCGAGATGGCCAAGGAAGTCGCCGCGCGCGGCGTGGACTTCGTGTTCACCGGCGACGACTTCGCCTCGGCGTCGGGCCCCTTCATGTCGCCCGACTCGTTCCGCGAGCTGTTCTTCCCGGGCTACAAGCGCGTCATGGAAGGCTTCCACGCGCTGGGCCTGCCGATCATCAAGCACTCGGACGGCAATCTCATGCCGATCATCGACATGATCCTCGAACCACCCATCGACTGCCTCGACCCCATCGATCCGATGGCCGGCCACGAGATGGGCGCGATGAAGACCGCCTACGGCGACCGCGTGGCGCTGAAGGGCAACGTGGACTGCGCCCAACTGCTGACGTTCGGCACGATTCCCGAGGTGGTCGAGGCCACCAAAGCCGTCCTCCGCGACGGCGGCGACGGCGGGGGACTGATCGCCTCGTCGAGCAACTCCATCCACTCGAAGGTCAAGCCGGGCAACTACCTGGCGATGTGGAACACGATCCGCATGTACGGGCAGTACCCCCTCGCCCTGGACGACTGGGTCGGTTGTGGCGCGGGCGAGGCGTTCGGTTAATCGTAGGGCGTGCAACTGCGTTGCACGCGGAACGAGCAGCCAATCCCTCCCGCGTGCAACCAGTTGCACGCCCTACTGGCTGAGCGTGGCATGCACCACGAGAACGAGGAACGGTCAATGCATTATCGTACCTTGGGCGACACGGGGCTGAAGGTCTCGGCGCTGGGGTTCGGCGCGATGCGCCTGCCCGTGACCGGCGAGGACAAGGCTGTCGACGTGCCGACCACCGTCGACATGATCCGATACGCGATCGACCATGGCGTCAACTACGTCGACACGGCCTGGCCCTACCACGGGGGCCAGTCGGAACGCGCGGTGGGCCAGGCGCTGGCGGACGGCTATCGCGAAAAGGTCATCCTCGCCACGAAGCTGCCGGTCTGGGACATCAAG
>CAZVEV010000472.1:0-3005 GCA_964625865.1 uncultured Planctomycetaceae bacterium | reverse complement strand
CGCCCCAGGCCCTGGCCATCGACACCATCGACTGGATGGTCCAGCGGATCGTCGAGCATGTCGTGCACGACCTCGATCCGAAGGCCGGTGCCGATCTGACCAGCACGCTGGGCACGGCGCATGGCGGTTACTTCAAGGCCCGAGAGATCGTGCAGAACATCGTCTATCGCGATCTGCTGCCGATGCTCAACGCCGTGGCCGAAACCGGCGCAGCCATCATTCTCCTGGCTCATGCGGCCAACACGAAGGTGACCACGCCCGAAGGTTACGACCAGCGTTTGGCCTCACCCGACCTGCCGCACTGGATCGCGCCGCCCTTCATCGAGTGGGCCGACTGCGTGCTGTACGCCCACCGCCGGGAAGACCAGCGTTTGCTGCTGACCGAGGGCACAAACGTGATTCTGGCGAAGAACCGCTACGGCCTCCCGGTCGAGCTTCCCCTCTCGTGGCCCGCGCTGATGCAGGCGATGACCGCCAAAGCGGAGGTGCGCGACCATGAGTAGTCCCCACATCGATGTCGAACCAACCTTCGTATTTCAGTGCTACCTCACGGACGAGAGCGGTGATTGGGAGTGCCGGTACTGCCCGGATGATCCCGAGAACGAACAGATCACCCTCAATGATGGCAGCCATTCCGGCACATTCCAGATGTCTGTCGAAACTGCCAGGGCCGTTGCCCACACCATCCTCGCGGCCGTCCAGAAGCACGACTGCGACAAACGCTTCGAAGAAGTCATTGCCCAAATCAAGGAGAGATAACCATGGCAAACCTGAACGGATTCAACGCGAACGAGGTCGAACCGACCACCACATTCGAGCCGCTGCCAGCCGGCAAGTACCTGGCCGCCATCACCGCCAGCGAGATGAAAGCCACGAAGAAAGGCGACGGAAGTTACCTGCAACTGGAGTTCACTGTCCTCGAGGGCGACTGCAAGGGCCGCAAGACCTGGGACCGGTTGTGCATCAACCACCCCAACGAACTGACGCAGAAAATCGCCCGGGGCAACCTCTCAGCCATCTGCCGCGTCGTCGGGGTCATGCAGCCCAAGGACAGCGTCGAGCTGCACAACATCCCGCTGGTGATCTCGGTCAAGTGCAAGAAGCGCGAGGACACCGGCGAGATCACCAACGAGGTCAAGGGCTACGAGGCGAAGGCGGTAGCCGCCGGTCGCCCACAGCAGGCTCCGACCACTGACACCACACCGCCGTGGAAGCGATGAGGGCAGCCGCGATGGAACTGACACTGCCCTGGCCCCCGAGCGTGAACCACTACTACCGCCGTGTCGGGCCGCGCACGTTGGTCAGCCGGGAGGGCCGGGAGTACCGCAGAGCGATCTGCGGGCTCCTGGCCCCGGGCGGCGGGAGCGGAATCCGCAAACCGCCTTCGGGCGGACGCATCGCCCTGGCAATGGATGCCTTCCCGCCTGATCGACGCCGTCGCGACCTCGACAACCTCCTGAAATGCACCCAAGACTCCCTCGCCCATGCGGGCGTGTTCGAGGACGACAGTCAAATCGACCTGCTGGCGGTGCGGCGATGCGACCCGGTTCACGGCGGGACCGTGGTGATTCGAATCGCCGAGATGCCCCTGCGTCGCTGCCCGCTATGCGGGGGCAGGTATCCCCAGACAGAAAGTGAGCACCACCATGACAACTGAAAAACAGACACTCAATCTCGACCAGATCCGGATCGATGGCGGTACGCAACCTCGCGTGTCTATCGATGAGCAGGTCGTGGCCGAGTACGCTGAGCACTACAGCAACGGGGTCGACCTGAAGCCGGTCATCGTGTTCTTCGATGGCGCGACCCACTGGCTGGCTGACGGCTTCCATCGCTACTGGGCGAACAGGAAGATCAAGAGCGACTACATCTATGCCTACGTTCACCAGGGCACGTTGCGTGACGCCATCCTCTACTCCGTAGGAGCTAACGCGACCCACGGCCTGCGACGGACGAACGCCGACAAACGCAAAGCTGTGCTGACGCTGCTGGAAGACGAGGAATGGTCACAGTGGTCAGACCGTGAGGTCGCCAAACGATGCGGTGTTAACCACAAGACCGTGGGCGCAGCCAGGCAAAGTCTATCTGGGGAAATTCCCCAGATAGACCAGGGTCCGCACACCGTCAAGTACAAGCGTGGCGGCAAGACCCACACGCAGAAAACTCGCAGCCGAACCCGGCATCGTGGCCCCGACTCTCCGAATCCTGTCCGTCAGCCGCGCCCGGCCCTGGCCCAGACCAACCTCAACCTCCCGCACGATCCGGCCTATGGCGCACGCGCCATCGTGGCCGCCATGGGCGAGGACTACGCCCACCAGTTGATTGATTCTCTTACCTCCTACCTCCGTGAAAAGAAAGAAGGTGACGCATGATCGCTACGAATACCAACCTCCGACTGGCAAGCATCGGTCCGACCGTTGAGCGCGCTCTCATCACTCCCGACCAGGCGATGGAGTGGCTGGAGCAGACGAACACCAACAACCGCAAGATGTCTCAGAAGCACGTGGACCGTCTGGCCCGCGACATGACCGACGGCAAGTGGGTGCTGACGCACTCGGGCATCGCCTTCGGTCCCGACGGCACGTTGCTAGACGGCCAGCACCGGCTCTGGGCCATCTGCATGTCTGGCATCTCGGTCGAGATGTTCGTCTGGCGCGACGTGGAGCCGCAGTCCATGATGGCCATCGACTCCGGCAAGGCCCGGTCATTGGCGGATATCCTCAACATCGCCGGTGAGAACGGCGACGTCAGCAAGAACGACCTGGCCACGCTGCGGGCGATGCTGGGCGGCTTCAGCAACCCGCCGATCCTCTCGCCGTCCGAGGCATCCGAAGCGATGCGTCGGCACCACGACGCTATCGCGTTCGCTGTCGCGAACCTGCCGACCGTCACATCGGCGCGCGGCGTCAACACAGCCATCACGAGGGCGGTGGTCGCCCGGGCGTACTACTCGGTCGACCGGGCGATGCTCAAGGACTTCTGCCGCAAGCTGACCACCGGCATCG
>CAZVEV010000471.1:0-3010 GCA_964625865.1 uncultured Planctomycetaceae bacterium | reverse complement strand
GCAGTCCGGGTGGCGTGGTGTGACGCGAAGCGGCAACCACGTATCGCCAGATCGTCATAACGTCACAACGTGGTTGCCGCTTCGCGTCAGCCCACGGCACGGGTCGGGGTCTGGTCGCGAGGGCACAACGGGCGTAAAATAGGGAAGCAACCTACAGCGCCAAGTGAAAGGGATACACATGTCCGTTGAGATCACGTGGATAGGTCATGCGAGTTTCCGCCTGGCAGGCGAGGATGGCGTGGTCTATATCGACCCGTGGAAGTTGCCCGACGACGCGAAGGCTGACGGCAAGGTGGTGATCGTCTCGCACGACCACTACGACCACTGCTCACCGCCCGACGTGGCCAAGGTCGCGATGCCGGATGCGACGATCGTGGCCCCGGCGGACACCGCCGCCAAGCTCCCTAACGCCACGCCTGCCGAACCGGGCCAGAAGGTGACCGCTGGTGCGATCACCGTCGAGGCCGTGCCGGCCTACAACATCGACAAGCAGTTCCACCCGCGTGCCAATGGATGGATCGGCGCGGTGGTCACGCTGGACAACACGCGGATCTACTACGCCGGCGACACGGACCTGATCGACGAGATGGGCGCCCTGGAGGCGATTGACGTCGCTCTGGTGCCTGTCGGCGGGACGTACACGATGACCGCCGCCGAAGCCGCCGAGGCCTGCCAACGCATCGGCTGCAAGACCGCCATCCCCTACCACTGGGGCGACATCGTAGGTTCAGCCGACGACGCGATGGCCCTTGCCGGCACCGTAGCCTGCTGCGCCGTCACCGTCCTCCAGCCCAGCCAGACCGTCACGGTCTAGAAAACGGGGACTGGCACGTCCGCAGCGCAGGGGCCAGTCCCGTCTTCTCTTTGGCCGCAATCCGAGAAGGTAACTGTCTCGATTCGTCCCGCGGACCTGCTGTGCATCAGCCCGTCGCGGATTCATCTTGACAAGGCGCTCCGGATCGATTACACGTGTCCCATCGAGGCATCGGCTCGCGACGATCACCGGCCGGGGCTTGTCTGGGAAACCACGGGTAACATAGCAGCTTTTTCGGCCGGGCAGTAGTGGGTCAGGGAGACTTCACATGACACGATGTCATCTCGTGAAACGATACGTACTTTTCCTGTTGGCCGCCGCGGTCCTGGGCCAGACCTCGGCCGCACGGGCCGACAGCGTTGACGACCTGATCGCCAGTCTCAAGCCCTCATCGCCGAACGACGCGGTCTGGGCGGCGAGTATCCTCAACGCCGTCAGGAGCCTGGAGGGTGACACGCGCGGGCGGGTGCGGCTGTGCGAGAAGGCGTTCGCATGCGGCATCAACTCACCAGCGGGGTACGCGTCGGCCCTGGCGGCGGTGGACCTGTTGGAGACGCTGGCGCCCGGGAAGGCCGATGCCTGGCGCCAGAAGCGTCTGGAAGTCCACCGCCTGCGGTACACTCGGGGCCCGCGGTCGGACAAGGAGGCCAACGGCACGGCGTATGTCGCGCTGCTCCTGGCCGAGGCCAGGCTCTGCGAGGACAGCAACAACCGGCGCGACGCGATCGGCCACTACCGCCACGCCTACCAGGTCGCCAGGACCCTCAGGCTGCCGCAGAAGAAGGCCATCTACGACGACATGCAGGCCGCCGCAAACCACGAGATGATGCTCAACCGCATCAAGACCCTCCGGACGGCCCTGGAAAGGAACCCCAAAGACGCGCTCAGCCGGAAGTTCCTTGTCCTGACATTCCTGGTCGACCTCGACCGGCCTCACGAGGCGGCCGAGCACCTCGACGCCACACTCGACCCGACGCTGCGCAAGCACGTGACGATGGCCGCGGCGGAGGCCTCGGCATTGAAAGACGGCGACTTCCTCGCACAGGCCAACTGGTATCGCGCGTTGGCGGGCAGAAGTGCGCTGAAGCGCACCAAGGTCCGCATGCTCACCCGCGCGTTGGAGAACGTCAACCGGTACCGGGAGGTCCACACGGCGAAGGATTTCGAGCGGCTGCGTGCGGACACGCTGGCGGCGGCGATCAAGGCCGAACTCGCAAAGCTCGCCGCCCCGCCCCGCACGCCCGCCGGATCGTCCACGTCGGGCCGAAAGCCTCCCGCTCGGCCCAAGGGGGCCGTCCTCGTCCTGACGTTCGAAAAGGACACGCTGGTGACCCGCGACGGGCAGACGTACGTCCGCGACACCAGCGGGGCCGGGCACCACGGGCGGGTGACGGGAGGTTCGCTGACCCCGCGGGCCGGGGGGACGGCTATGGTGTTTGACGGCATGTCGCACGTGGGGTTGGGCAACCCTCGCGGACTCCAGATCACCGGTGCGATCACGCTGTCGGCCTGGATCAAGCCGAAACTCACCGACGGGTTTCGCAATATCGTGGCCCACGGGTTCTGCAAGATGCCCAACGGCGAGGTACAGTTGAGGATAGCGAACGGTCGGTACGAGGCCGGCTGTTGGGTCGGGGAACGTCGGGGCGGCGCGGGCCTGAAGGCCGGGAGCGACCCGGCTCACAAGGTCAGCTACGCGGTTCCCGCCGGGGACGTCGGCACCTGGGTGCACCTGACGGGCGTGTACGATGGGACGCACTGGCGGCTGTATCGCAACGGGCGCGAGGTCGCCTCAATAGCCGAGCGCCTCGGCGCGGTACGGGTCAACGCCGACTGGGCCGTCGGCGCCCATGCCGACGGGCAGCAGCGCCACTTCAACGGCGCGATCGACGAGGTGATGATCTTCAGCCGCGCCCTGTCGGCCGAAGAAATCCGCCGCCTCTGTCCCGCGGACAACGCTGCCGGACGGAACTGATACTCCGTCCGGGCAAGATTGTCGGGCGGGTAGTGTGGAAGCGGCATCTTGCCGCTTTGAGAAGACCGCCAACGCAAGACTCGATCACGTTACCGCAACGCGGCAAGATGCCGCGTCTACGCCAAGCCCGCCTGATCCCGACGTACATCGGGACTCGGACGCCGTACTAGTGTGCTGTCAGTTTTGAATAATGGGGCGGGGGCTATTTAGCCGATCTCTCC
>CAZVEV010000470.1:0-3020 GCA_964625865.1 uncultured Planctomycetaceae bacterium | reverse complement strand
GCTTCTGTCGGACCATCCGCACGACTGCCTGACCTGCGAGAGCGTCGGTCGGTGCGAACTGCAGCGGTATGCCTACGAGTTGGGCGTCAAGGCCCCGGACGGCCCGGTCGTGCCGGCCCAGCCGGTCGTGGACGGGCCAGCCATTATGTACGATCCGAGCAAGTGCATTCTCTGCGGGCGATGCGTACAGGTCTGCCAGGACGTCCAGGCCAGTGGGGCGATCGACTACCACGGCCGCGGGTTCGATACGCGGATCGCACTGCCGCCGGGCCAGACGCGACGCGAGTCGACGTGCGTCGAGTGCGGCAACTGCATCGACGTGTGCCCGACCGACGCGATGTCCTTCCCCGGAGCCGAGCGCACGGGTCGCGTGTGGGAGTTGAAACGGATCCCGACGACCTGCCCGTACTGCGGGTGCGGCTGTACGCTGGTGATGGGCGTTCGGGACAACCGCATAGTCGAGGTCACCGGCGACCCGGCCTTGGGGCCGAGCAAAGGGCTGCTGTGCGTCAAGGGGCGGTTCGGCTGTGACTTCGTTGCCCACAAGGGCCGACTCACCGAGCCGCTGATCCGTCGGAATGGCACGCTCGAGCCCGCCACGTGGGACGAGGCGCTGGACCTGGTCGCCGGGCGGCTGGGCGAGATCAAGAGCGAGTACGGGCCCGACGCCATCGGCGGGTTTGCGTCGGCAAAATGCACCAATGAGGAGAATTACGTCTTCCAGAAGTTCATCCGGGCGGTGATCGGCACGAACAACGTCGACCACTGCGCGCGGCTGTGTCATTCGTCCACGGTCGCGGGGCTGGCCCGGGCGTTCGGCAGCGGGGCGATGACCAACTCGATTGCGGACTTCGAAGTCGCCGACTGCGTTTTCGTGATCGGTTCGAACACCACCGAGTGTCACCCGATTATCGGCGCCGCGATCAAGCGGGCCGCCATGTTGCGCGGCATGCCCCTGATCGTCGCCGACCCGCGAGCCATCGAGCTGACCGAGGTCGCGACGATCCACATGCAGCAGCGCAACGGCACGGATGTGGCGCTGATCAACACGATGATGCGGGTGATCCTGTCCGAAGGCCTGGCCGACGAAGCCTACATCGCCGAACGGACCGAAGGCTTCGAGGACCTCAAGGGGGCCATCGAGCCGTACACGCCCGAGTTGGGCGCGCAGATCACCGGCGTGCCGGCTGACGACATCGTCCGCGCCGCCCGCATCTACGCCCAAGCGGGCGCCGCGTCGATTGTCTACTCGATGGGCATCACGCAGCACACCACGGGTACGGACAACGTGCTGTCGCTGGCGAACCTGGCGATGCTGACGGGCAACGTGGGCAAGGCCGGGGCGGGCGTGAACCCCCTTCGCGGGCAGAACAACGTCCAGGGCGCGTGCGATCTCGGCTCGCTGCCGAACGTCTACCCGGGCTACCAGAAGGTGGACGTCCCGGAGGTGCACGCCAAGTTCGAAGCCGCCTGGGACGCCGCGCTGTCAGACAAGGTCGGGCTGACGATCGTGGAGATGCTCTACGCCGTCGACGCGGGCAAGCTCAAGGGCCTGTACATCATGGGCGAGAATCCCATGCTGTCGGACCCGAACGTCAACCACGTGGAGAAGTCGCTCAAGGCCATTGATTTCCTCGTCGTGCAGGACATCTTCCTGACCGAGACGGCCGAGTTGGCCGACGTGGTCCTGCCCGCGCTGGCCTTTGCGGAGAAGGTGGGTACGTTCACGAATACCGAACGGCGAGTGCAGCTTCTGGACGTGGTGGTCGATGCGCCGGGCTCGGCGCGTGTGGACTGGGAGATCACCAGTGACATCGCTCGGCGGATGGGGTACGACATGTCGTACGCCAACGCGTCGGCCATCGAGGACGAGATCGCGTCGGTCTCGCCGATCTATGGCGGGATAACGTACGACCGCCTGGGCAGGCCCGGCGCGCCGGGCCTGCAGTGGCCCTGCGCGGATGCGGACCACCCGGGCACGCCTTACCTGCACAAGGGGAAGTTCACGCGCGGGTTGGGCAAGTTCCACGCCGTGGAGTTCATCGAGCCGAAGGAGCTGCCCGACGATGACTACCCCATCCTGCTGTCGACGGGGCGGGTGCTGCAACACTTCCATACGGGCTCAATGTCGCGACGGTCACACGTGCTGGACACGCTCGTGCCGGCAGGGGTGGTCGAGATGAACGGCGACGACGCGGCCAGGCTCGGTGTCGAAGACGGTCAGATGGTTCGCGTCGCATCGCGCCGCGGCAAGATCGAGATTGCCGCCCACGTAGCCGAACGTATAGCCCCGGGCACGGCGTTCATCGCCTTCCATTACACCGAAGCCTCTGCCAATCGCCTGACGATCGACGCCCTGGACCCAATCGCCAAGATCCCCGAGTACAAGGTCTGCGCGATCAAGATTGAAGCCTAGTTCAAACGCGGTCTTCCTTCAGTAGCGCCGTCTGCAAACAAAAGCCCCCCGACGCCGTCGGGGGGCTTGGGGTTCCCTGTGTCGCTTGACGGTCCCCCTTTCTCACCTGCGCACTATTCTCAATCAGAATCCGTCCCGGTTCCCTTGTCCCTGACCTTGTCCCCGATGCCTGTCACGTAGGCACGGGCGTGCCTGGCCTCTTCGCTCTGGGCGACGGGCTTGCCGGATTGGCGTGAATCGACCGCCAGTCCGAGACACTGGGCGGCGGCGGGGCACCAGTCGGCACAACTCGGACGGGCCTCGCGAAACAGCACCTTGCCGCACCGGCAGCGGAGCTTGGCTTCGTCGGTGAAGAACTCGACGAGCCGGCAGCAGTTAGGGCAAGGCACCATGACACTGTCCAACTCACGGGCCGATCTCTGGCCTGGGCATTTACCGGTCATGTGACATGATAGCGCCTGAATCTCTCGGCATCGACCAAAGTTGCGCGCAATCGCCGCCTGCTGGGTGCCGTAGCTTGACGCGAAGCCGCAACCACCGATTTGCAAACCCCCCCAACAGGGTTACCCATAGCGGAAAGCCACCGCCCCCGCCCGTAGCCCCC
>CAZVEV010000469.1:2817-3044 GCA_964625865.1 uncultured Planctomycetaceae bacterium | reverse complement strand
CCGTCCGGCCCCTCCAGGCGGACACGGAAATCGAAGTCTGCCACGCCGTCGCGCTGCGCCTCAGGATACGGATCAAACACCACGGACCGCATCAGGCCGGCCGCGTTGCGTTCAATCACGAGCCCCTGCCGCGTCCACTGCTCCCACTGCGCGTCCGTCGCCAGCCGCAGGCCGGTTTCCGAGATGAAGGGCCTCACCCGCGCCGTGCGCCACCGTTCCGCCCCGTG
>CAZVEV010000469.1:0-2807 GCA_964625865.1 uncultured Planctomycetaceae bacterium | reverse complement strand
TTCGCAAGGCGAACTCCCGTTCGCCCGTCGTGTGCGGAGTAGCGCGACGACGATTCACGCACAGGAAGACGAAGACGAAGAGGAGCTGGCCCCAGCAATAAAGAGTCTGCGATTTTTCGCGCAGAAATGGCCATTCCAGCCTGAGTTTTTCGCCTGATGCGAGATATTTCTTCGCCCAGGCGATTTTTCTTGACTTGTGGCGGGCAAGTAGATATACTTGCCCTATGAAACCGAAGGAACGCACCAACGCCAAGGGCAAGCGGGCCTTGGAGCAAGTCCGCAGCATCGGCCCCTTCCTGCCCGCCTCCATGACCGTCACCCAGAAGAAATGCGGCAACCCAAACTGCCGCTGTGCCAAGCAGGGACCAAAGCACGAGACCGCGCTGCTCACCTGGAAGGAAGGGAATACCACCCGGACCCTCCATGTGCCCCGGGAACTGCGCGCGGAGGTCGCCGCCTGGTGCGCGCAATGGAGGAAACTCAAATCGCTCATCGAAAAAGTGGGCGCTGCGCAAAAGCAGTTCCTCAAGACCCAACGCGCGAGCATAAAGAAGTCATCAAAGCGCTCCTGAAGACCTTCACCCACTTCTTCGGCCCTATCCACAAGCGCCTAGGCGAACTGCCCGACCCCCGCCAGCCCGCAAGGCCAGGCAACATCGACTATTCCGTGGGCGCCCTGATCTTTGCCGGCGTGTTGATGTTTGTGTGCCGATTGGGGGCGCGCCGCCAAGTCCGATTGCTCTTGCACACCGTCTTTCTCGTCGAGACCTTCAAGAAACTCTTTGACGTGGACGGCGTGCCTCACGGCGACACCATGAACGACGTCTTCATCCGCCTGCGCGTCGCCGAGGTGCAGGAAATCGTCACGGGCATGACCGAAACCTTGATAGACAAGAAGGTGCTCTATCCGCACCGGCTCTTCGAACGCTATTACGTCGTCGCCATCGACGCCACCGGCATGCTCACCTACGGCTATCGCCATTGCCCCTACTGTCTGAGCAAGAAGCACGGCGACAAAACGCTCTATTACCACCATGTGCTGGAGGCCAAAATCGTGGCGCCTAACGGCATGGCCTTCTCGCTGATGTCCGAGTTCATCGAGAATCCCGAGGACGACCCCACCAAGAGCCTGGAGCAGCGCAAACAGGATTGCGAACTCAAAGCCTTCTACCGCCTGGCCCCCCGGCTTCACCAGCGCTTTCCCAAGCTGCCGCTGCTGTTGGCCATGGACGGCCTCTACGCCGCGGGCCCCGTCTTCGAGTTGTGCCGCCGTTACCGCTGGAAATTCACGATAAGCCTTAAGGACGACCAACTCAGCTCGGTCAACGAAGAATTCGAAGCGTTGTGCGCGGCCGCACCGGAGAATCGCTTGGTCTGGCTCCAAGGGAAAAACAGGGAACGGCGCCAGCAATTCCGCTGGGCCAACGACATCGCCTACGCCGATTCCCGGCGGCACGAACATACCCTGTCCGTCTTGGAATGCAAGGACAGCCGCCCCGAGGGCGAGGATGGGCAAAAGGTCACCAAGTTCAAATGGGTGACCAACGTCTCCCTAGACCAGAACAACGTCGTCGAATTGGCCAACCAAGGAGGACGCCTTAGGTGGAAAATCGAGAATGAAGGATTCAACGTGCAGAAAACGGGCGGGTACAAGCTCGAACACGCATACTGCAACGACGAAAACGCCATCAAGGTCTACTACCTGGTGCTGCAGATCGCACACATGCTCACCCAACTCCTCGACAAGGGAAGCCTCCTACGCAAGGCCTTTCCCCGCGGATTCGGGTCCGTCAAGAACTTGGCCTTCCGCATCCTCGAGGCCCTGCGCAACGCCACGCTCACCGACGACCAATACCAGGCCCTAGCCGAACAACGCATTCAGATACGCTTTGTCCCGCCCTAGACTGCCCCGCCCGTCCCGCTGCTGCCCGTTCCGCCCCCCGAACACCCCCAACCAATACGAACAGCCGATCCCCCCGGCTGGACGCACCCCTCTTCTCCCTGATCGGCCAACACACCCCAGCCAACTGCTGCCCGAACCGATAGCCCGCCCCAGGCACCCCCACTCTTCATTGCTGGCGCCCGCGTGACGTGCTTGCTTGGCCCGGTCGCAGAGTGCTAGAATTCGCCCCCGTGTGTTGGCAGGTTGCCACGGGTGTAGGGTAGCTCCACGCCTCTTTGCGGAAGGAGCGTTCCTTCTTTCCCCCGCGCAGCGCGGGGCCTCGGGCCGTGACTCCCGTACGCGGAGTTCCGCCACCGTTGCTGAGGATACTGCATGGCCTCACATAAGATAACCAAAGGCTTGGATCTGCCGATTACGGGAGAGCCGGAGCAGACCGTTCACCCAGGCGGCGCGCCCCGCCGCGTGGCAGTCATGGCCGACGACTACGTGGGCATGCGGCCGACGATGCACGTGGCCAAGGGGGACGAGGTCCGCCGAGGCCAGTTGCTGTTCGAGGACAAGAAGACGCCCGGCGTGCGTTACACCTCCCCCGGCACGGGCAAGGTGGCGGCGGTCAACCGCGGGGCGCGGCGCGCCTTGCAGAGCGTCGTAGTCGAGCTGGCCGGCGAGGGGGAAGAGGAATCCGTCGCGTTTGAATCGTACACGGGCAAGCCGGGGCCGGCCCTCAGCCGCGACGACATCGTGGCGCTGCTCGTAGAGTCGGGGCTCTGGTCCGTCCTGCGCACGCGCCCCGTCAGTACGGTCCCTGATCCGACGACGACACCCCATGCCGTTTTTGTCACCGCGATGGACACCAATCCCCTGGCCCCGGCCCCCGATGCTGCACTGGCCGGAAGGGAAGAGG
>CAZVEV010000468.1:0-3046 GCA_964625865.1 uncultured Planctomycetaceae bacterium | reverse complement strand
TCTATCGCGGCCGCATCCCCCCATCTGTTACCCTCATTTGAACCACGCCCACTTTGCGGTGTAAAGCGCTGGGCGAGCCTTGTCGCAAAGGTCTCGCAACCGCTTGGTAAAAAACGAGTTATATACACTCAAGCCTACGTGTTTCCCCTCTGGGGAGCTTTACGCGCTTTACAGTGTAAAGCGCGCCGCGCCGGGGCCGGATCTTCACATAGGACGCTTTTGTCTTGACACTTCCGGCGACCACTGCACCGCCCGCGGGCTCCGCCCGTGAAGTCTCCGCGAAGACGCGTCGCTCCGGTCAGCAGAACTCCCCAGCGCCCCATGGTGCGGCGAGAAACCCTCGCACGTGCACCTGCTTCAATCCACGTCCCTGACGACCAGTGGCAACGCCTCTCAAGAAAACGTCCACTTTCTTCAGTTTCCCGTCACACAATCGCCCTCTTGGAGACCACGTGTTCTTGTGTAGGCGAAGATGCACCGGACGGGCGGGGCGTTTCCCGGTCATCCAATCGGCCCGCGCACGGGAGGCGGTTGCTTTGTGGGCGGAGAATGTGCCACGGGCATCTTGCCCGTGTCCCAATGCACGCAAGACAGTCCGGCTGCCGTCCTTTTCACGGGCAGGATGCCCGTGGCACGCCACAACGCAACCGCCTCCGCGCGCGGCGCCTTCACACACCGGCGCCGGGCGGGTACACTCCAAACGGATCAGCAAACGTCTTTTCGGGAGAAACGGTATGTCAGGTGGCGTACAACAATCGCCGACGGCCGAGCGGAAGGTGCGGGTGTTTGTCTCGAGCACATTCAGCGACATGCACGCCGAGCGCGATGAACTGGCTAAGCGGGTGTTTCCACAGTTGCGTAAGCTCTGCGAGGGGCGCCGAATTGCCTGGACGGACGTCGACCTGCGGTGGGGCATCACCGACGAGCAGGTCCGCAAGGGCGAGGTCCTGCCGATCTGCCTGGCCGAGGTCGGCGAGTGTCGCCCGTTCTTCATCGGCCTGCTGGGCGAGCGATACGGCTCGCTGCCCGAACCGGAGGATATCACCGACGAGTTAGTCACCGCCCAGCCCTGGCTGGACGAGCATCGCGAGCGCTCGGTGACGGAACTGGAGATCCTCCACGGCGTGCTGAACGACCCGGCGATGGCCAACCGCGCGTGCTTTTACTTCCGCGATCCGGCGTACGTCGAGACGGTTCCGCCCGAGAAACGGGACGACTTCATCGAGTCCAGCCCGGACGCGCGCGACAAGTTGGAGGCCTTGAAGGAGAGCATTCGCAAGAGCGGACTGGCCTTGCGTGAACCGTACGCCAACCCGCGGGAACTGGCCGGGATGGTCCTGCGCGACTTGACGGCGGCGATCAACCAGGAGTTCCCGCCCGGCACGGAGCCGGCCCCGCTGGACGCCGAAGCCGCCGAGCACGAGGCCTTCGCCGTCAGCCGCTCGCGCGTCTACATCGGTCGCGACGAGTACTTCACCCGCCTCGACGCCCACGCCGCCGGCGACGGGCCGCCGCTGGTGATCCAAGGCGAGTCCGGCTCGGGCAAAAGCGCCCTGCTGGCCAACTGGGCGCTGGCCTGCCGCGCCGCCCATCCCGATCAGCCGCTGGTGATGCACTTCATCGGCGCCTCGCCCTACAGCGCCGACTGGGCCGCCATGCTCCGACGCCTCATGGGCGAACTGAAGCGCACCTTCGACATCGACGGTGAGATCCCCACCGAACCCGACGCCCTGCGTGCCGAGTTCGTCAACTGGCTCCACACCGCCGCCGCCCGAGGCCGCCTCGTGCTCATCCTCGACGCCCTGAACCAACTGGAGGACACCGACCAGGCCCCCGACCTGACGTGGCTTCCCCCGGTCATCCCCGCCAACATCCGCCTGATCGTCTCAACCCTGCCCGGCCGGGCGGCGGACGCCCTGGACAGACGCAACTGGGATGCAATGACCGTCGAACCACTGAGGCCCGAGGAGCGTCGCCGGTTCATTGTGGACTACCTGGACTCCTACACCCAGTCACTGCTGCCCGCCCCCATGGATCGCATCGCATCGGCCCCGCAATCGGCCAACCCGCTGTACCTCCAGACGCTCCTGGACGAGCTTCGCGTGGTGGGCCGGCACGAGACGCTGGGCGAGCAGATTGACGGCTACCTGACCGCCGCCGACGTACCCGCGCTCTACGAGCGGATTCTCGCTCGCTACGACGCCGACTACACCCGCGACCGCCCGCACCTCGTGCGCGACGCGATGACGCTAATCTGGGCCGCCCGCCGCGGCCTGAGCGAACCGGAACTGCTCGACCTCCTGGGCACCGGCGAGACGCCCCTGCCCCGCGCCGTCTGGGCGCCCCTGCACTACGCCGCCGACCACTCCCTGGTCACCCGGTCCGGCCTGATCGCCTTCTCCCACGACTACCTCCGCCAAGCCGTCGCCAGCCGCTACCTGCCCACCGACACCGCCCGGGCCGCCGCCCACACCCGCCTGGCCGACTACTTCGCCCCCCGCGACCTGACGCCCCGCAAAGTCGACGAGTTGCCGTGGCAGTTGGCCGAAGCCCATGACTGGCAGGGCGTGTACGACCTGCTGGCCAACTTGCCCTTCTTCGCGAGGGCCTGGCGAGCCAATCCGTTCGAGGTCAAGGCATATTGGTCGCAAGTGGAAGCCGCCTCACAACTCCGCATGACCGACGCCTACAGGGCAGTCCTCGACAGTCCGGATCGCCATTCGGAGTGCGTCTGGCATGTGGCCATGCTGCTTTCTGACACAGGTCATCCGGCCGAAGCCTTGTCGATCCGCGAACAACTCGTGGAGCACTTCCGGCGAGTTGGCGATCGGTCAAACCTGCATAAATCGCTGGGCAATCAAGCCGTAATCGTTGCGGCGCGTGGCAACCTGGCCGAGGCCATGGCTCTGCTCAAAGAGAAGGAGCAGATCTGCCGCGAACTAGGCGACCAGGCAGGTCTGCAAGTGTCGCTTGGCAACCAGGGCTTGATCCTCCAGGACCTTGGCAAGTTGGACGCGGCGATGGCCTTGTTCAAGCAGCAGGAAGG
>CAZVEV010000467.1:0-3060 GCA_964625865.1 uncultured Planctomycetaceae bacterium | reverse complement strand
GCCTGATCGGGCGCCCGGAGTGTTTAAGTTTGCCTTCCGGTTCGGTACGATAGCCCCTCACGAGGGCCGCCCCGGCCCCCACAGGAGAACCCGTGCGAGTCGCGCTGGTTGGACCCCCACAATCCGGTAAGAGCACGCTGTTCGCCGCCGTCGCCGAGGCCGGCGGGTCGCACGTGGACCTGTCGCGCCCGGACCAGCCCCACCTGGCGGTGGTCAAGGTGCCCGATCCGCGCGTGCACTGGCTGGCCGAGCAGTACCACGTCACCAAGGAAGTGCTCGCCGAACTGGAGTTCCTGGACGTTCCCGGGTTCGACCTATCCGACCAGGCCGGGCACGCCCGCGCACGCACGCACTGGACCGCGCTGCGGCAGTGCGACATGATGCTGTTCGTAGTCCGGGAGTTCACCGACGAATCGGCCCCGCCCTATCGAGGCCGAATCGATCCCGAAGCCGATCTCGACGAACTCCGCACCGAGATGCTCTTTGCCGACCACGATCAGGTTGACGCCCGCGTCGAGAAGCTCCGCCAGGCCGTCAAGAAACCCACTCCCAAGCGCGAGGAGCAGCAGCGGGAGTTGGCTCTGATGGAGCGCCTGGCCGAGACCATCGAGAACGAGCAGCCGATCTCCGAGGCCACCGCCACCGAAGCTGAAGACAAGATCATCCGCAGCTTTGCGTTCCTGTCGCGGATGCCGTCGCTGGTGGTGCTGAACTGCGACGAAGACCGGCTGGGTGAGGGCGACAGCTCGCCGGAGACGATGCACCTGTCGGCCCCGATCGAAAAGGAGATCGCCGAACTGCCGCCCGAAGATCGCCCGGCTTTCCTGGCCGATCTCGGTCTGGGGGCCGCCGCTCGCGACCGCCTGATCCAGGCCTGCTATCGACGGCTGGACCTGGTGAGCTTCCTGACCCACGGCGACGACGAGTGTCGGGCCTGGACCGTTCCAGCCGGCACGGACGCCGTCACCGCCGCCGGAGAGATTCACACCGACATCGCCCGCGGATTCATTCGCGCCGAGACCGTCGCCTTCGACGACTTCCGCGAGGCCGGCGACTTCAAGACCGCCCGCGCCGCCGGAAAGGTGCGGCTGGAAGGCAAGAGTTACATCGTCCAGGACGGTGACATCATCGACTTCCGCTTCAACGTCTAGGCCCGACGCATGACGAGTCACGCCGACAACTTCGACGCCGAAGCCGCCAAGCCCAGACGGCGCCGCCCACGCCGGCGGTGGTGGCAACGGGTGATCCGCATCTCGGTGCTGGTAGTCGTGGCCCTGACGGCGGCCTACGTTACCTTGCCCTGGTGGTTCCCCGGCGCGTGGGTCCGCGCGATCGTGGTCAACGATCTGGCCGCCCAACTCGGCGTGCCGGTCAAGATCGAACGGGCGTCGCTTAGCTGGCGAAACGGTGTGGAGCTGGAAGGCCTGACCATCGCCTCGCCGGAAGGCTTCTCTACCACGCCGATGGTCAGCGTCCGACGGATTCGCACGGAGTTCACGCCGCTGACACTGCTGTTGCGGGATCGCATCGAGTGGCTGGAGATCGATAGCCCGCAACTGCGCGTCGAGATGGACGGCGACGGCAACATCAACGCGGCCGTGTTCCGCAATCTCTCCGGGAGCCCGAAGGTCGACCGGATCACGGTCCATCACGCCGCCGCGTCGGTCCAATTGCCGCAGCAACCTCACGATCTGAGATTCGAGGTCGCCAACCTGCAACTGCAGGCTGGGCGATTGCAGCAGATGGGACGCGTCACCGTCACCGCCGCCCTGCAGCAGGAGTCCGACCAGGCGCCGGTTACCTTGCAGGTCGAAGGCGGCCAGCTCGAGTTCGCCTGGAACCACGTCGATCTCGGGCAGCTCGACCTGCCCAGCCTGCTGAACCTGCCCCTGGAGGCCTTGACCGGCCGATGCGACCTGGCCGCCCGTTTGTCGATCAACCAAGAGGGCCTGGTCGATCGGTTCGAACTCAACCTGTCCGGACAGGACCTCGATATTGTCTTCGAGGACGGGCCCGCAATCCCGACGATCGAAGAGGCCTACGCCCGCATCGAGGCCACCTACGACCCCCTCGACGCCGACGGACGCCTGGAAGTCCGGTCCATGCACCTTCGCATCTCGGACGCGCTCGAACTGGCCGGAGCGGGCGTGGTCTACACCGATCTGGTCACCGGAAACTGGCAGGCGCTTCGCAGCTTGCATGTCGACGGGCAGGCGACCCCGGACCTCCTGGCGGCGATGGCGACCGGCCATCCCGAAATCCCCGGCAGCGACGTCGTGGTCAGCGGGCCGATTCGCCTGGCCCTTCATCTCGAGCACGACGGTCCGGTGGTGACGGCCCGGGCGACAGCCGACGCGTCGGGCGCGACGGTCCGTCGCAACGGGCAACTCCTCAAGCCCAGCGACCGACAGGCTGACCTCACACTCGTCGGGCGATTCGATCAGCGCCGCCGAGACGTCTACGTGGACGAACTCCAACTGACGTTGGGCGGCAACGCCCTGATCGCTCGCGGGGCGATGCGAGAAGCGGGGCGCTGGCTGGGCGACCGCGCCGACCAGCCGCTCGACGCCCAACGGCTTCTCGAAGCGCTGACCTTCCTGGAATGGACCGCCGACTGGCGGATCACCGAATTGGCAAGCCTCACCGAGGCCTTCTCGTCGTGGGCGCCCTGGCTGACGGAGACGGGCCTCGAGGGCGACCTCATCGGCCAATGGCGCGTCGATGATGCCGCCGATCGCGTGGAGTTCATCGTGTCCGCCCCGGTGTCAACGGCCCTGTCCATCGGGTCGAGCGTTAACAAGCCCGCAGGGCAGGCCGCCACCGTCCATATCAAGGCCCGGCTGGACCCGGACGACGAACGCCTGACGGATGTCGTCGTCGACGTCACGGCCTGCACGGGACGATTGTGGATGGCCGACGGGCAGGTGTCGTTCCCGCACGGCCAGCCCAGCGTCGGCGCCGCTCGCCTCGAGATCAACCACGTGGAGAACCTCCTGGCCTGCTTCCCCGTTGTCGCCCAGACGATCGGAGAACTTCGCGGGCATCTGGCGGGGCGATGCG
>CAZVEV010000466.1:0-3071 GCA_964625865.1 uncultured Planctomycetaceae bacterium | reverse complement strand
CACAATATGGAGGCGATGAGTAATGCCAGCTGTTGATGTGTTTTCGACCCGAGATCTACGCAAACGTGCGGGGGGATTGATCAGGGATGCTGAAGCCGGGAAGCTGGCCTTGATCACCAAGTACGGCCGACCAACAGCGCTTGCGGTGCCATTCGACGAGGAGCTTCTTGAGCTGGGGGTGCACCGTCAACTGGCGGCTCGCCTGTACGCCGAGCGTCTGCTTACGCTGGCCAAGGCAGCCAAGCTGGCAGGTCTGTCCATTGAGGCGTTCCTGGATGTGCTGCAGGTGGCTGGGGTGGACGTGGTCGACTATCCACCCGAGGAGCTGGACGCCGAGCTCGAGGCTCTGAGGTGACGCAGTCGTCGAGCGAACTGGTCGTTGCCGACGCCGGGCCACTCATCGGTTTGGCACGTATCAAGAGACTGGACCTGCTCCGCAAGCTGTTTCGGCAAGTCATCATTCCCGAAGCGGTTGCGGATGAGCTCTGTCTGGACAGCCCCCTGCCGGGGGCAAGGGCACTGGGCAATGCGATCAGTCAGAAATGGCTTACTACGGCGTCGGTGCGCGACGTCCCTGAGGGTCTCGATGACATCGTGGACCGCGGGGAGGCCGAGGCGATCGCCCTGGCGAAAAGCAAAGACGCACTGTTGCTGATTGACGAGGCGACGGGACGCGCAGCCGCGATTCGGGCGGGGGTACGCGTTTTCGGAACGGGCGCGGTGTTGATCAAGGCCAAGGAAGCAGGTCTGATCACGGAGGTCCGTCCGGATTTGAAGGCACTCGAGGCAGCCAAGTACCGGATTTCGGATCGGCTGCAAAGGCAGATTCTGAGCCTGGCTGGAGAGCAGACCGACACGAGGGACAGCTCATGAAGATCACTGTGAACTTGCCCGACAGGATCTCGCACCGCGACACGCACATTGCCAGTAGGGAGACCGACCGCAAAGCACTGAAATCTCGGTTGGAGAAGAAGTGGCGAAAGTGTCTCCGTCGTTACAGGCCACTGACGATCCCGATCCGCTGCGTGGTGTCGGCGGATCCTGGGTTGATCCAGTTCCCGCCGCTGGTCGTGAACACTTGGCCTGACGGCCAGCCCATGAGCAGATCGTCGGTCCACCACACGGTGTAAAGCCTGCCGTTCCGGTGGTCCAACCCGCTTCCGCTGTCGGCCATTAATACTGTCCTTTCCAGCCCTTCGCTGCTATCCCCATTAAGGGGGATGGCAGGTGAAGGGCAGAAATGCCATCCTTTGTGTCGTTGATCAAGAGCATGCACGACGAAACGAAACGTGAAAGGGTGGCACATGAGCAGATTCTGGTACGGGGTGGCGGTGATCGGCGGCGCGGTGATGATCGCCGGGTGCGGTGGCAAGGACACAACGGGGGGAGACAAGGCGGAAGAGGGCCGGCTGTTCGGCGTGTCATTTCAGACAATGAACAACCCCTTCTTCGTAGAACTCAATGAAGGGATCCAGGGTGTTGTCACGGCGCACGGCGACCGGCTGGTCACGCTGGACGCGCAGTGGAACAGCCTCAAGCAGAAGAACGACATCTCGGACCTCATCATGCAGGGCGCCGAAGCGATCTTCATCAACCCGGTCAACTGGGAAGGCGTGAAGGGCAGCCTGCTGCAGGCGAAGGCCAAGGGCATCCCCTGTGTCATCGTGGATGCGCCGGTCAAGGACGAGAGCCTGGTGCTGTGCCAGGTGGCGTCCGACAACGTTGAGGCGGGGCGGCTTGCGGCCGAGGCGCTGGCGAAGGTGAAGCCGAACGCGAAGGTCGTGATTCTGCACCTTTCGGTGAACAAGGCGTGCATCGACCGGGTGGAAGGGTTCAACGCGGAACTGGCCGGGCACCCGGGGATGAGCATCCTGGATACCCAGGAGGGCAAAGGCACGACCGAGGGCGGACGGCCCGTCATGCGGGACCTGCTGGGCCGTTTCCCGCAACTGGACGCCGTGTTCCCGATCAACGATCCCAGCGCACTGGGCGCCATCTCTGCGCTGGAGTCCGCGGGCAAGCTGAAGGACGTGACGGTCGTCACCGTCGACGGCTCGCAGGAAGGCATCGCCGCGATCAAGGCCGGCAAGCTGCACTCCACGTCCGCCCAGGCCCCCGTCGAGATCGGGCGCGTCGCCGCCCAGAGCGTCTACGACCACTTCGCCGGCAAGCCCGTAGAGAAGAACATCACGGTCCCGGTGCGGCTCATTACGGCGGAGAATGCCGGGGAGTGAGTGTGTGGGTGTGTGAGGAGATTAAGTAGCACGATTAGGTAACACGATTAAGCAGGACGCACCTCTCATACTTCGTCGTGCTACATAATCCATCTACTTAATCTCTCTCCGTCAAAGTCGCGAGAACGTTGGGGAAGCGGGCAGATTCCAGTTTGGACCAGCACATGGACGCGACAGACACCCGTGAAATCCTGCGCCTCGAAGGCGTACGCAAGACATTCGGCGGCGTTGTGGCGCTGGACCGGGTCAGCTTCGACCTGCGCGCAGGCGAAGTGCATGCGTTGCTGGGCGAGAACGGCGCCGGTAAGTCAACGCTGATCAAAGTCCTGGGCGGGATCTACACGCCGGACGAGGGTGCTATCTTCATCGACGACCGACCGGCCGTCATCCGCGGCGTTGCGGATGCGGACCGCTGCGGTATCCGCATCATTCACCAGGAACTGGCGCTCGCACCGAACCTGACGGTAGCGGAGAACATCTACATGGGCCGGGAACCGGTCGCCTTCGGCCTGATCGGCCGGCGTCGAATGGAAACAGAAGCCGCCCGGCTGGTCAACGAGCTCGGCCTATCCGAGCTGGACGATGTCCGCGTCCCGGTGTCGCAACTGAGCGTGGCGCACCAGCAACTGGTCGAGATCGCCCGCGCGCTCTCCTGTCGTGCCCGCATGCTCGTGCTCGACGAACCCACCTCGTCGCTGTCCGCGGCCGAAACGACAGCCCTGTTCGTCACCTTGGACCGTCTGCGCGCGCAGGGCGTCGGGATCATCTACATCTCGCACCGCATGGAGGAGATCGAGCGCCTGGCCGACCGCGTCACGGTGCTCCGCGACGGGCACT
>CAZVEV010000465.1:0-3118 GCA_964625865.1 uncultured Planctomycetaceae bacterium | reverse complement strand
AAGTTGTGTCGTCGTCGCGGGCGGTTCTGCTCGCGGAGCAGGACGTTCTTCATCGGTTCGGTTCTGCTAGTCATGGGCTTTCTGGTCCTTCAGCATTCGCCTCCATGCCCGCTCGTGGGCCAGGAGGACCTCGGGTTTACTGATCACCTCGCGGTAGGGGCGGTCCTTGCCCCAGCGCCATAGGCCGCCGCGTTGAAGTTCCTCGCGGAGGTAGCCGTAGAAGTTCCTGTGGATCATGGGGGGCGGCCCTCCGCATCCGGGCCTTCCTGCCGGTCGGGCAGGCGGACGAACATCCGCAGCCACGCGTCGGTGAATGCCCGGGCCGTTTGTCGGCTGCCGCACCAGTACACCGGCACGCGATAGCGCAGGGAGATATGGACAGCCGCGCCGAGCAGCGACCGCGGCGAGACCCCGCGCAGGGCATCGCCGGCCTGGCCACGCAGGACGGCGTCAAGGTTGGCCTCCACGACGATGCACGCGGCCTGCAGCCGGGCGAGCCTCTCCAACTCCGCTGCAAACCGCCGGAAGTCGTGGATCACCGTTGACGCGAAGTCGGGAAGGCTCTTGCGTTCCACGGCCACGACCCGGTCCAGGCCGTCGACCGAGTAATCCCCGGCCTCCAGCTTGCGTCGGACCGTAGGGCAGTCGAAGCCGTAGGGGGCCTGCTCGCGCGTATCGATGACGATGCGGAAGTCCACGTGCGTCTCCCCGCCGTTAGAACGGCGCCGCGGCGTCCGAAATGCCCTCAGGCAGTTCGATCAGGCGGTTGAAGTAGACGTTGGTGAACTCACCTTTCGTCCGCTTGGTGATCTCGACGGTCTTGTCGAGTAGTTCTTCCAGGTGCGCGGGCAGGTCGCTGAATCGCGTCAGCGCCAGACCGAGCGTCTTCAGGTCGCCCTTCACGAACGGGATCGAGTCTCGCGTGATTACGGCGTTCTTGAAGATGTGCCGACCAGCATGCGGCCCGGAGAGGACCACCAGGTCCCACTTGAGCATGGGGTCGCCCTTGCGGCTCTCGCCCAACTGGGCCTTCAGCACGCGGACCTGGTACTTCCCGTCGGGCACCTCCTCGAAGTCCGGGGCCTCGGCCTGCTCGTAGTCCTCGTCGAATGCGGTGAGGTCTACGCTGCCGGCCTGGCCGTCGGGCTCGTCGTAAGTGCCGGGTGTCGGTTCGTCGAAAGCGGTGGGTTCATTGGTCATGGACATACCTTTCCGTTAGGAGTTCGGGGTTGCCGATTCGCCGGAGAACGCTCTCCGGAACGCGTCGAAGTTCAGGGGCAGCAGCTCGGGCAGACGCCCGGTGCGGTCGCCCGCCTCGTAGGTGGGGTGGGGCTTGGTGCGAATGATCCGCTCGGTGACGAGGTTGCCCTCGGCGTCTTTGCGGCTGGCCGAGTCGCAGTACAGGATCATGTCCACCAGGCCGAGCACGACGTTGCGGGCACGATCGGGCAGGCTGGGTTGGGTCTTGGTGTGCTCGCCCGTACGGGTCTCGATGGTCTTGTCCGTGGCGTGGCTGATGAGCACCAGCCCATAGGGCAGGCTGGCCAGGCGGGTCAGCACGCGGTGCCATTCGTTCTTGACGAACGCCCAGCCCTTGCCGTGGGGCAGGTCGCCTTCATACTCGACGTTGTGCTTGGCGCAGACGTGCTCGGAGCAGAACTTGAAGGCGTTGTCCGCCGTGTCGATCACCACGGTCTTGAAGGAATGATCGCCCGCCGCGACGAGCTTGCAGGCCGCCAGGAAGTCCGGCCAGGAGTAGGTCGGGACCTTGAAGACCTCCAGTTCGCCGAGGCCCGGCTCGCATTCCAGGAACAGCGCGCCGGGGAACTTGCTGGCAAGTGTGCTCTTGCCGATCTTCGGTGGGCCGTAGATCAGCGTCGTCTTGCTCGACAGATCCGTCGAGCGGGGGGTGGGTTTGGTTGGCAAGGTTACGATCATGTTCGCTCTCCTCAGAAAGAGGGTTCCGGTTCGCCCGCCTGACCGTCAGGCAGGCCGGGGCAATGGGATGCGTCGAGTTCGCCGTGGGGCGGGGCGATGACGTAGAGGTTGTTCCGCACGTTGGGGTTGAAGCCGCTTTGGCAGTAGGGCAGGTACTCGCAAGGCCGCTGGAAGCTGAAGCAGTTGGATGTGTTTAGCAGCCACTTGCCGCGTCGGCGGGCGTCGAGGTACTGCTGGGTGATCTCCCATACCTCCTCGGTCAGCATCGCCAGGCGTTCTTCGGACAAGAAGATGCGCTCGCGGTGGAACGCCTCGGGCCGGGCGTACCACTCGGCCAGGCGGGCGGCGAACTGCTCATCGCTCTCCGGCTCTTGGCGCTTGGCCGTGGATTTGCCGGACTTGTTCTTCGCCGCCAGGGCGGCTCGACGGGCCTCGTACTGCTCCTGCGTCTCGCCTGCGCGCTGCTGGAGCCGGGACTTCAGCATGACGTTGTAGATCACACCGACGATCGGGTAGCCGATCTGGCGGAGGTAGAAGGCGTACAGCGCGACCTGCGTGTCCGTCCACAGTCGGTCGAGGTAGTCTGACGTGATCGTCGAGGCCGTCTTGTGCTCCAGGACGTACAACTCGCCGTCGGCCTGCGACCGCACGATCCCGTCGACCTTACCGGCCATGGTGAACGTCCGGCTGGCGCGGCCGGTGTCGGGGTTGTGAATCCCGGCCTCGAACTTCTTCTCGACGGCCAGGACCTCGAACTCCTCGTCGGCGTACCTCGACGCGTAACCGGCCATCATCGCCCGCGCCAGGTGCCACTTGGCCTTCTGCTCGGGATCGGCCTGGTGAGCGGGGAACTGCTCGTCGAGGAAGTCCAGGATCGCCAGCAGCCGATGGGTGTCGGCCGGCAGCGTGTACCATCTCTCCAGGGCCTCGTGGATCACCGATCCGAAGGCCAACGTGTCGACCCGCTTGACGGGCCGGAGGTGGTCGATGTACCGGTACTTGTACTTCCGCGGGCAGTTGCGGAACGCGTTCAGCGCCGAGTAGGTCAGTACGCCGCTCATATCCCGGCCTCCTCGAGGACGGCGTCCGCCTCGGCCAAGGCGCGCTGGCGCTCGCGTGACGTGATGGGCCTTCGCTTCAGAGAGGTGGGCTTGGCGTAGCGGTTCGGCTCGACCCGCTC
>CAZVEV010000464.1:0-3139 GCA_964625865.1 uncultured Planctomycetaceae bacterium | reverse complement strand
ACGAGTCATGGCTCGGCCGGGACAAGCCCGGTGGTGGCCTCAGGCCCATGCACCTGCGCATTATCCGGATGAGCCCGCATTCTTATGTGATTCGGAGAGGATCGATCTCTTCGGTTGGCCGAAGGCCAAGTACGCGACCCGCCGTTCAGCGGACTCACGACCTGGGACGACGGCGGCGCAACGTCTACGCCTTGCGGCTTCGTCGTCTCAAGAGCACGCCCAGTCCGCCGAGGACCAGAAGGCTCATCGTCGCCGGCTCGGGGACGGCCACGACACCGAGGGTGTAGTCGCGCCCGACTGTCGGAGCGTTGGCCTGGTATCCCGCCCCGCCGGGATAGCCGGTCTCGTTGGCATCGAAGTGTTCCCATTTGACGGTCCGAGTGGTCATGGAACTGGCCGTATCGAACCGAATCGCGAAGGCCGAATTCGCGGCGGCGACTGTGTCGACCACGTCGAAGATCAGCGTTCCGGCGTCGTTAGTGCCCACACCGAGCGTAGCGGAAGTAAACGTGACTGAATCGATGATGCCGCCCAACGGAGTGAGGGTAGCGGCGTTCGCATCGGCGACGGCGAAGAACTCGAACGTGGTACTTCCTCCGTCGCTTAGGGTCTCGGCGAAGTTGATCGCGACTTTGTCGATGATCGTCGCCGACGTGATTGTGAAGGACTGCGCGTTGTCACGATTGCTCTTGATGTCTCGCTCGCCAAATTCCCCGACCGGATTGATGGTGAATCCACCGCGCAGATTGTCGAGAACCAGGCCCGCCGGGTCTTGCCATTGATTGCTTGCGTCGAGCGGCAAGATGGAAAACGTCGCCGCGTTGGCCGTCCCGGCCAGCAGGGCCAGGACCAGTAGTGTTGCGATCGTGTTTCTCATGTCGAATCTCCTTTCGGCTGTCGTTCCACTATTCGTGCTCTCCGCGACAGTCTTCGTGTCGCCTCGTTCTCTCTCTGAGAGATACTCCGCATCCGCCGGGGGCAGCCCCGGGCGGACGATTCCTGATGTAACCAGCCGCTATGCGCGACGTCGGCGACGCAGCATTACGCCCAATCCGCCGAGGACCAGCAGGCTCATCGTTGCCGGCTCGGGGACTTCTTCCAGCCGCATGGCCATGAGGTAGGCGATGTTGCTGTTATTCCCATGGAACTCGGGATCCACGTTGATCGTGATGATCCCGTCGGCGCCGGGGTCGATGTCCGTCCAGCGGACGACATTGCCTTCCGCCGCGTTCGGTCGGGTCTGCAAGTCAGTGACGGTCGGGCTGACGACGACGCAGTGGGTGTCTACCGAGCTGCTGTTTGTCGCGGAATCCGCTCCGCCCAGCGTGAACCGCTCGAAGCCGTCGCGGCTCGAGTTGCTGCGGTCGCCGTAGAAGGCAAGATCATAGAGCAGGCTCGGGTTCAGGCCGGTCAACGTGTACGTCGTGGAGCCCGAACCGCCGCCGCCGCCCTCATAGATGCTTCCGTTGTTGAGGTTCAGCCCGACGCCGTTGAAGAGGGCATCGGCGTCCGTGCCCCCGGCCGGCGGGGTGAATCGCGCGTCGGGGCCATCGTCGCCGCGAAGGTCGGCCCCGTTGGCGCCGGCGACACTGAAGTCGACACCGGTGTCGGAGCCGTCGGAGTACTTGATCAGGTCTTTCGGGCTGGTATCTAACGGGGCGAGCCCGTAGGCAGCTAGTGTGTGATGGGTCGTGATGTTACCCGTCGACAACTCGCTGGTTATGTCGCCAAAATCGTGGTAGGCGATCCACGCCGCCTGAGTCGGTGCGGCTAGAGCGAGCACCATCGCCACGACGGCGAGGGCCAATATGGCTGGGGTCCTTTTGTTCATGGTCTTCTCCTTGTTGTCTGAACAAAAACGATCTGTTGTTCGCACCGGGCCCGTCGCCGGATGGGCGCACGGAAACTCGGCGTCCTGGTGGTGCTCCGAACTGCGTACGGCTCGGTCATGTGATCTGCTCCGCGGCTCGTGGTCCAAACGTCCCAACAGAACATGCGATCCTTGTGACGGCGGCGGCGTTTCGGCGTGCCGGCAGACAGGCGACAATACACCCTCCGAACTCGACAAGAAGGCTCCTGCCCTCGTCCCGTTCGGCTCCGGACCCGTCACGACAGAATATCGTAGCACCTTTCCACGAAGTGTCAAGAGAAATCCCCCCCCCCTTTGCGACAATCTTCGACCGCTCTTTCGGCCGTCTTGCGTCACGCAAGAACACCTGTTCTCCGCCATTCTCTCTGACACCAAGACAAGAAGTGGTAGGGTCCCAAAGGTGTAGGAGGATCAGGCTGGGGCGGATCGCGAACCTGAGCGTGGTGCCGACGTCCCGGCCGACGCATTTCAAGCCCCCTGGCCGCCCTGGTCGCGCCAAGACGACCCTTGGGGTGTCGGCCGCAAGATCGTCCCTCAGGCCGCTTCTCTGTCCGTCCCAGGGGGTCTGGCCGCCCACGGGGGCGTCCGCTTTTCGTCCGGACGCTGGATGGCGTGGGCTGCGGAACGTCTTGAACCTTCAACCCGGAACCTTGGACCTTCAACCTCTCCGTCAGACGTCGAAGATCTTGCCCGGGTTCAGGACGTTGTGGGGGTCCAGGGCGCGCTTGACCGAGCGGAGCATGTCGAGGTAGGCCTCCGAGACGAACAGGGGCATGTACTTCTTGCGCTTGTGTCCTATCCCGTGCTCCCCGGAGATCCGCCCGCCGAGGTCGGACGTCAGCGTGTACAGCGCGGTGAGCACCTCCGGGAGAGTCGCTTTCCACTTGTCCATCGGCCAGTCGGGGTCCTTGACGATCCGCGTATGGAGGTTGCCGTCCCCCGCGTGGCCGTACGCGGGAATCTGCACGCCGTACTCGCGGGCCAGGTCCTCCATGCCCGCCACCAGGGCGGGGATCGCCGCGACGGGCACGACGAGGTCTTCGTTGCCCTGGTGGACCGAGACGACGGCGAAGGCTTCGGCGATGTTGCGGCGGACGTTCCAGATGCGCTCGGAGGTGGTGAAGTTGTCGGCGACGTAGACCTCGATGGCCCCCGCGTCGAAGCACTGCTCGCCGATGGTCTCGTACTCGCGCTCGACCTGGGCGGCGTCGGGCCCGTCGACGGTGATCAGCAGCATCGCGCCGGCCTGCTGGTAGGGAATCGTCTCGT
>CAZVEV010000463.1:0-3147 GCA_964625865.1 uncultured Planctomycetaceae bacterium | reverse complement strand
AGAACGGAACCGCGAATCATAGTGCAAGTTGGGTTGTGGGCCCCGGCCCGCCTTATGAGGTTCATTGACCATGGAACAAGTTTCTCATCTTCTCCTGCCGTTGGCCGTTCTGTCGGGCGTTGTCTTCCTTACCAGTGATCTCCCCGCGCAGGACGTCGCACCGCGGGATGTCAAAATCGTGAAAAATCAGAACAGCCCCAAGGCGCGCCTGGCCGGCGTGGGGCTGAACTCCGTGCTCTGGACGAGCGGTTTCTGGGCTGATCGCTATGAGCAGTGTCGAAAGGTCACTCTTCGCAAACTCTGGGAGTTGGCCGCGGATCCGGACGCGGGGCACGTGCTCGACAACATGCGGATCGCGGGCGGTCTGGCCGAAGGGGAGTTCGCCGCCGGCGCGGCGAGGCCCCTAAACGCGGGGGTCTGTTCTACAAGGGGCCGGGCATCGCGGGGAGCGACCTGATCCAGGACCGCACGCCGCTCCGCAGATCAAAGGAGGTCGTGGGCCACAACGTCTTTTTCACGTACCTCTTCGCCGGAGCTGCGGATATCTACCTGGAGAACGGCAACGCTACGCTTTGGGCGCCTCTCAACCGACTGTGGAAGGACCTGACCGAGCGAAAGATGTGCATCAACGGCGGCGTGAGCCCCATGGGGCACGGCTTGTCGCTGGGCCACGATCCCGTATGTGAGTCCGTCGGTCCTGCCTACTACCTGCCTTGCGCCGACTGCTACAACGAGACATGCGGCCAGATCGGCAACCTGATGTGGAACTACCGGATGCTGTGCGCCGAGCCGGATGCGAAGTACGCGGAAGTCAGGCGACGTGATCGAGCTCAACCTGCCCATGCCGATGCGGCTGATGCAGGCCCATCCCAAGGCCGAGCAGCTCCGCAACCAGGTCGCCGTCATGCGCGGGCCCATGCTCTACTGCCTGGAGTCAAAGGACCTGCCGGACGACATCGACCTTAACAACGTGTACATTCCGGAGGACATGCAGCTCAGCCCGCAGGCGGCCGACGATCTGCCGTTCGGGATCGTGGCGTTGACGGGGGAAGCGCTGTATCGTGCGGAGGCGCCGTGGGAAACCGATCTCTACCGCAAGGTCGAACGGCAGCCAATGAAGCCGGCCCCGATCCGCATGATCCCGTATTTCGTGTGGGCGAACCGCGGCCCGGCCGCCATGAGCGCGTGGTTGCCGGTGGTTTGGGGTAAGTGATGGAGGAAGTGTGAAGACTACGACATCAATCCTTGTCGCACTCCTGGCCACGGGGATGGTTGCGGCGTCTACCGCTGAGAAGCCCAATGTTCTTTTCGTCGCAATCGACGACCTCAATGACTGGGCTGGTCCCTTTGGTGGTAATCCCCAGGTCAAGACACCGCACCTCCAGTTTCCCCTCGAAAACCGCCAATGCCCGCCCCGGATTCGCGCCCTACTTCACTGCGGATTGCCTACTCCTCCGCCCAGTCTTCGTAGATCTTCTCGATGCCGGCTTCCTCGGGATTGCCGCGGTGGAGGATTACGCGATAGTTGAAGGTCAGGGATTCGCCTTTCCTGACGGTATGATCGCCGCCCTTCTGACGGAGGAACTTCGAGATTCCGAAGGGATTGGCGGTAAGCAGCCCGTAGTCGCGGGCATGCCAGGTGGTGGGGTGACGAAGATTGCCCGGTTTGTCCATGATGGTGACGCCGTGGACCTTGCCGCCAATGGTGTTGTAGTAGCAGACCCACTTGGCCTTCTTGCCCCAGATGCCCTTGCCCTTCTGGCCCTCGCTGTTGACCATTGTGGCGCCCATGTCCTTGCCGCGAAGACGCGGGTGAGTGCGAAAGGCGAACGTTCCTTCCTTCGTATCACCGAGCAGGACATCGTGATCCTTCGCGTTGATGGTGATTCGGTAGTCGACGATAAGCTCGTCGTCGTCGCCAGAGAGTCGGATGACGCGGTTGTCCGTACACTCGGTCCTGCCGCCCTCTGCAACCCAGCTATGACTGGACGTGATCGTGGCACCTGCTTCATCGGCGACCACTTTCTGGCTGTCGGTCCTGATCACGTCGTGCCCGCCGTGCCAGAAATCCCTGCCGTTGACGCGACCGTGGGTAAACCACAGACCGGTGTGGTGGGGATGATCTTTCTTCTCGCCCTCGCGCACCGCTTCCAGCGGGAAGGCCCGCGTCATGTGAATCTCGTCCGGGCCAACCAGCGGATGGAGCGCCGGCTTGCCTTTGGCGTCAGCGTAGACCTTGGTCTTGAGCTTGCCCTTGTAGTGGATCTCGGGGATCTTCCCGTCCTTTACGGTCCAGTCGCCGGCCACGGCCGTCAGGGCCGTGGAACCGGCACATATTGTGATTGCTATTCTCTTCACGAGTCGGTTCTCTCCATTGGTTGTTCGGTTGTTCCCGGTTGACGTCCTTAGATCCACCCCATTTCATCCCTGGGCTTCAGCCTGCGCATGAAGATGCTCTTGTCGGCCGCTTCGTCGTTGGTGATCTTCATGTTCTTCGCGTCCCACAGCAGCTTCCTGCCCGGATGCATGAGTGCCACATCACCGAGAATCAGCGTCTCGGTGAAGGGACAGGCGTATTCGAAGTTCGACATGGCCTTGCCGCCGTCGATAATCGCCTTGGTCCAGTTGCCTTCGTGGCCGCGGCCCTTGTTGCGTTCCGAGACCTTGGGCGGTCTCGGTGTCTCCTTCATGGTTGCTTCCGGGAATATCCGCGGGCTCTGACTGTGACTGCCGGCAAACATGGATGCCTTCTCGCCTATCATGACGGAGCCGCTGTTCATGAAGTGTGCCTTGCGCCCCTCCTCGAGCCGTTTCGGCCGAGGGTACTCGATGTCCGGCCCCACGTAGTACTTCATGGTTACCGGAGGCTGATCGCCCCGCGCCGGGAACTCCCATGTCACCACGCCGGCTTTGGGCAGTGACCCGGGAAACCCGGGCTCCTCGACCTCGGCCTCGACGGAGATCGGCGGGCCAAGCTCGAGAGAGTAGTTCGCGGGATCCAGAATGTGCGTCGCCATGTCCCCAACCACGCCGCTGAAATGGCTGTAACGGATCCACTCCCTGTTCATGTAGCTTGTGCTGAAGGGAATGTCCTCCGCCCTGTTCAGCCACAGGTCCCAATCCAGTGTTTGCGGAGCAACGCATCCC
>CAZVEV010000462.1:0-3228 GCA_964625865.1 uncultured Planctomycetaceae bacterium | reverse complement strand
ACTAGGCATGTCCAGACGGACTGCCTTCAGTACTGCATCACTGGGATCCAACAGCGTCTCGGGGAAGTTCGGTCCTGGCTCATCAGATGCACGTGCACCTTCCCCGATGGCGAGCATGAACTTCCGTCCGGGCTGGACCTTCACCTTGATGATACGCGCGAAGGCCGCGCTAATGATCTGCTCTCTATCGCTATCGTTCAGTGTGTCCCATTGCCTCTCAGATGTGTTCGTCTCTGGATTCCGCCAAGGGCGCCTATCCACCTGCTCGCATTTGGAGGCAGACTCAGTTTCTGTGCGTCCTCCGGGATCTTCGTCTTTATGGCACCCTGATAGAATAATCATACCAAGAATGACCAAGAGAACGCACGAAGCCTTAGGTGACAATGCGACTGCTGATGCTCTCCCCCTATCGTGAAACCACTTCAATTCACGCATGGCTGCACCTATATGCCCTCTCTGTCACGCGAATCTCACAGCTGCCGCTTCATATCGTCTCCGGCATCGCCACATATAGAACAGGGGCTTGGTCAGCCTTGTCTACCAGCGTCTACCGCTTGCGAACAGACACCTTCAATCTCTGTCTTCGTGCTTCCCGCTCAACCGCCTTCTTCCACTCGCCTATCTTTCCTCGAGGCAAGAACTCCACTTTGACTACATCGTCTGTGTATCCACGTAGTCCGGGGATCCGCCCACCCACTCTGACATGGGCATTCCTGTGTATCTCTTCCGTAGCAACGTCGACTAAATAGCCGTGCGCGAGTAGTAGCCACGCTTTGGGTACTCATGCTGCCACCTTGCGAACCTTGAGGTCCGGGCGTACGGCACGTTCTTGCAGGAAGGCTCTCACGTTGTCCATCAATTCGTTCATCGTTCGGCAGGTGTGATTGCGGGTGACCTCGCTGTGCAGGTCTCGCCACAACCGTTCTATCTTGTTCTCGTCCGGGCAGTATGGCGGCAGGAAGTGAAGGACGATTCGGAATCCGGGGACATCATACAGTTTTCCGCCGCGTGGTCCGGGGCGGGTGCGCCGCGATGAATGGTACACCGGCCCCAGCCGCGGCGCGGGGGGATAAACTCGGGGGGATGGACCTTGGGACGTTGATCGTCGTCCCGAACCCACAGCCCCAGGTGATCCCATCGTGCTCATGGGCGTATCGTCGATGGCTGGGGGAGGGGTGTCAAGAACATTTCATTTTGGACTGCACGGAGAAGAAGGCCAAGGTGCAAGGACTATTGATTGTAGATTTACGATTTACGATTGTAGATTGAACGGCCGGGAAGGCAGACAATTTCCGATTGCACCCCGGTGCACCGGGGTTCATGGGCTAGCCGGCCCCAGCGGCGGCAATGATCTGGCCCGGGGGGCCTGCGGCTGTGTGGGGCGTTTTCTTCTGGCGGGGGGGGCATTGAGACGAAAGACCGGGCAAAGAAGGAGATGTTTGACGGGATAACGGAGATGGAATGGATAAAGGACAAAGAGAGAAAGAAACAGAAAGAGGCGGGTCCCCTGGGCTTTATCCACATCTTGCCTGCGAGGTGATCAGCGCATCGTAGAGGTGTTCGTCGGGGTCGATATCGCCGAGGGCCTCTGCGTCGGCGCGCGGGTACAGCCCAACGGGCTGAGAGTCGAAAGCCCGGGGCAGAGCGACACGGCGGAGCCCGAAGGGCGCCGCCGGGAGCGCCGCCCTGGGTGTACATACGCCAAGGCGCCAAGCCCCAACGGGGCGCCACCGGGGACACGTGACGTCCAGTGGCGCACCGGTGGTGCTTAGGTCTTCATACGCACGTTAACCCAGGGCGGCGCCGCGGCCTGCGGCTGTCGGCTCTGCCCCGGGCTTTCGACTCTCAGGTGCGTTGGGCTGTACGACCATTCTGCCGACACACGGCCCAACCGTATCCAGGTCAACTCATGTGCGCCCTCGCTGCCTGACGTCCAAGATGTGGGTAAAGGTGAGGGCTAAAAGCCCTGGGCTACGTCCCGCCTTCGGCGGGCCAACCTCCGTAAACGGGGCTACTGGCCGCGACAGTCATTGCACATCAGTGAAGTCTTACGTGCATTCAATAGCACAGCCGGGCGCAGGGCGTTTGTACTTCAGTGTTGACGACGCCGGGATCGGACGCCATAGTGTCTCTAACCGGCTCAGGGGCGGTTTCGGGCCTCAAGGGCCCTCAAGGCGGGCCGAACGAACTGGAGAGGCTTGAGCAGATGAGCCGTTCTCCAAGAAACAACATTATGGGTAACACAATGTGTAACAAGACAAGAGTCCTCATCGGTGCTGTAACGGTCTTCTTCGTTATGACCGGCGTTTCGGCGGAAACCTATTTCAATATGAAGGACATACGGGATCCCGGCACGCTGAAAGCGTCTGTCGTCAAGGACTGGCATGCCGTTGGCGGAGAGGTGCCCACGCGGCAGAAAGTCGTCGAGATAACCGTAGGCCAGGCCTACCCGGGAAAGGACTACCGGGTCCTGGTCCAGTTTGCCGTGCCCGCCGACAGAAAAGCCAAAGGCTTTCATCTCACCGGTGGCGTATCGAACAGGGACGTGATGATCCGCGGGGCTGACGGCGAACTGATACAGGCCGGCGTGGGACTCGTCAGGACCCATATCCAGAACATTCCGGGCGACCTGAAGAGACGACGCGACGCCCTGTTCTATAAGACGCTTGATCCCCGTTACCGGAACTTCTGGATTTGGCCGGCTACGACCATGCGAGCCATTACCGCCGCCTACGCGGAAAAGGGGCATTTCGAAGAGGGCAAGATTCTGGTCTCCGGCGTGTCGAAGGTGGGAGAGACTTCGGCGATTACGTTGATCAATGATAACCGGGTCACCGCGGCGTTCGGGTCGGTATGCCCGATATACGCTTCTCCGGTCCGGCTTTCGGATCCGGCCGCCCTGGCCAAGCTTGCTGCCTATAATCAGGCCCGCGCCGGGAAGAAGGCCCCGCCAAGGGGCGGCAGGAGACGAAGACCGAGAGGCGGCGGCTGGCTTGGCGGCCTGGCGGGACCGAGCATGAAACCGGGCGCTCTTGCGGCGGGCAAGACGCCGAAGGAGCTTCAGGATTTCGCCGAGAAGCTCGCCGATCATCTCTTCATCTCCAGAAACGTCGACAAGCTCAAGGCCCGGGGCGCCGAGTTCCTGTTTCATCCCGGAACGCACGACATGGTCTCCTACGATGGGATATGGGGCGGAATGAACGCCCCGGACGTTCCGGTCTACAACGC
>CAZVEV010000461.1:0-3304 GCA_964625865.1 uncultured Planctomycetaceae bacterium | reverse complement strand
GATGCCGAATAGATGTTTGGAAAAACCCCGCTGACGTCCCGTTACCGACTTGACAAAGGCTTGCTCATAGATGTCCCCCGAATTGCGGGACGGTTAACCCTTTTTGTGGCCTTCTTCTGTCTCGAATGCGAAATCATATCGCCACTCTTTTTGAACGGCAACCGGGAACGGACAACCGTCGCGACTTATCGGTCTATCCCGTCGGCTTGATTGTTATGTTGGTTCCTTTGACGAACGCGACGTGGGGCAGGCCGAAGTTGGGGCCGGATTTTCCGGTGTGGGGGGGGATCTTCACCGTGCCGGCGGGGAACGTCTTGCGGTAGATCACGTCGGTGAACTGGCCGTACCACTTGAGGGTCATGTCCGTCTTCTCCCAGCCGGCGGGGGGTGTGTAATCGCCGCGCTGATGGACCGCGATGTACACCTCGGCCGGTGAACTGATCTGGAAGGAGAACCCGGGTGCGGGCCTGCCCGACGAGCCGCGCGGCACGACGACGCTGGGCAGGGCCTTCAGCGCGGCGGGCAGGTTCGAGATGGCGTACTTGGAGCCGCGGTCACTGGTCCGTCGCGCCTTGCCGGCCGGCAGAACGACCATCACGTCGTCGGAGGCATCGCGTCCGAGGGCGCACATGGCCTTCAGCTCATCGATATGGTTCTTGCAGACGCCGCGCGGGTCGACCTTGTGCTTCTTGCACAGGGCCGCCGCGAAGCCGGTAGCGATGCCCATCTGCCCGCAGGTCTTCATAACGCGGGGCCCGCCGAGCCCGATGTGCGAGCAACTGAAGTTTCGCCCGGCCATCATCAGGTTCGTCACGTTCCGCGAGTAGAGCGTGCGGAACGGCAAGTAGTATTTGGGCACCCTCATGAACAGCGCCCTGGAGAGGAAGTCCTGTTTCATGCCCGTCTCGGCGCGCTGGAAGTGCACGTCGATATCGCGCTTCTCGATCACGACCGCATCGGGGAACTGGCGGCCCTTGACCATGTCGCTCATGGTGTAGATGTAATCGCCCATCAGGCGGCGGCTCTCGCGCTTGCCGCCGACGTACGCGACGAACTTGAGCCTGACCTTGGCGTCTCTCGGCTGCTTCTTGGCATTGGCGAACGAGCCGTAAATGGCACGCAGCAGGTGGTCGCGAATCCGCTCGGCGTCGTCGATCTGGTTCAGGTCGTTGGCGGAATACTCCCAGTACCACTCGCCTTTCGTCGCGGCGTGTCCTTGCGCTACGGGATGGGCCCAGGGCACGTCGGGGAAGCCCGAACTCTCGCTGGTCTTCTCGGAGTTCCACAACAGGCTCGTGCCCATGACGCGCTTGTCAGGCTTCTTGGGGCTCCACAGGTCGCCGTTCTTGTCCCAGCCTTCGTTGAACTCGCTCTTGGCTTCGCGGCCGTAACGGTAATCCGCCCCGGCCCAGTGGCCCAGCCAGGCATCGCCCGAGGCGTCGATGAACACCGGCGCGCGGAAGCGGCGGATGACGCCCGTCGTCGCGTGGCGCGCCTCGACGGACGCAATCGTGTCGCCGTCCTTTTCCAGCCCGACGGCGATGTGATGGGCAAACAGGTCGGCGCCGCAGGACTTCATCGTCGCTTCGCGCTTCTTCTGGTCCTTGATCGCGTCGGCGTGGCCGTTGGGCCAATGCTTCGTGTCGATGGTCTTGATGATCTCGTCGCCCAGGCCGGAGATCCCGATGGTGTGGACGCGGACCTCTTCGCTGGCGTTGCCGCCAAACAGCGGGCGGTCCTGGATCAGGGCGACCGACAGGCCCTGTCGCCGTGCCGCCAGCACGGCCGCACACCCGGAGATGCCGCCGCCGACCACGACCAGGTCGTAGCTGGACTCTTCGATCTTCTTCTTCGCCCGGCCGGTCAGTTGGTCCTTCCACGCCGCCAGTTCCACCAGGTCCTCGCCGGGCAGCGTGGGCGTGGGCTTCTTCGAGAAATAGATCGCATCGCATCGGCCGTCGAAACCCGTGAGGTCCTCAAGTTCGACGGTGACCTGGCCCTTCGGCAGAGTCACCGCGCCGCCGCTCTGCCACACCCACCCCTTCTCCGTGCCGAAGACTCCCTTCAGCGCCTTGCCGTTAAGGTGAACCTTGAAGCGGCCCGGCGCATCCCACGGGCCCGGGCACCAGTCGCGCGTCCGCACCCAGACGTGCCACGTCCCCGCCTCGGGCAGCGTGATTCTCGTCCTGGCGTTGGCGACCGGGACACCCATGCCGTGCGCCAACAGGTAACACCCGCCCATCTGCTGGTAATGCTGCGTGTCCACCTTCCACCCGCCGAGGGCGGCAAACGCCGCCGCTTCCAGCAGGACACCATCGGTGTCGCCGGACCGCCCGCGGGCCGCCATCAGATAACCCGGCGCCAGTGCCGTGGTAAGACTCGTCCCGCCAACGACGCGAAGAAACGTCCTGCGTTTCATGGTTGTGTCTCCGATCATGTTTCAGGGCCTCAGGTGACCCGTGGATTATACCTTACGGCACCGACGAGACAATGAGCTGGCGGTCGGTTGGGCCTGAGGCTTGACAGCAGACCGCGTTCATCGCTAATAGAGATGCGCGTCCCCCTCACGTCCGGGGCCGCCGGCCGGCAGCGAGACGCCCTGCGAGAAAGGACCCATCATGGCCAACGAATCGCGAGAAGACAGGAAGGCGAACGTCATCAAGGTGCTCAACGAGGCCCGGGCGATGGAGCTCCAGGCGATCATCCAGTACATGAACCAGCACTACGGTCTGGACGACATGGACTACGGCGAGTTTGCCGCCGCGGTCAAGCTGATCGCCATCGACGAGATGCGCCACGCCGAGGCGTTCGCCGAACGGGTCAAGGAACTCGGCGGCGAGCCGACAACCACCCCCGCCGGACCGGTCGAGAAGGGCCAACCCGTCGAGGCCATCTTCCCCTTCGACGCCGGAGCCGAAGACGACGCCATCACCGCCTACAACGGCTTCCTCCTGACCTGCCGCGAAAACGGCGACAGCATCAGCATGAAGCTGTTCGAAACGGTGATCGACGAAGAGCAGGCCCACCTGAACTACTTCGAGGGCGTGGGCGACCACATCAAGGCCCTCGGCCCGGCCTACCTGGCCAAAATCGCCGGCACCCCCTCGGCCACCGGCCTGGCCACCCAAGGCTTCGTCGCCCGCCAGGGGGGGGAGTAGACCGTGGTGACACGGGCGTCTGGCCCGGGAAATAGGGAAAAGAAATAGAAATGGGGAAATAGGTGACTGTCCCCTATTTCCATAGCGACTCCGGCGAATTCACATCGTAAGTGCAACGGGGGCGAGAAAACAGAGGACACCGCGTG
>CAZVEV010000460.1:0-3306 GCA_964625865.1 uncultured Planctomycetaceae bacterium | reverse complement strand
AAGAGAGGCCTGCTTTTATGACATGATTCGGCTTAACCTCGGGCCATTAGGGACACCATACCGTTTTCCGGGACAAGTACTCTCGCAAGCCTTCCCGTGCCCACATCCTACGGCCCCAGCCAACTTCCGTCAAATAGAACTGTATGGCGTCCCCGGATCAGGTATCCTGTGTCGCATGAGAACGAATTCGCCGAAACATCTGCTGCACGGCAAGCGGTCGAAGTGGGACACCGGCGGGGTGCTGCTGGACGAGACGATTGCGAAGGGGCCGGTTGATTTCGCGGAGGTGTTCGGCAATATGCGGCCAGTGGAGGTGGAGATCGGCACGGGCAAGGGGACGTTTCTGCTGGCTCGCGGCAAGGCGAGGCCGGAGGTGAACTTCCTGGGCATCGAGTACGCCAAGGCCTACTGCTGCCACGCTGCCGACCGGTTCCGGCGTCACGGCATGACGAACGTTCGCATGCTCCATGCCGACGCGGCGTATTTTTTCAAGGTCTGCCTCCCCCCGCAATCGCTGCAGCGCGTGCATATCTACTTTCCCGATCCGTGGCCCAAGCGGCGTCATCATCGACGTCGGCTTATTCAACCGCCTTTTCTGGCCGACGTCCGTCGCGTCCTTCGCATTGGCGGGCAACTGATTATCGTGACCGATCACATGGGCTACTTCGAGCAGATCCGTCGGGTCCTTGGCTCGGAGGCTGGCGCGGGATTCGCAACCATCCCCATGCCGAAGATGACTGACGCCGATGGCGAGATCGTGGGTACGAACTTCGAGAGGAAGTACATTGCCCAGGGCAGGCCGTTCTACTCGACAGCCCGGCTGCGGTATCGGTGAGTGTGGCCAGTGACAGGTCAGATGCCGGTCACCGGGGCGTGTGCGGGACGGTCTATTATACTTAGTTAGAATCTCGTAGGAGTATTGGTAGGGGCTGTTGGTTGTGGGGCTTGCGCCGAGGAGAAGAGGTAACTGTAGTCAAACACAGGAGTTGGCGAGTGCTCGGGCGGGCGGGCCGATGTGGGAAACCTGTTGGCAACGCCGGCCGGTGCTGTAGGCGCATGGGAGGTTACGGGAAACTGGTCCGGCAGCGATGGCGCGGAGGTTGTGAGAAACTGTCTGCCGAGGGCGATGGCGAGACAGCCTTTCCACGAGTTGTCCACAGGACCTGTTGACAGGCGCGGGGACGTTCTGTCGGGCTCGACGTCCTTGTCGAGCCGCTGTTGGAAGGGATATCGACGAGGCGGGCGACAGGACTTGAGGCAAAGTGAGTCTCGCGGTCATGCGGGGCCCTGCGGGCCCCGCGCTGGCCAGCTGAAGCTGCCAGCCCGAGCATGCTGTACGAGAGCGCTTGCGCGTATGGAACGTGTTTGAAGTGCACTCGCTGAGAACGTCAGTTGGCAGCGAGCACGTCCTGGCTGATGCGCTCGAGGGTGGCCTGGAACTGCGGGTCGCGGTCGCGCTGCTCGTCGATGGCCTTCTTGGCGTGCAGGACGGTGGTGTGGTCTCGCCCGCCGAAGTATCCGCCGATTTCCTGCAGGCTGTGACGGGTGAGCGTTCGGGCGAGGTACATGCAGATCTGGCGCGGGAAGGTGACCGAGCGGCTGCGGTTCTTGCTCTGCTGGTCGGCCAGCCGGACGTTGTAGCGGGCGGTCACGACGGTGAGGATATCTTCGATGGTCACTTCACGGCTCTTGGCGGTCGGTTCGGCGCCGAGGGCCTCTTCGGCGATGGCCAGGTCGATCTGGCGGTCAGCCACCTGGGCGAGCATGGCGATCTTGGCGATGGCGCCTTCGAGTTCGCGCGTGTTGGAGTCGATCGTGCCGGCCAGGAAGCACGCGACGTCCTCGGGCAGGGAGATATTCCGGATGCGGGCCTTCTTGTGGACGATCGCGAGTCGCGTCTCGTAACAGGGGCGGTCGATCCGGGCGACCAGGCCCCAACTGAACCGGCTGACCAGGCGGTCCTCGAGGCCCTGGATCTCGCTGGGCCCGCGGTCGCTGGACAGGATGATCTGCTTGCGGTCCTGGTAGAGCGTGTTGAAGGTGTGGAAGAACTCCTCCTGCGTCTGCTCGTGGTTGGCCAGGAACTGGATGTCGTCGATGGCGAGCACGTCCACGTGGCGGTAGCGATAGCGGAACGCATGGAGCAGGTTCCGCTCGACGGCCTGGATGAAGTGGTTGACGAACGTCTCGCACGACAGCACGCAGATGTTCATGTGGTCCGGGTGCAGGGCGATGTACTGGCAGGTGGCCTGGAGCAGGTGCGTCTTGCCCAGCCCCACGCTGCCGTGAAGGAACAGCGGGTTGTACGACCGCCCGGGCGAGTCGCTGACGGCGGTGCATGCGGCGTGGGCCAGTCGGTTGCACGGGCCGGTGACAAACGTGTCGAACACGTACGACGGGTCCAGCCGACTGGGCTGATCGATCTGGTACGTGCCCTCGACCGGACCTTGTGCAGCCGCCTCGGCGGGCTCGACCTGGGCGCTGGTCAGGAAACAGACGCCCACGAGCATGCCGGTGGCTGTCTGGGCCGCTTCGGTGAACAGTCGTGTCGCGTGGCGCCGGCAGTACTCCTGCTCGGCGGGGCCGGGGACCTCGATCTCCAGCAGCCCGTGCTCCAGGGCGATCGGCTCGAGTTCGGTAAACCATGGCCGGATGATGTGCCCGCCCGCTGCGACGACCTGCTCGATGATTCCCTGCCACAGACTCCGGTCCACGTCCACGCGTGCCATCAGTTTCACCTCTGTATTTCCAGCGCACGTGCTGCGCAAATCAAGACAACAAGGCCGTCGAACAAACGAAAGAGAACTCTCACATGGGCGCGGCAGCAAAGCGTCCGCACCATCCGTGGTGCGATATGCATCATCCGTGAGGTGCCCCACACCTCAGGTGCGTGCGGCGAACTTACACCGCGGTCCCGAGCAGGTCAAACGCAAAATCCGCGCGGGCGATCAGATTGTCCGCCGGCGATGCGTCAAGAGGCGATCTGACGGGCAACTGCGAGCGGAAAAAAAATATCCGCGCCCGCATCACATGCGCATACTTCAGTGCGTTCGGTCGGGTGACGAGACCTGGTATCCCGCCCGCGGCGGCCGCCCGCGCCGCACGTCGTCACAGCGTGCGGCCTGACCGTTTACTGATCTCTGGATGGGAAGAGCGCATGGGTCATATGAATGAGCCGCCGCGTCCAAACATCGACGCGGCGCTGCGACCCCTTCGGGGCCAAAGAACTCCAGTGGTAGGGCGTGCAACTCGTTGCACGCGGGACCGATGGACCGTGTGTCCCCCCGGGAACCAGGTGCCCGCCCA
>CAZVEV010000459.1:0-3320 GCA_964625865.1 uncultured Planctomycetaceae bacterium | reverse complement strand
AAAGTGTAAAGGATGTTCATGGACCAGACTGTAAACCATGTACCGGCTTGAAAGTTGGTCTCGCCCAGCCGCCAATACGCCGTCGGACTGTCGGCCAGGACTTCGTCCTTGTATCTGACGCCGGCGGTGTCGTACGCCCGCGCGCGGACCTGCCCGGCAAAGTCGCCGTTGGTCTTGCCAGCGAAGTCGCTCTCTCCGCCCTCCGTGCTGTAGAAGTTGTCGTTGTGGCCGCCCACGGTCGCGCCGTTCGTGCCGATGTTCGTGTCTACGCCGGCGCTGGTCACATCCGACGGCGCGGTCCAACTGCCGTCGGCATGGCGGACCGCCGCACGGTACACGCTGTCTGAGGCTCCCGCGTCACGATGGAGGTAGATCGTCACCGAATTCGAGTAGTCGCCGGCCTTCAGCGGGATCGTGAACTCCGCACGTGTCGTGTTACTCTTGGCCGAGATCATGTACACGTCGTCGTCAATCAGACCGATCGTGGTCCCCGTCGTCGTGCCGCCCAATTCCAGCATGACTTCTGCATTCGTGGACCCGAGGGCGGATGCAGGCATGTCGGCCGTCACAATAAACGAGAAGTTGTCGGGGAAGTTGCTCTCCTGGTTCCCCTTACCGATCTCGGTTCCGGCGGATGCCGTGTTATCGAATATGAGGTCCGCACGTGCGAAGCCTCCCAACGAAAGCACGACCGCCAGCCCCACGGCGCCGATCAAGTAAAGTCTCATCATGATGCGCTCTTCCCTTCTCGTGTTATGCCTTCTGCGCTATGCCTCGATCCAAGATTGTCTTCCCGCACTACTCGCGCCTGCGTCGTCGCAGCCCCAGCAGGCCGATCGCGGCCAGGGCCAGCGTGGTCGGTTCGGGGACCGTCGTCACGCCGGTGGTTGCCGTCAGGGCCACGTACATCCCGCCGCCGGAGGTATAGGCGTCGCCTTCGGCGGGCGAGTCGGGCAGGGCGTCGGTGTAGTACCACGTGGTGCCCTCCACGTCGCCGCTTGCGCCCGTGCCGGTGGTATGGATATCCCACAGATCGCTCACGTCGGCGATGTCGTAGTCGAGGGCGAGGTCCTGGGGCACGGTGTAGATCGACCGGGCCTCGCCCGTGCCCAACTGCTCGTCCCAGATACCGATGTCATCCAGATCCTGCGTGCCGTATTGATCCGCCTTGCCGAACTGCAGCGCGCCGCCGGCGGTGATGTCGCTGCCCCAGTTGTTCGTCTGCGTCGCGCCCGTACCGTCGGTGTAGAACACATTGGCGTCGGTCCCGTCAAACGCCAGGACGTAGTGCGTCCACGTCTCGTCGACGTTCGTCGTCCAGACCGTGGGTTGGTTGTTTCGCGACTTGAACCGCATGCGGTCGTTCGCGTTGGCGCGGAAGACAATCCAGCCGTTGTTCCCGCCGCCCTTGTAGAACGGTCCGGGCCAGTCGATACCCGAGTCACCGTTGTTATCCGCCTTGTACCAGAAGCTGAGTGTAAAGGCGCCGTTAGGGAGGTTCAGCTCCGCGTGGTGCGACACGTCGACGCGGTCGCCGTTATTTGTGGCCGTCGCGGTGAAGCCCAGCCCGCTGTCGCCCAGCCGGGCGTTGGCCGTCGAAAGCCAAGCCGGATCCTGCCCGCCGACGAAATCGCCGTTGTGCTGGTTCGTGCTGCCGCTGGTGTCCGTAATCGCCGTGCCGGACCCCTCATCCAGGTCCCAGTGCGCGATCAGGCCGGCGCCGGCGGGGGCCGAAAACGCAAGCACCGCAACCGCAAGCCCGCAAAGAAGTCGTTTGGTCATGTTCTCACCTCTGTCCTCAGTTGTGTCGTGTCGCATGATTGTCCTCGCTGTCTCGTGAGATGCTATCGTCTTCGCCGCCGCCGCAAGCCCAGCAGGCCGATCGCGGCGATGGCCAGCGTCGCCGGTTCGGGGACGATGCTGATGTTGTCGAAGATGCCCGTGTCGTTGACGGACCCGAAGCCGAACTGGACCGACGACGGGGCAAACGTGAACCCGGTCGTGGACAGCGTTCCCTTCGACGTGCCGCTGCTCAGCACGGTGAATTCGACCTGGAAGTCGCCCGTCTTTCCGCTCGTCGGCGTCCAGGAAAACTCCACGCCGTGCCACGTGTCGTCGGCGATCTGCATGTTGGGGGTGTTGTCCAACACACCGCCGGCGCCGTCAGTGAGTAGCGAGTAGTTGCCCCCGGCCTCATACATCTTCACGTTCAACGCGTCGGGCGCCAACCGGGTCAAGCCGCCCGCGATGTCGCCGAAGAGGAACACGGCGTCGTCGAAGCTGGCTTCGTGCGGAATGTACACGTCGAAGCGGCCCGTAATGGGGAGTGTGGGGTCGAACGCCGTGGAATGGACGATGTACGCCCCGGGCAGGTCGGTATCGCCGGTGTAATCCGTTGAGCTGACCTGCCCGCCCACGCCCGCGCTGCCGCCGGCGCCGTTGCTGCCGGTGACGTTCGCGTACGTTGGTGACCCGGCCTCGGTGATCAGCGACCAGCCGGCCGGAAGCGTGCTGCTCGGGACCGTCTGGCTCTCGAAATCTTCGGTGAGCGTCGCCGCGTCGGACGATGCGGCCGGCGCGCCGATCAACACGGCCGCGAGGAGCGTCAACACGAACCCGCGGAGCGTCTTGTTGTTCAGCATGCTGTTCATCTTCGTTGTCTCCTGATCGCACGCATTGCGAAGAAGCGTTCTTGTTCGGGTCCTCTTACCGCCGTTTCCGCCGCAGCCCCAGCAGGCCGATCGCGGCCAGGGCCAGCGTGGACGGTTCGGGGATGCCGGCGGTGTAGTGATTGCCGATCTCTGTGTCGCTTAGCGCACTGTCGTAGGTCGCTACCTCGTCGAGGGTCCCGGAGAAGAACGAGCCGGTCCCAATGACGCCCGTTTCGATCCGAGCGCCGCTGTTGCCATCGCCGTTGACCGCGCCGATACCGTTCACGCCGGAGTGCCCTCCCACCAACGCCGGTATGCCTGTCGTGTTCGTGTTGCTCTGGTCCTGCGTGCCGTCGAAGCTCTTGAGAATCGCCTTGAGCGACGTGCCGCCATCGTACACCAACGCCGCGTAGTACGTCGTGTCGGCGAGAACTTCGTCCACGATCTTCACGTTGGTGTGAACGGTGTTGTCGTTGACACCAGCTACGAGATCGTCACCGTCAAGGTAGAACACGATACCGTTCGTGCCGCCGCCCTGTTCGTACAGGAACTGCCTCCCCGTGGTCGTCGTCGTGTTGAACCAGAGGTCGATCGTGTATGCCGTCTTCTCCGAATTGAGGTCAGCCGTCTCGGCCGGAACTTGTATCCCGTTGCCCGTGCCATCGAATG
>CAZVEV010000458.1:0-3333 GCA_964625865.1 uncultured Planctomycetaceae bacterium | reverse complement strand
CATTGTCGAAATCGATCATCTCCAGATTGCAGGAGATCTTTCCGGTAAGGATGCAGATAGCGTCGGGGCTATTGCTGAACCATGTATCAATCTCGATCTGCGTTGGCAGGCGACCCTGGTATTGTTTCCAGGAGATGGTGGGGCGTTTCTCTGCACGCTTGGCCGGAAGCGCGCACAAGCCGACGGCGATGTAAGCATCGACGCTGTTCTTCAGATCTGGCATTATTTGCGCCTCAGTCAAAACGGAATCTCATCGCCGGCCCATGCATAGTCCGGCAGGTTGCTGTCATCACCGTCGCCAGTGAGTCGTGGCGGGATGGTCCCGAGTTGGTGGGCGATGACGCGGTCGTACTTTTCGCCGGTGACGGACCGGATTGTGATCTGTGTTGTCGGGGCCAGCACCCCTGCGCTGGCAAGCAGGACAGCCTCCGTGGCTGCATTGGGAACGGGTTCATTGCTTCTAAGCTGCCACCAGGCCCTGAACTTCTCACGCGCGTAACCGGTGTGTTCCGGGCACACCCATTCGGATTTCCATTCATTCCAGCCGACCTGATAATCGATGCGCATCGTCTTGGGATGGTCATGCGGTGCGCCCCGTTTGACGTGGACGCAGTAGGCGATGTCCTCGACTTCGTACTCTGTGTCAGTGGTCTGCCCCGTCAAGATGCCGGCGCTGCTCGCCTTGGCATCGTGTCTCTCCCGCTCCGGCGGCGGGAATTCATATCCGCACTCCGGGCAGGTAGCATAGGCCGCGTGGATCAGCGCCTGGCATTCCGGGCATTCCTTAGCCGGCGCTTCGCCGCCGGACTGGCCGGGCTCCTTGATCTTCAGATCGTCGACAGGGCCGTGACGCAGGATATTGCCGCCATAGTCCAGAACGAGGCAGTCGGTCTTGTCCGGGTGCAGCCTGAAACCGCGACCGACCATCTGGTAGAAAAGGCCTGGTGAATTCGTAGGCCTGAGCAATACGACACAGTCGATGTTCGGCGCATCGAAGCCCGTGGTCAGGACATTGACGTTGGCCAGGTACTTAAATTCGCCAGCCTTGAAGCGGTGAAGCAGCGATTCGCGCTCGAGCCCGGGCGTCTCACCGCAGACAAAACCGCACTCCTGACCCGAGATTCGTTTCATGTACGCGGCAACGTGCCGGCCGTGCTGGACGCCGCTGGTGAATATCAGCACACTTCTGCGGTCCTGTGTCAGCTCGAAGATCTCTTCGCACGCCGACTGCACCAGCGCGTGATTGTCCATCGCGGCCTCGACTTCCGACGCGATGAACTCACCGGCGCGGATATGGAGGTCGTCCAGGTTGGCCTTGCTCTTGCCCGCCCGGCTTTTGAGCGGGCAGAGATAGTCCTGGGCGATCAGTTCCTTGACCCCGATCTCGTAGCACACGTGGTTCAGCAGGTTTTCCTGCCCGCAGATCATGCCTGTCGCCATGCGATACGGAGTGGCGGTCAGGCCGATCAGGCGCACGTTGGGATTGACGACCTTGGCGTCGGCCAGGAAGGTGCGGTACATCCCCTCGCCACCCGGAGGCAACATGTGCGATTCATCCAGAAGAACCAAGTCGAACGTGTCCAGTTCGGCGGCGCGCTTGTAGACGCTCTGTATACCGGCCACGATGATCGGCTTGTCGGTGTCACGGCTCTGGAGGCCTGCCGAATAGACCCCGATCTGCATCCACAGGTCAGGCGCCATGATGTGCAGCTTCTCGACGGCCTGTTCGAGCAGTTCCTTGACGTGGGCCAGGATCAAAACGCGCCCGTTCCACTGCTGCACAGCGTCGCGGCAGATGGTCGCCATAACCGGCGTCTTGCCGCCAGCTGTCGGGATCACCACGCACGGGTTATCGTCCCGCTGGCGCATGTGGTCATAGACGGCGCTGACCGCCTCGGCCTGGTACGGCCGTAGCGTGATGGCCGGTGTCTCGGGAGGTGGAAGAAGCGCCACGTTCATGCTGGCCACCATTCCTCATCGATATCATCCAGGTGGTCCCCGCGTTCCCTAACCGAGTAGCATTCATCACAGAGCCAGACCGTTTCGATCTCGTCGAAGTTGTAAAAGAGGAACGGGTCGGGGCCTCGCCTACAGTCTCGTTCCTGTTTGCAGAACTGACATTTCTTGCGCTTCGGGATCTGGTTTTCCCACATGTCTATCATGCCGCCACCTCCGTGCCGTCCGGCAGGATGCATCGGCTGTCCATAATTGGGATGGTGTAGAGCGTGTCGCTGCGCCTGCCGAGGTAGCCGAGTATGAATGCGTTGACCCACTCGACGGGCCTGCCCGTCCCGTAGAGCGGGATGGGCTTGCACAGGCAGCCGGCGCTGCGGGCCTGGATTACTCGGCCGGGTGACCAGATATTCTGGATGATGCTGGAATCGGCGCGGTGAGTGTGCCCGTGGATGACGCTCTTGCCCTGGCTGATCTGGAGGTGGTTCTTAGTGGCGTGACGGGCATACGACCAGCCATGCACGGCGATGATCCGCGAGTTGACGTTGTAGTGCGGATACCGTCCGGTGGTTGAACCGTAACGGATATACGTGCATTTCTTGCGGTCCTTGGTCAACTGGATGCGCGGGGCCAGCATGGAATATGCGCCGCGCCCCTCTGCTGTCGCAGCGGCCCAGCGATCCAGGCGGTATTCGTGGTTCCCTTCGACGACAACCAGTCGCCTGCAGACCTTCTGCAACCTGTCCAGCAGGTCGCCGGTGGTCTGCAGGTCGGCCTCGTAGTCCGTCTCGGCCATGCCGTAGGTTGGCGGGTGGGTGGAGAACTGTCCGCAGTCCAGCAGGTCGCCGAGACAGATGATCATCTCCGGCTTGAAGTATTCGGCCACCTTGCAGAACACCTCCAACGCAGCGGCGTTCTGGTGGGGAATGTGAACGTCGCCAAAGGCCAGAATGGTCTTGCTGTTGGCTTTGGGCATCACTCATCTCCCACAACCATCGCCGCCGTCCGGGCGTACCCGGCGATGTCGACAAGATTGTCCCGTTTGTGGCGATGGGCCTGCCGGGCGAGTTTGACCGCGATCATGCACAGCGGTATGTCCATTGCGAGCACGCGCGCATCGGGAACCAGACGGGCTGAGAAGATCGCCGTCCACATCGCTGCGGTCCGCTCGAAATCGGCCGACGGGTGGCCGTAATCCTCCTGGCGATCGGTTGCGGTGATTCGTTTGGCGGTGTCGAGTATGGACTCCGTTGAAGCGCCTTGGCCGAGCGAGTAGAACGCCTCAGGCGGATCCGCCATGGGTTCCATGGTCCAAGCGTCGTAGGCATCGAGGCCAAGCTTGCAGGCGATTAGATATTCCAGAGTTGCGCCTTGCGACTC
>CAZVEV010000457.1:0-3368 GCA_964625865.1 uncultured Planctomycetaceae bacterium | reverse complement strand
AGAGATCGGCCAAATAGCCCAAACCCCATTATTCAAAACTGACGGTACACTAGTTACGATAGTCATTGCATTTGTCCAGATATGCTATCGTGTCGATCTGGTACTCCTGAATGGAGCAAGTGTGGAATACGCCATGAACTTCCTTTGTGGCGACGATGAAGACAAGGAGGTCTGGACACCCCGGGAGTTTCGCAAGCTAGTCAAAGAGAATGCCCGTCGTTCGGAACACTGATCGCGGTTACGGTTAATCCGGTCAATCGGGACGGTTACCCTTTTCTGGTCATTGCTGGGCGTGGGCTTACTCGGTGTTCTTGATCGGGACGGTCGCCATCCGGGGCGGGTTACTTCTTGTACCACTTGGGCGTGCCGAACCAGTCGTGCATTTCCTTTTCGAAGGGTTTGACGATCTCGGGCGGCTCGGGGAAGACGCCCTGGTCCTGCGTCTCGGTCATCCACACCGACAGCGCGGCCCTCATCCGGATCAGGGCCTCACGGTGCTCGGGTTTCTTCGAGGCGGCCAGGTTGTGGATCTCGTGCGGGTCATTGACGGTATCGAACAGTTGCTCGGCCGGGACGGTCGGCGACATCAGCTCCGCCGGCGGGCCGCTGAGCTTGCCTTCGGCCATCAGTCGGCGCATCAACGGTTTGATCGGGAAGCACTTCTCCTTGTAGCGGTTCAGCGAGAGGAAATGACGGTCCGGGTAGTAGTTGCGGAGGTAGTGGTAGCGCTTTCCGCGAACGCTGCGGATCCGGTTGACGGTCTCGTCAATCCGGTCGCGTGCGGAGAACGCATACTCGCGCTCGGGCGTGAGCCGATCGCCCAGGAAGATCCGCCCGTCCATCCCCAGGGGACGGTCTATCCCGGCGAAGCCCAGCGTGGTGGGCGTTACGTCAATCAGGCTGATCACCTCGTCACTGACGGTCCCGGGCCGGTAGTTGGCGGGCTTCGCAACGCCCTTGGGCACATGCACGATCATGGGCACGTGGATGCCGGTGTCATAGCACCAGTGAATGCCTCGCGGCTCAATACGTCCGTTATCCCCGAAGAACATGACGACCGTGTTGTCGGCCAGCCCGTCGGCCTTCAGTTGGCGCAGGATCTTCCCGACCGTCTTGTCCATGCCGGAGATGGAATTGAGATATCGGGCCCATTCGGTCCGCACGAGCGGGTGATCCGGGTAATACGGGGGCGGCGTGACGTTGGCGGCGGTGGCGATCTGCTCGTGATGGCGCTCGCCCTTCCACTCCACGCGCGGCTGGCGCCAGGTCTGGCGATCGTAGATGTCGTACTCAGCCTCGAGCGTGTTGATCTGGGCGAAGAACGGCTGATGCGACTTGAGGTCCTCCCACTTCTCGCCGTCGTAGAGCTTGCCTTCATTGACGAAGTTCAGGTCGAGCTTGCCCGAGCCGACGGCCTGGTCTCCGATCGTCTTGACGTTGGCGGTGAAGTAGCCCGCGTCCTTGAGGCGGTGCGTGATGGGCCTGACGCCTTCGGGAAGGCGATAATCGTCGTCGCGGTGGGAACGCATGTTGTGCGTGTCGGACGTCGTCTGGTACATGCCGACGAAGAACGCACTGCGGCTGGGGGCACAGACGGGCGAGGTGGAGAACGCGCGCGTGTAGCGCATGCTGTCGGCTGCCAGACCGTCCAGATTGGGCGTGCGCACGTTCTTTGCGCCGTAGCAGCCCAGGTCGAGCTTCAGGTTCTCGCCGACTATCCACAGGATGTTGGGGCGGTCCCGCCGGCCGGCCGCTGCGCTCCGACCGGCGCCGGCAGGGCGGGGGCTGCCGCTGTGGAGGCAGCCGGTTGTCCAGAGGCTCCCCAACACCGTGCCCGCAAAAGCGGACCCCATCAATCGGCGACGTGATGTGTCTTGCGTCATGCTGTTCTCCACTTCTCATCTGACAGAGGCGTTGCTCCCATGCCCGCCAGTAGACCGCCGGCCAGCCGAAAGGTCAACCCCGCACCGGCCGGAGACGGAAAAGGGGACAGGACGGGGGCGAAAGGGGGACAGGCACCGCCAACGGACGCGGAGCCAGTCCCCGTTTCGCCCGCTCCGATTCCGCTCGAATCGGGTCGCCCCGACGATTGGCTCGACACGGTTAACCAGCCCCAGACGGACGAGGAATTGGCCGCCTTGCACCTGTGCCTCTCGCGAGGCCGCCCCTACGGCAGCGACGCCTGGATCAGCCACATCGCACGAACGCTGGGACTCGAATCCACCGCCCGCCCCCGCGGCCGACCCAGGAAACGAGCAGAAAAGTAGCCTGTCCCCTTTTCTCTTCTGTCCCCTTTTCTTTTCTTCTTGTCTTGCGCCAAAGACAAGAAACAAGAGACAGCCGCCCAGAAACAGGCGACTGCCCTCATTTCCTGTGTTTCCCTATTTCCGTCTGCGACGCCGCAGCCCGAGCAGACCGACCGCGACAAGGGCGAAGGTGGCGGGTTCAGGGATCAAGGTGACCGAGATATTGTCCAAGACAACCGACCCGTCGGTTGTACGGACGAATGCGCCATCGAAGCTGTTTTGGAGCAGAGTGGTCGTCGTTCCTGAGACGGACATGTGGGTTGTGGACCCATCGCTGCTATTGAACGTAATCAAGGTGTCAATCTGGCTTGCGGCGGTCCTCGTGACGTCAAAGATGACCAGGTACGGCGTATTCAACTGCATGTCGAACTGCGTGCTCGCCGATCCGATGGTAGTGCCTAGATTCTCTATATGGGCAGTCCCGTCGTCTTCGAAACGGGCATTGTTGGCGCTGGAGCTGTTGTTACGCAGGAAGGTATAATAACCATCATACGTGCCTACTGCGGATTGGAAATTGTCGGCGGCAACAGCGTTCTGCGTATCGAATAGCCCGGCACGCATGATGCCGACGCTGCCCGTCATCGTGTAATCAAATTGAAGCCGCAGCGTTTCTCCGACCTGCAAGCTGGTCGTGTTGAACGAACGTCCAATCACTTCATCAGCGCTGTCACCGCTTTCAGCCCAGTTCAAGGTAGTGCCGGGATTCGAAAGGGTTCCGCTCGTCCCTCCCTTGTACCAGTTACCCGTTGTGCCACCGTTGAAGTCGTCGCTGAAAACCACGCCGGCTTCCGCCCTGTTGGCAGTTTGCAGCAGGCCAAGGGCCAACACGAGCAGTGAATACATTACAATTTGCCTCTTCATAATTGTTCTCCTGAAAGACGTTTCAAAAAACGCAACCGTTCAGGCGAAGCCTCCGACCCTCAGATAACCTCGCCACCTCTGACTCTGCCGGCGACGCTCGCCGACACTGATAACATATTACCACAGTCTGCCGGAGAGGCCACAACAAACTAGATGCACGTTGCGACAAAGTTCCTTCCGTTTCCGACGCCCAGTCCTTGC
>CAZVEV010000456.1:0-3370 GCA_964625865.1 uncultured Planctomycetaceae bacterium | reverse complement strand
TGACCGTGTAGGTGAAGGTGTCGGCCAGGGGCGCATCGCCCGATCCGAGTTGCTGAAGTGCCGCCCCCGGCGACGGGTCGTAGCGGAACGTACCGTTGGCATAGACGGTCACCGACGCGCCGCCGGCGCTCGTCGCGTCGTAAGCCACTACACTCAGCGTGTCGCCGCTGTCGTTGTCCAAAACGCTCGTGATCCCGCCGGCCAGCGCCGTAAGGGGCGTGTCCTCGTCCGTGGCACCGGTGTCGTTTGTGAGAACGATCGAAGTGCCAATCTTGACCGTGAAGAACGCGGAGACGGGATTGCCTCCACCGTCCGAAACGGAAAACGCGAAACCGAAATCCAGGCCCAGTGTTGAGCCGGCAACGAAGTCAATGTCGCCGCTGTCGATGTCGGCCTGTGTGAACGTATTGCTCAACCCCAGTGCCGTAGTCTGCTTGCGCAACGTTCCCCCGGTGGGCGCCGACTCCACGGTGTAGGTCAGGCCGGCCGCGGCCGTGTCCAAGTCCACCGTGAGGAGATGATTGGACGTGATCGTCTCGGTTCCTCCCTTGCCGACGGGAAGCGGCTTGTTGACCAGCAGTACGAGGTTCGTGGTCAGGGAGCGAATCGCGGCGCCCTGCAACCCCATCGAATGACCCGGCATGGCCGTCCCATTGGCCAGGCGGCGTGAGGTCATCTCCACCGTGTCGCCGGTAGAGAGCGAGGCGAGCATGCCGGACCAGTTCCCGTTGTTCTGCACGTTCTGATTACGGGAGTAGCGCGACGATTCTCCGTGCCCGGTTACTGTTCCGTTAACCGCCCACTGCTGGTTGGGAACCTGGCGGTCCGCCGTGTCGTCGTCGCAGAAGAAAGCGCCCAGGAACAGGTACCTGCCATCCCGGTTGACCGTGACCCGGCTGTCCGAGGCCGCGTGACTGAACACGGTCGCCGGTGTGGCGAGCTGTTCGGCAAAAGTCATCGGGACGGGAGGGCTGCCGTCCCCGGCGTCGTTGCCGGGATTGATGTTCTGCCCTGTCGTGTCCTGCAACCTGATGACTTCGCCCGCGACCGGCAGTCTGACCACCGCCAGGGCCGTCGCTCCGCCAACGATATTGGCGGACTGGGCACCCTCCCGGCTCTGCTGCACCGTCAGCACCTGGCCGGCCGTGGCTTGGATGATCATGCCGATGGCGGGCGAGCCGTCGTTGGCCTGTTCGCCGTTCTGACTGCCGCGAAGGTAGACGGTCGTTCTCGATCCTCCGACTGCCGTACCGTCCAGCGCCAGTTGCTGTGTGTAGCCCGTGCGCGTGGCGTTGTCGTTGATCCGGCGCAGGTGCGTATTGGCCAGCACGAGGTAATGCCCGTCCCGTCCCAGCGTGACCTCCCCCGGCCCCGCGCCGGGCTCTATCGTCCCGATGGACTGCTCATCAACCGTGTCGTACGGCACCGGTTCAAAAGTGGCCGACGCGGCCGCCGCCGTGTCGACGGATAGACGGGTGCGCAGGTAGTCCAGGCTATCGTCGAGCTTCAGGAGCTGGATTGCGGTGTGTCCCGCTTCGGCCTGCACCGTCTTGTTGGCGTTCACGTCGGTGCGTGTCGTGCGCAGCCTGAGGGTGTCCCCGGCCGCGGCCTCCAGGATCGTGCCGCCCGAGATGACGGTCTCCTCGGCGCCGGTGTCGGTTCGGATAAACCCCTGAGCCCGGCCGTAGGCCGAAGTGGCAACCGTTCCCCCGGCCTCCAGCGTCAGGTAGGTCTGCATCTCGGCCCGGTTGACGCCGCTGACGCCATCGATGCGGTTGTTGTAGAGCACCAGGTGTTTGCCTGCGCTCAAGACGACTCCCTTGCCGTCCCCATCCAGCCCGTAGCTGCCGATCGGGGCGATGACGGTTGTTGTGAATCGGTTGGTGATTGACGGGGTGGTGCCGTTCTCGGCCGAGATCGCCAGTGCCTGCGGCCCCGCGTTGTTGTAAACCGCGATGTCGCCTACGATGGGCATCGGAGCGTTGGCTACGGTAGCCGCGTATGGGTCGATCGCCAGCGATGTCGGGTAGTCGCCTCCGTCGCCGGAAGTGATGGCATGAGTGATCTCGAGGTGCCTGGCCGGGTCAAGTGTGCTGTTTTCCGGGGCGCGGTAGTACACGGTATTCGTCGAGACGCCGTCGAGCACCGCGGCGACGGTGCCGAAGAAAGCTGTTCCATCGAGACTGACTTCGAGGCTGGCGGGCGCAGTTACGGAAACGGTCAGGTCGGAGGCGGGGGTCGTGGTCGTCTGCAGCACGTAGCTGCCTGCGCCTCCACCTTCCACCACGCTGCCGGACGGCGGATCGAGATAGACGCTCGGCGCCGCGTTGGCCGTCTTGCGCAGGACATAGGCGCTGAGGATGGTGTCGGGGTCACTGACCGGCAGCCCGTAGATGACGATGCTGGTAGCGTCGGCCGTGAAGGTGCCGATCACGCTTGGGGCCTGGTTGCGCTGAACCGGTGCGCTCTCGTTGCCTGCCCCGTCGACGGCGTCGTCGCTCCACTTTTGCGTGCGCGGCCCCTCGCCGGCGCGCTCGTCTGAGATGAAGAGCTGGACTTGGTACATGGCGCCCGGGATCAGCTTCTTGAGCGTCAGGATCTTTGTCTTACCGCCCGCGTTCGAGTCCATGACCTCGTCAAAAGCCGCGTTGCCGGTGTTGCCGGAATAGAACTGGCCGTTCAACCCCTGCTCGTTGTTGGACGTGACCCCGGCCTCGTCATCGGTCGTGTTGATGGGGCGGTCTTCGAAGGTGATCGTCTCGGCTCCGCCCACGTCGACGGCCAGGTCGGTCGTTCCCCAGCTACCGGCATGGGCGAGCGTGCCCGTCAGGTCAATGTCCGTGACGTTGGTTACCGTCGTGGGCGTTCCCCATGTAATCGATGCGGCTCGCGAGGACGAAACCGGTCCCAGGCTGGCGACGGTGAGAACCGTGAGCAGAGAGATGAACGATAGGTGTTGCATTGAGGATACCCCCTGTTCGCTTTGTTCGACCCGATTTGGGCTGTAAGGCAGACTTCACACTATGAGCTAATAACATGATAAACCACGGACGATACGCCGGGCAAGATTGATTTGACGGATGCACTACTTCTCAGGCAAACTCCTCCAAGTGGAGGGAGTGTACGTGATCTGCCGGTAGCGAGACGTTGCACAAACAGGAGGGGGCTGTCGCGATGAAGAGGAACCGGGTGATTGGCTTTGGCGTTGTCCTGGGAGGACTCATATCGGCCCTCGTTGCCACGGGGTTCGAAGTCATCCAGGTTGAGAGGTCGGAGAACGGGTTCACACTGACGTGGAATGCGGTTCCCGGGAAAGAATACCAGGTCGAGTGGCTGGATGCGCTCGACGAGGGTGTCATCGCAACCGAAA
>CAZVEV010000455.1:0-3375 GCA_964625865.1 uncultured Planctomycetaceae bacterium | reverse complement strand
CGAGGATGAAGTTTTCGTAGTGACGATCGGTCCGCATCACGCCGGTCGGTTTGCCGGTGCAGTAAATCACGCCGCCGCGGACCGAGAACGTGGCCTCGTGCACGGTAACATCGACCCAGTTCGACAGGTCTTTTCCATTAAACAGCGGGCGGAACCCATCGTCGTCAGCCACAGCGCCGCTGCCGAGCCCGATGGCTGCAAGAACGAACAGGGCCGATCGCACTAATACTCTCATGGTCGATCCTCCATCACCACGCGGAATTCTGTGCAGTAAACTCGCTCCCAAGGTTGACACGGCAGGCGGAACGAAGACGTAGCCTGCGGCGGTCGGTTCTACCACGAGCCGCCGCGAACCGCCCGCTATTCTAACATCGCGTCCCTCCCCCCCGTCCAGCGCCCAGGCGGAGTTCTTGGCCGCAATGCGCGGTTTCGGTCGTTTCCAGGGGTGGAGAAGATTGCGTTTGTAGGCAACGTCCTCGGTGCCATGCGCATTCAACTCGCCTCCACGTCGACGAACGACAAGGCTCTGCGGCGCCGTCGGGCGTGCGTAGTAGCCGCTTGTTCAAGACTCTTTTCTACTCCTCGTGTTCCCATGACGAAACGACGAAGTACTGATAGTCCTGTCTGGGCTTCTTGAGTGTGTACCTGTCCCAGTTCTGGATCCCCTGGTAACGGCCATGCAGAACGAAGTTGCCGTTGAGGTCCTTGGGTGGCGTGACACCTTCAGGAAACACTGCATGAATCCAGCCTTGTGATTCCGAATACCCGAAGGTCATCTCTCGACCGGCAGGAAAATCTCCGCCGGTTCCGCACACAAGAGGATGCTGCGGGTCCGCTGAAACCGCACCGAAATGAACGAGGCCGGTCAAGGTCACTGACGTAGTGTCTTGTTTTTCAGCAGTACCTGCTGATATCGGAGCATCATTATGCGAACAGCCAGCTGCGCAGAGCATCACAATCACACAAAGAGCCCGCATTTCGTATCCCTTCTTGAACCAATACCTTGGTAGTATCGAGCGACAGTCGGCGGGGCACCGCAATACGTTCAGTTCCCGCCACAGACTGTCGTAAACGCAAATTCCCCGATAGCCTCGGCTATTGACTATCATTTTGCCATCTGCGAATTCAAAATGCCATCATGCCGTGGCGGTCGAGGTAGATGGAAGTGATTTGGCCCCGAAGTACTCTTTCCCGTTAACCCTTAGGCTTTATCCGCGGAGCTGCCGCCAGTGGCGTGAGGGGAGTCACAGCTTGGACCGGCAGCCCTGCGGATAAAGCCTAAGGGGTAACAACCTGGTTGGGGTCGGACCCCGAAAGCAACCCTTCGCGGAAACGAGGAGACCATATCACGCGCTAGTGACCGGTCGCCGCCCGTCACGGCCGTCTACACGTTGACGTTCACTGACTCAATGAGCGTCTCGGACAGCGATTCCGTATTGGTCACCTTGTCGGGCCCTGCGATACCGGGCGACCTCGACGTTGACGGTTGTCCAGCCCGTCGGCCGGCGACCATTCGATGACGTAGAGCGGCGTTCCCCCGCTCACCGTGCCTTCCAGGATCGTCGCGTCGCCCAGGGTGATCTGCTTGCCCGGCCCCCGCCGATGGTCAGCGGCGCTGCCGGGGCTTGGGGCCGAACTTCATGGCGAACACATCCGAGTCGCCCTGGTTCGTGTTTCCATCAAGCAGGCCGAAGGTTATACCGGAAAGGAAAGTGACGCCGTCGGCGGCGGTGGCCACGCCCCTGGCCCAATCGCTGCTGGCAGTACCCACCTGGGTAAACCACAGGCGGGTCCCGGCCGGATCGTACTTGGCCAGAAAGATATCCAGGCCACCCTGATGCACACTTCCGTCAAAAGGCCCCGCCACTTGTCCCCCCAGGTACACATTCCCGTCAGAGCCCAACGCTACGCCCCAGCCCTGATCGTGCTCGTTGCTGTCTGGGACGGGCGTCGATCCAAGCTGTCTCCCCCACAACTGAGCCCCTGATGTGTCAAACTTGGCCAGAAAGACGTCGCGCCCGCCGTTCTTGGGGCCGTAGAGTGTGCCCGTGGTGTACCCGGAAAGGTAGGCATTCCCGGCCTCGTCCGTCGCCAAAGAATAACCGTGCTCCGCGTTGATCGTGCCCCACTGCCGCAGCCAGAGCCGGTTGCCGTCTGTATCGTACTTGGCCAGGAAAAGATCACCGTTGGCCAGATAGGCGATGCCTTCAATGGAGCCCAGCGTGTAGCCCGAAACGAAGACACTCCCCGACGCGTCACAGGCCACTGCCCAGGCCTGGTCGATCTCTACCGAGCCGAACAGCCTGGTCCACAATCGCGTGCCGGCCGGGGTGTACTTGCAGATGATGACGTCCGCCGCCCCCACTCGGGACTGTCCATGGATGCTGCCCCGGACATAACCCGCAAAATAAACATTGCCCGAGGTATCCGTGGTGACCGCATAGCCTTCATCATGCTGGCCTGCCCCGATCTGCCTTGTCCACAGCCAGTCTCCCGTCGGGCCGAATTTCGTTAGAAAGATGTCCCAGTTCCCCGCGTGTGATTGCCCGTCTAAGGCAGCACCGGTGTAACCCGTCGCGTAGATATTTCCCGAAGGATCCGTTGCGACGCCGAATACAAACTCACGCTGCGCGGTTCCTCGCTGCCTTCCCCACAGCGGGTTTCCCCCGGTGTCATACTTGGCAACGAACAGGTCATATCGTCCTTGATTCGAGCCGTATAGACTGCCTCGCGTTCCTCCCGCGATGATGCAATTGCCTGAAGGGTCCGCCGCCACCGCGTAGCCCTCGTCAAGATTGCTGGTCCCTGCAAGGCGGGTCCAAATCTTGGAGTCTGGCTGGGCGTGAACACAGTTCGCGCTGATCACAAGTAAACCCAGAACGGCGGTTTCCTTCATCGGGTTGCCCTCCCCTGCTCGATGAACCCGGCCACTCCCGTTTGACCTTCATTCCGCGACGCCGCCGGGCCGTGGACCGCCATTATACCAGCGCCCCCTCGGCGTCGGAGCAGGCCCTTTGGGTTAACAACCTGGTTGGGTTCGGACCCCGAAAGCAACCCGTCGCGGAAACGTCGTAGGGCACCTCAGCAAATGGGTTTACCTGCTCGGCTGGCGCCCGCCAATGTCGTTTTGGTCGATTCCTCCTATGCTTCACACGGTCCAGCCTTCCCGATAATCGCGACGCAAGTACTGATTTGCCTCTGGTAGATTCGTGACCTTCATCGAATCGCCGTCCCACTGTAGTTTCACGCGGGTCAGCTTCTCTTTTAGCGCCGGACGCAGTGCCAGGTTGCCCAGAAGCACAAGCTGGGCCAGCAGCGCCGCATGATCAGGGAAGTTCGATCCGGCCGGCTCGCCGCCCTTGCAGGCCCTAATCC
>CAZVEV010000454.1:0-3389 GCA_964625865.1 uncultured Planctomycetaceae bacterium | reverse complement strand
AAGGATACGCCGCGTTTTTTCCGTCCGCCATCCACAACTTCTGACAATATCTCAGCCTGTGGGCTTTCTTCATGTTGCTTGACCGGTTACGTTCGCGCCGACCGCGTGTATAATTGGGCACCAACCCCAATGAAACGTTGATGATAATCTGGAGTGCGTGATGGACCTGACCTGCACAGCATGGCTGGTGGTGGCCCTTCGACCGTGGTGGTTCCTGCTGGCGTCGCTGGCTGTTGTGCCTTCGCTGGCGGCCTGGCTGGGACGGCGCCGCGGGCGCAGCGTACCGCGTCTGAGCGTCTGGACTCAATCCGCCGCCGTGGTCGCCGCCACCGCCGCCTTGGCGGGGGTGTCTCTGCCGCTGGGGACCAAGGCCTTCAAGCCCGTGCTGCTGCTTCGCGACGTGTCGGGCTCCACGCGGGGCCAGGGCGCCGTTGCACTGGACTGGCCCGAGGGACTGGAGCGCAAGGTCTACACGTTCGGTGCCGGCGTGGGGCCGGAAGGCAGCGAGGTCGCGGAGGACGGCACGCACGGCGGGGCGGCCCTCCGAGCGGCGGCAGCCGAGGCCCGCAACGCATCCGGAACGGTCATCCACACCGACGGGCGCTTCACCGATGCCTGGGAAGTCGCCGCCCGCGGGCTGGGACGGCTCGGAGGTGACGTGATGATCGTGCCGATGGCCTCCCCGCCCGCGGACGGAAGGGTGGTCGCCGTCTCGGCGCGGCGAGGCGAGGGGCAGGCCGTCGACGTAACGGTTTCGCTGGCGGCCAGCGCGCCGCGAAGGCGTCGGATCACCGTCCGCCGCGTCGGAGCGGACAAGCCCCTGCTGGACGAAGAACGCCTGCTGGTCAATCCGTCGACGATTCGTTTGGCCGACACGCTGGGCCCGGACGAGGCAGCCCAGTACGCCGTCGCACTGAGTCCGGGCGACACTTTCCCGGAGAACGACCGGGCCTCGGCGCTGGTCATGCCGGTCTCGCGCCGCGTGGCGGTTTTTTCGCGAGAGGACGTCGGCGGGCAGGTCGCCAGGATGCTCGACGGGATGGGCGTGGAGGTCGCGGCCTTCCTGCCCAACGAGGCCCCGGCCACCGAGGCCGGCTGGTCGCGCTGGGCCGCCGTCGTCCTGGTGGACGTGACAGGAACGATTCTCTCTCGCGATCAGCGCGGCGCGCTGGCGCGCTACGTTCGCAACGGCGGGGGGCTCGTGCTGATCGGCGCCGCGCCCCACCGCACGCCGGCGGACGAGGACGATCCGCTGACCCGGGTCGCCGCCCTGCGCGCCAACCCGCACCAGCGGCGACCGATGAGGGTCACCGTCGTGCTGGACGCCTCGGGCTCGATGAGCCAGTTGACCGAAACGACGAACGCGGCAAGACAGGTCAAGTATGACGTGGCGGTCGAAGCGGTGATGGCCCTCAAGAAGCACCTGACGCCCGCGGACTCGCTGGCCGTCATCACGTTTGCCGACGCGCCTCGACGCGTCTATGACAGCGGCGCCGGCGCGGTCGACTACGTTGCGCTGCGCAAGGCCCTGGTCCAGGTCAAGCCAAGCGGGCCGACGCGCGTGGGCAAGGCGCTGGCCGAGGCGGTCGGCGGTGCGTCGGACGCGGCGAAGACCGAACTGGTCCTGGTCGTCAGCGACCTGGTGACCGAGAAGTTCGACGTGGGCGCGACGGTCAAGCTGTTCAAAGACGGCGGGAGGGACCTGGCGGTGGTGGCGACGGCGTCTCCGGGGACCGACAGGCATAAGGTGACGGACCTGACGAACCTGGCGTGGCAACTCGAGGCGCCGATCGAACGGCGCGAGCATTTTCGCGGACTGGCCGAGATCTTCGCCACATTCCTGAGCGAGCATCGCGGGTCGGCTATCAAACGCGAGGGAGGCCCGTTTGCGGTCCTTCCGTCCGGCAGGCCGTTCGGCGTGGACGTCGAGGGCATCGAGGACCTTTCCGCGTATGTTCTGTCGGCCCCGCGGCCGCGCAGCCAGGTCGTGATGCGCGTGGGGGACGACAGGGATGCGCTGATGGCGTATCGGCGAGTGGGGCTCGGGCGCAGTGTGGGGCTGGCCGCAGTGGTAACCGGCTCGCAGGGCGCCGCGTGGCGGATGTCAGCCAAGGTTGCCGCCCTCGTCCGTGCCGCCGCCACCGCCTGCATGCGCCAGGACCCCGGCACAACGGGGGTGGACTGTTCGATGCAGGCCGTCCAGGCCGGCGAGCGGTGGACGTTCCGGTTCGAGACCCGCGACGCCGACGGCCTGGCCGTCAACCTGAAGAAGCTGACGCTTCACGTCGAGGCCCTTGCCGACCGCACCGGAGGCCGGGACGTCCCGCTGGTCCAGGTCGCACCGGGGCGGTACGAGGCCGTCGCCGCTCGGCCGGAAGGGGCATACCTGCTGGCTGTTCGGGCCGAAGACGGGAACCGCTGGCTGTGGCAGCACGCATACGGCAGGAGCGCGTCGGCGGAGTTCAGGGGCGTCGGGGCCGACCGGGCGAACCTGCGGCGGCTGGCTGAACTGACCGGTGGCACGATCGTGCCGGCCCGGAAGATTGGCGCCACGGTCAACCGGTGGGACAGCGAGCAGTACACGGACATGTGGCCGGCGTTGGCGGCGTTGGCGCTGATGCTCGTGCTGATCGACTGGGTGGCCACCCGGACGTGGAAGCGATGGGCGTAGGCGATTGTAGATTCTAGATTTTAGATTGACGATTGTGGAGTTCTCGCCCCGAACGCCGCGAGTAGGGCGTGCAACGTGCTTGCACGCGGAACGAATGCCCACCGGACTCCGCTCATCAGAATCCGTCTCATTCGCAATCCGCCATTTCGCCCCCGGTGAATACACCGGGGGGGGCAGCCGCGACCGCGTGCGGGCAACGGGAGCGAATCGTCGATCGCGACAGGGGTGCGGACGCATTGCGCCGGCGCGCGGGAGCCCAGGTGTAATCACCCGGGGCAAAATGGGTGTGTCCCAGAATCTACAATTCTTTCGCGAATTCGATACCGAGTCCCACGAGGTGTCCGAGTGAGACGGTCCGGATAATTCGCGCGTCAAACCGGACGGTGCGGGAGCGGCTGCGGCGAGACGGTTTCTCGCTGGCATCGGGGACAACGAGTTCCACAACAATTCGACCGCTCTGAGGCGCCTTGCCCTTGATGCTCACCAGGACCATCGCCCCGTTCTCCGAGATGTTGCTGGTCTTGCCTTCGGCGACCAGCGAGCCGCTGGAGGTATAGACGCGTGCCGCATGGGATGCTGCACCCCGCCTGCTCCGCCGCCGTTCAGCCGAACTCGTGCCCATCTGGTACGGATTCTCCTCAGGACTCTTCATGTACAATAAGAGGCTCATCCGGATAACGCGTAGGTAGGGGATCGACAAATGGACATGGCGGGATTC
>CAZVEV010000453.1:0-3422 GCA_964625865.1 uncultured Planctomycetaceae bacterium | reverse complement strand
CAGGAGGGCAATGAGGTCGTCTGGGGCGTGCGCGAGAGCCGCGATGATCCGCCAACGAAGACCTTTCTCGCCAATGTGTCGTACTGGCTCATACGGAAGGTGGCCCTGCCGGACTATCCCAAGAAGGGGATGGATTTCGGTCTGTTCGACAGACGGGTGATCGATGAGATCGCAAGAATGCGGGAGACCAACAAGTTTGTTGTCGGTCTCATACTGTGGTTGGGGTTCCGTCAGGCGTTTGTGCCGTACCATCGGTCAGCTCGGCAGAGGGGGACCTCCAAGTGGTCGTTCGCCAGACGCATCAAGGCGGCCGTGGACCTTTTTGTTTCCTTCTCATATATTCCGGTCCGTTTTGCATCCGTCATGGGCCTTCTGGTCTCGCTGGCCGCACTGGTCTACGGGACGGTGCTCGTGATTCGCCGGGCGGTCTTTGGCCTGGGCGGTGAGGGCTGGCCGTCGCTCATGGTCGCAATCCTCTTCCTGGGTGGTGTTCAACTGCTCACGCTGGGGATCCTGGGCGAGTATATCTGGCGAGGAACAGAGCAGGCTCGCGCCCGACCTGAATACGTCGTCATGGAGAAGGTCGGCTTTGACTCGCCCACCCCGCGCGAAGCCCAAATCCAGTCTTGACCCCGCTGTGGCGGTCTCATACCCTCCACCGGAATCGGATCTGGCGACGATGGTCGCATGAAGAAAGAGGGGAAGAGAACATGGGCGCCCTGACAAGACTCGGGCTCGATCATCTGGCCTTGAGCGAGTCGAATGCGGATTGCTCCCCGGACCAGGACCAGACGCGAAGCACGTTCGGATTCAAATGGAGCAAACGGAGCACGTACGAGTCCGAAGCCGTTCAAGCCGCGAACCGCGAATGGCTGCTTCAGCGCTATTGCTCCGGTGACCCCAACCGCCTGAAGGAATGGCTTGGGACTGAACGCAAGCTCGTGCTGGACGCGGGCTGTGGATCGGGATTCAGCGCGATCCTGCTCCTGGGGGAGCTCGTGAACAGCCATGACTACCTGGGAGTAGACATTTCCGACGCGGTTGAGATTGCGCGCCAACGCTTCAGAGAAAGAGGGCTCCGGGGGGACTTCATGAAGGGGGACCTCAGCGCTCTCCCAATTCCCGATGAGTCCGTCGACATGATTCTCGCGGAAGGTGTGCTTCACCACACCGATGATACTGAAGCCGCGTTCAAGTCACTGGCCGGGAAGCTGAAACCGGGCGGGGTGTTCCTGGTCTACGTCTACGCCAAGAAGGCCGTCATCCGGGAGTTCACCGACGACCATATCCGTGCAAATATCCGGCATCTCTCCGACGAACAGGCTTGGGACGCTCTGAAGCCACTCACGGCCCTGGGAGAGGCTTTGGGTGAGCTCGATGCCGAGCTCACCGTCCCGGCCGACATTCCTTTCCTGGGAATCAAGAGCGGGACCTACTCCGTGCAGCGCTTCTTCTATTGGAACATCTGCAAGGCCTTCTACCGTGCCGACTATTCGCTGGAAGAGATGAACCATCTGAACTTCGACTGGTTTCGCCCCGCGAATTGCCACCGTCATACGCCGGATGAGGTAAGGCGCTGGGCCGAGGAGTCCGGGCTGTCGCTCGAGCACATGGACGTTCAGCAATCCGGGATCAGCATCGTCGCAAAGAGGGACATGCCGTGAGTAGAGGAACGTGGCCGGGACGCATGGCGGGGTTTGCGGCCCCGCGGGAAGGTGGCACATGAAAGTGCCGCTCGCCAGACCAGTCGTCGGGCAACAGGAAGCAGACTTGCTGGCGGAAGTACTCGAATCCGGTTGGCTCACCCAGGGGAAGCGGGTAAAGGAATTCGAGAATCTGGTTGCGGCGTTCATAGGCGTGCCCTACGCCGTCGCGACCTCGAACTGCACAACGGCCCTGCACCTGTCCCTGATACTCCACGGAGTCGGCCCCGGTGACGAAGTCGTCGTCCCGTCGTACACGTGGATAGCAACGGCCAATGCCGTGATGATGGTTGGCGCCAAGCCGGTCTTCGCTGATATCGATCCGGCCACCTTTAACATCACCGCGTCGAGCATCGAGACTGCTCTTACGGAGAAGACGCGGGCCGTGATCGTCGTACACCAGTTCGGACTGCCCGCCGACATGCATCCGATACGCGAACTGGCTGACCGAACCGGCCTGGTCGTCATCGAAGATGCGGCGTGTGCCCTGGGCAGTTCTTACGAGGACCGTCCCGTCGGTTCGCTGGGCAACACGGCCTGTTTCAGCTTCCACCCTCGCAAGCCAATCTCAACGGGGGAAGGCGGCATGCTTGTGACGGACCGGAGTGACTTTGAAAAGCGATGTCGGGCACTCATGAATCATGGCGCCTCCGTATTGGACACTGAGAAGCACCGGGCCGGTACGGTGGAGGCCCTGCTCAGCGAGGAGTTCGATGAAGTGGGCTACAACTACCGGGTGACCGACATGCAAGGTGCACTGGGAGTGGCACAAATGGGACGTCTGCCCGGCATCCTCGAGGCCCGGCGACGCCTGGCAGACCGCTACACGGCCGAGTTCGACGGCCATCCGAGCATCCTGCCGCCGCACGTTCCCCGCTATGCGCGCCCCAACTGGCAGACATATGCAGTCAGGATCGCCCCGGGCGCTCCGGCAACCAGGAATGAGATAGCGCAGCGCTTGCTCGACGCCGATGTGGCATGCCGTCCCGCTTACATGGCCTGCCATCTTCAGCCTGTCTACCGCAGGCTCTACCCGGATCTGTCTCTGGAGCACACGAAGCGAACGCTCGAGTCCGTTCTCATTCTCCCTCTATATGCGGACATGACCACAGAAGAACAGGATTACGTCGTTTCGCGTTTGTCCGGCGCTCTAGCGTAGGGACGGAATGGCTTTTGGGGCACGAGGCCTCTTCCCGAGACAGGAACAAGTCGCCGTGCCCATGGGGATGCCCTGAGAACAATCGGAGTACAAGAAGAATGGCACAAGCGAATGTTCTGCTCATAAATCCAGGCGTCGGCGAGAAGTCGCAGAGCCCCCGGATCAACGCCATCGTGAACAACAGCTTCCCCACGGGACTGGGTGTCCTGGCGGGGTGTCTGCTGGGTGATGGACTGGAGCAAGTGGATATCGTCGACGAACAGGTCCACCCGATCAGCGACTCAGACCTGCCCGGACTACTGAACGCTCTTGCCGAGCCCAGAATCATCGGGCTCGGCGCATACACGATCAACTGTGGGCGGGCGTATGAGATAGCGGAGAAGGCAAAACAGATCGACCCCGGTTGCACCGTCGTGGTCGGCGGCATCCACCCCACGGTAGTGCCGGACGAACCGCTGAGCATACAGAGCATCGATGTCTCGGTGCGCGGAGAAGCTGAAGAGACGTTCTCACGCCTTGTCAGCTCGATTCTGCAGGGCAAGGAATACCGTCATCTGCCG
>CAZVEV010000452.1:0-3429 GCA_964625865.1 uncultured Planctomycetaceae bacterium | reverse complement strand
GGGGTCTGCGCGGATGCTACGACATGGAAAGGAACCTCTGGGGTGAGAAGTACCTGCAACTGGAACAAGGCATGATGTTCCTCGGACTCGCCAACTTCCTCCACAACGGCATCGTCCGCAAGCTCTTTACCACTGATCCGCTCGTCCGCAAGGGCCTGGAACTCTCCGAGCCCTTCATCCATCACGACCCGAAGCTGGCGGCACGCTGGGCGGAGCGCGATAGCCAGCCCATCAAAGAGACGCCTCTGCGAATCCCGGGGCCACGGGCCAATACCGTCGACCGGGTCACCAGCCTGGACCTGAGCGAGATGGTCGTCCACCAGCCCGACCTGCTCCGCGTCCGGCACGAGAACGGCGCCGCCTATCTCCACGCCAGTGGCGGAGGGGATTGGAGCCAAGTGGTTGTAGGGTTTCCCGGCAACGGATTGGACATTCAGCGCCTGGATCGCGTTGAGTTCGAGATCGACGCCATTCAAGGCAACTCGCCCGAGCCGGGTTTTCTCCAGTTCACGCTTGCCGACAGATTCGGTCAGGCCCGCGCGGGTTACGTGCGGCTCGATACGAAGGCCACCCATTACAGCGTCCCCGCTCGCGACATCTACGGGTTCCTCTTGGACGACGACGTCTTGGCCTACATGAACGTCACCTTCAGTCGCCGCCCTCCATTCCGGCCGTGGATGCGCTTCCACCCGAGCGAGTTCTCGCTTCGCCTAAGAGCGATACGGATTGTCACGAAGGAATAGGACCAGGTGTGTCGAAATACGGTTGCCACGCAAAGGACAGCAGGCTATGGCAAATCCACAGCACTCATTGACTTGGTCCGGTGTTTTGGCTCTCGGCATCTGCGGTCTCGCCGTCCCATCGGTGGCAGGCCCCGCCGAGCGGATTCTCAGCGAAGCGGGAGTAACAGGCGGGTTGATCGTCCATGTGGGATGCGGAGACGGCCGATTGACGGCCGAGCTGGGGGGCCGGCAGACGTTCACGGTCCTCGGGCTGGCCACGGATGCAGCCGATGTCGACGCCGCACGCACCCACATCCAATCGCTGGAGCGGTACGGTCGGGTCACCGCGTTCCGGTTCGACGGGCAGCGGATCCCTTTGGTCGATGGCTTGGCGAACCTTGTTGTCGTTGACAGGGGCACGATGTCGACGGACGAACTGATGCGCGTACTCGCGCCGCGGGGCGTCGCGTTGACGCGGCAAGGCGATGGCTGGAGCAAGGCAGTGAAGCCGTGGCCGAGCGCCATGGACGAGTGGACGCACTCGCTGTACAACGCCAGCGGGAATGCGGTCAGCGGCGACAAGCTCGCCGGACCGCCCAGACACCTGCAATGGGCCGCCGGTCCGAAGTGGACGCGGCACCACGAGTCCATGTCGAGTTTCCAGGCGCTGGTGACGGCGAAGGGGCGCATTTTCTACATTGCTGATGAGGCCCCACAGGTCTCGCTGTTCCTCCCGTCGAGTTGGCGCCTGATCGCTCGCGACGCGTTCAACGGCAAGCTCCTGTGGAAACGCGAGATCTCGTCGTGGGTAACCCGGCTCTACCGCTACAAGAGCGGCCCGGAGCAGATGACGCGCAGACTCGTCGCGGCGGACCGGCTGGTGTTCGCCAGCTTGGGCTTGGACCAACCCGTGACCGTCATCGATGCCGCCACGGGCGAGACGGTGCGTGTGCTCGACGAGACGAAAGCCTGCGAGGAAATCCTGCATTTCAATGATGCTCTGTATGTCGTCGCCAGCGACACGCCGGCCCGGTACCAGGGCGGCCATCGGTTCAGTCCGGGAAATGCATGGACGGGCGAGAAGAAATGGCTCAAGGCGATCGACTACGATACGGGCCGGTGCATCTGGAAGAAGGAGACGCCCATCGCCCCCCTCTCATACGCGGTCACGGAACGCGGGGTGTTCTACCACGACGGCACGGGCATCGTCTGCCTCGACCACCGGACGGGCGGGGAGAAGTGGCGTTCGGAGCCCGTGCTGCTCGATGACGTGATCCCGACCAGTAACACGCCGACCTTGGTCGTGTACAAGGACGTGGTCATGTTCATCGGCGGCAAGGACGATACACACCGCGGCGGCGGGTGGTACGCAATGCGCAATCTGCGCACCTTCACGGCGCTCTCCGCAGACTCCGGCAAGACACTGTGGCGCTACCGGGTGCCGCCCACGGGGTTCGAATGCCCCAAAGACATCCTGGTGATCGACGACCTCGTATGGATCGGCGCCATCCTGCTGGGCGATACCCCGGGCGGCAAAGTGAAGCCGAACGACGGCATCAGTGATGGCGCGTTCACCGGTCGCGATATCCGCACCGGCGAGGTTGCACGTCAGTTCAAGCCGCCGTGGGACGTGTATTGGTTCCATCAGCGCTGCTACCGGTCCCGGGCAACGGAGCAGTACATCATGCCGTCGCGGACCGGCATCGAATTCGTGGATCCTGCGAAAGGCTGGGTGTCCTTCAACCACTGGGTCCGAGGCGCGTGCCTCTACGGCACCATGCCGGCCAACGGCATGCTCTATCAGCCGCCACACCCGTGCGGCTGCTATATGGAATCGCTCCTGCACGGGTTCAACGCCCTCGCCGCCACGCGTCCGACACGACCGGCGCCCGTTGCCGAACGACTGGGGCGAGGCCCGGCCTACGACCGCATGATCGCAGCCGCCGCGACGACAGAAGCCGATTGGCCCACATTCCGCCATGACAACCAGCGCAGCGGGCACGCCAACGCCGCGATCGGGATCGATCTGACCGCGGTCTGGACCGCACCGGTCGGCAAGAACCTGACTGCCATCACGGTTGCGCTAGGCAACGTGTTCGTCGCGGAAAAGGACCGGCACGTTGTCCACGCGTTCGACGCTGCGACCGGGCAGCCGGCCTGGCAGTTCACCGCGGGCGGTCGGGTCGACTCGCCGCCCACGATCGCGCATGGCCGGGCCCTATTCGGATGCCGTGACGGCTACGTCTACTGTCTCGACGCCGCAGACGGTCAGTTGGCCTGGCGTTTCAGGGCGGCCCCCAACGACAGGCGCTTGATGGCCGACGACCAGCTCGAGTCCGTCTGGCCGCTCCACGGCAGCGTGCTCGTCCTGGACGGGAAAGCGTACTTCGTCGCCGGTCGCTCCATGTTCCTCGACGGCGGCCTGCGCTTCCTGGTGCTCGATGTCAAGACCGGCCGAAAGCTCACCGAGACGATCATGAACGACATCGACCCCACGACAAACGAGCCCCTCCAGATGAAGATCGTGAACCGCAGCATGCCCGTGGCCAACCCGGATCTGTTGTCGTGGGACGGCAAGCGGCTTCACATGAAATCACAGGTGCTTGACCTCGAGGGCAAACGGCCGGTTGTGGACGCGAACCGCAACGCGAGAGCCCAGACGGGCGAAACCGCGCATCTGTTCGCGCCGGGCGGGTTCCTTGACGAC
>CAZVEV010000451.1:0-3435 GCA_964625865.1 uncultured Planctomycetaceae bacterium | reverse complement strand
GTCGACGATGCTGACGCCATCGGGCGCGTAGTCGGCGGGCAAGGTGACACCGGCCAGCTCGCAGAACGTCGGCAGCAGGTCAACGGCGGAGACCAGGGAAACCACGTCCACTTTGCCGGCCGGGATCTTGCCGGGCCAACGGGCGATGAAGGGCACGCCGATGCCCCCTTCGAACAGCGCGCCCTTGTATCCCCTTCGGCCACCCGTGATTCCCTTGGCCGCGCCGATTCCCCAGCCCGCACCCGTGGCGGTGTCGTACATCAGGGCGAGTTTCGTCGGGCCGGCTGCGCGCGCCGGACCATTGTCGGAACTGAAGATCACGAGGGTGTCCTCCACGATCCCGAGCCGGTCGAGGGCGGCCAGCAGCTCGCCGATCCGGTCGTCCGCATGAGACAGGACCGAGGCGTAGATCTGGTCGGCCCGTTCCAGGTGCCGGAAACGCCGCTCGTACCTGGGAACCGTGTGGAAGGGCGTGTGCGGTTCGTGCAGCCACACGTTGATGTAGAACGGTTTCCTCTCCTTCACGCTCTTTTCGATGAACGCGGAGGCCCGCTCCGCATCTTCGTGCCAGGGCATCTGCTCGCCGGAACAATTGAAAGCGCCGTAGTCATCGAAGTGGTACGCCGCCGGGGTGGGGGAGTCCGGGATCATGTCGTTGGCGAGATGCCACTTGCCGTAGTGCGCAGTCCGGTATCCGGCCTTCTTGAGGAACCGCGTCAGAAGGGGCGCTTCCGTATCAAGCCAGTCGGGCATCCCCCGCTTTGCATTGCTGGGGACCCACGCGAAGTGACCGTCAATGTTGTACCGGGCCGGGAAGTGCCCCGTCATGACCGCCGTGCGACTTGGCGAACACACACCGCTTGCGACGGTGAAGCGTTGAAAGTCGACGCCCTCCCTGGCGAGACGATCGATGTTCGGTGTCTTCACGTAAGGGTGGCCGTGGCACCCCAGGTCACCCCAACCCCAGTCGTCCGCAAAGATGAAAAGGATGTTGGGCCTGCCGGACGACTTGTCGGCCGTAGCTTCAGCGTAGGAGGAAGCCTTGGCGAAGTCCGGTCGTTCAGCCGCGCGTGAGGCGCTGCCGCAAGGACACATGCCGACGAGAAGCGCCGGCAACAGCGCTGTGCCCCGAATCCAGTTGGTAAGTGTTGTGGTCATCATTCCTCGTTTTCACCATCGCTCAAGGCAACACACTGAACCATTCGGGAAGGAAGTCCCTACGTGTTGGCCTGCCCGCGCAAGCATACTACCACGTCTACATCTTCCCCATGCCTTGCACCGTCACCACGATCCGTCTCGGCCGCGGCTTGACATCACACTCCAGGTGGAAGATCTGCTGCCAGGTACCCAGCACCAGGCGGCCATCAGCCACGGGCACCGTTAGTGAGGGCCCCATCAGCGTGGCCTGCAAGTGGGAATGGCCGTTGCCGTCGTGCCATGCCTGTTCATGGCCGTATTCGCGGTTCGGGGGTATCATGCGGTCCAACATTTCGGAGATGTCCCGTTGCAGGCCGGGCTCGTATTCGATGGTGCCGACTATGGCGGTGCTGCCGACGTTGAAGATATGGGCCGTGCCGGTCGCCACGCACGACTGTTCGACGATACGGCCAACCTGTGCTGTGATGTCATGGATGTCGCGGTGGCCGGAGGTCTGTAGCTCTATGCGGTCCTGATGTGTCATGCCTGTTCTCCCATGCGTTCCTGATCTGGTCTGCAATACTGACCAGATCAAAGCTCGGCGGCGTCTTGATGGCCTCTATCTTCTTGATCGCTTCGCGGATGGCGTTGGCCGGATCATCGGGCTGGAGTTTGCCTCTGCGCTGGCTTTCATACCACTCATTGGCAGCCCCGTGGTCGCCATAGGGGATCGTGCCCTTGCCGACGAAGTACTTGAAGAAGTCGTTGCCGCGCACAATGGCTGCGGCCACTTCGTCGTTCTTCACACCGCATTCGTCGGCGAGTTTGAGGCAGATCATCAGGGTCAGGCCCATCTGGTTGATGGCCCCATACCCTCCCAGGTGGCCATGCAGGTAGCCGGTGTTTTCTCTGGCAGCGTAGGTGTGACCCCAGGTGCCGGCCCCGCTCTGGCCCATGGCTATCTTGGCCGCATACTCGGTAATGGTGGGCAGGACATGCTCATCCCTGGTGAGCAGATAGTACTCGCAGAGAAAGAGGGTCTTGTATGACCAGTGCCAGCACTTCATGGGCACGTGCTTCTCAACACTCAGCTTCTCACCGGAAACACAGACAGAACGGGCAAACTCCTTGACCATCGGCAGCAGGTCTTCACGACCGGTGGCCAACATGCCTAGCGCGTCGATATACCCCAGCCAACCTTCTTTCAGAGGTTTGCTCTTCATGTATTCGCAGGCCTGGTCGACTATCCTGTCGGTCTTGGGACAGCTGAAGGGCATGGTCTTGCTGTAGCTGCCCATGGCCGGGAGCGTCAGCGTGGTATCCAGTTCCTTGCCTTTGCGCCATACCAGGAGTCTGAGTTGGCCCTTGTTGATCTCCTTCTCAGCCTCGTTGATGGCTGCCGCCAGGACCTTGCGGGCATCATATGAGAACTTCTCGCCATCAACGCCGAGGACGACATCGTCGAGCTGCAATCTGCCGTCTGCCGGCCCGTCTTTCTCCACCCGCGTGATCAGTGTCTGGCGTGAGAGGCGGCTTGCGCCTTCCTGTGGACGCCGGTTGAAGACCCAGCCATTGGCCCCAATGGGCCCCAGGCTCCAGTCATGGGTGTCATCAGGCTTGCCGCCCTGGGTCAGGTCAGGTGGCGTCTCATGGATGAACCTCTTCTTGCGCGCGGCATCAGCTCCGGTGCACAGTGTCAGAAGCAGGACAAAACCGGCAAGGAGTGTGGTACACATATGGCGTCTCATGCGATACTCCCTTCTCTAACGAATGGGTTGTTTGAGGGAGAGTATCATCAGGTGAAAAGGACGGTTTGGCCAGCACTGTTCGCAATGTTCCTCTGTCGATCCGCCGTGCTGCGCGTGCTGATGGTGGGAGGCGTAGCCGCGACAACACACACGTGGGACGGCGGCGACGGTACGTTTGACGTTTCCACGGTCGATGGCACGGGCGGCCTGAAACACGACCTCGACACGATCGCCGACAGCGGCTCAGCGCAGCTTCGCCCTCCAGAAGTCAAATCAAGACTCCGTCCACAGTCTTGGGTGAGGCCCCTGATCTTGACGAAGCCGCGATGGGCTTTCTATAGTACGGTCAATGGAGGTGCCGCACATGAACCGATGCATTTTGACTATGCTGACTCTGCTCGTCGTGGGACAGCCCCTCGTTGTTCGATCGGCAGAATCCACTCTGGACTCGTTGAAGAAGAAGTACGAGGCAGCAGTCCGGGAGATTGAGTCCGAGCACGATGACCAGCATGGCGGCGGCTTTGCGTCCGTAGTCGGACAGGGCGTAGAC
>CAZVEV010000450.1:0-3448 GCA_964625865.1 uncultured Planctomycetaceae bacterium | reverse complement strand
GTGATCTACACGTTCGCGGGCAAGGACCGCGCGGGCGTGGCCCAGGACAAGTACGGGTGCTTCTACGACAACGCAACGATCGTTGCCGGCGGGTCCCTGGCAAAGGTCAAGGCGGCGATTGACGTGCTGGACGGCAGGGCCAAGGCCCTGGCGCGGACCAACCCGCTCAGCGAGATGCTCACGCCGAGCAAGGGCTCGTTCATGATCGTCGGCGCGGTGGACGTCAACGAGCAGATCGCCGCGGCCGACAAGCTGAAGATGGCCAAGGGCAATCCGGGCGCCGCGATGATGGGCAAGGTCCAGGACCTGCGCATGGAAGCGGGCGAGGCGGGCAAGAACGCCTACTTCACCGTCAACGCGACCATGACCACCGAAGAGGACGCCAAGACCATCGAGACGATGCTCAACGGCCTGATTGCGATGGCGACGTTCAAGGCGGGTAACAACAAAGACGTCGCGGCCCTGCTGCAGGCGATCGAAGTCGACCAGAAGGGCAAGAACGTGGGGGTGGGCATCCAGATGGCCATTGAGACGATCCTGGACAAGATTGGCGAGCAGATGGCGGCCAAGGCGATGAAGATCAGTATCGAGGTCACGCCGTAGGAGCATACGGTCAATGGTCGGTCCCCTGGACAATCGCGACCCGGCAGAACTTGCCGACCACGAGCTCGCCCGCGGAACAGGGGCGGGCTCGACGGCTTGCTTTGCCGAACTGGTCAGCCGCCACGAAGGACGCCTGATGGGCTTCCTGGTGCGGCGGACGCGACACGTCCAGGACGCCGAGGACCTTCTCCAGGAGACGTTCGCCCGCGCGTATCAGCACATTGCGTCGTACGACGCGAGATGGAAGTTCACGACGTGGCTGTTCACCATCGCCTCGCGACTGACGTGCAGCCACTTCCGCAAGAAGAGGCCCGTGCTGACCGGCGACGAGATGCTCGGCCAGGCCGGGAGCATCAGTGACGATCCGTCGGCCGACATGAGCCGGCGCGAGCAGAAGGACAGGCTGTGGTCGCTGGCGGCCGAGGTGCTCTCGGACAACCAGTACACGGCCCTGTGGTTCAGGTATGCCGAGGAGATGTCGATCAAGGACATCGCCCAGGTGATGGACAAGACGTTGACCCACGTCAAGGTGCTCCTGTTCCGGGGGCGCACGGCGTTGGGCAAGAAGTTGGGCCCGTTTGGCGAGGTGGTGGCGCAGGCGGGCGGCGACTCGGACGGAGCGGCCACGCTGGCCCCAACCCCCGTCCGGGGAGGTGGATGATGTTCTGCACGATGTATCGATGGCTGATTTCGCGTTCGATGGACTCCGGCCAGGCCCTCTCGCCTCGCGTGGTAGGTCATCTCGAACATTGTGAGACTTGCCGAGACTACCGCGAGAGTTGTCTGGCGATAGGGACGGGGCTGGCCGCCGAGGCCCGCGAAGCGGCGCCGCACGTCAGTGACGAACTGCACGCGCGGATCCTCCTGCGCTGCGGTCTCGGCGCCGAAGCCGCCCCGCCGACGCCCATGCCGCGATCACAGACCCGCCGGCTGAGGCTGGTCCTGGGCGTGGCGGCGGCCGCGGCGGCGATTCTCGTGGCGGTGGCGATCTGGCAGCTCTATCCCACGACCGTGCCGACGCCGGACAACCCGCCTGTCGCCATAAAGCCCGGCGAGAAGGAAGTCGTTGAACGACTGATCGGCTCCCCCGGTCTTGCCGTCGCCTCGGCGCGGGAGATCAACAACGCTCTCGACGAGTCGATAAACAGCGAGTTCGCGGACCTCCAGGAAAGCGGCCTGGCCGCCGCAGACTTCGTGCTCGCCCGTATGCCGCTCCCCCGCTGACGCTGACAAAGACGCGATCAAACCGCAGGGCGTGCAACCGGATTGCACGCCCTGTCTGTTTGTGTGCCCCGCGCGGGTGCCGTGGCTTGACGCGAAGCGGCAACCACGCTTCCTCGAACGAGAAGAACGTGGTTGCCGCTTCGCGTCAAGCCATGGCACCCACCCCACACGATCGCCAATCCGCAATCCGAAATCGACTATCCGCCCCAGGCCTTCTTGAGCACCTTGAGCATCAGCGGGTCGTGTTTGACGATCTCGGCACGGACGAACGGGTAGAAGTCGTTGACGCCGAAGTACGCCTCGGTCAGTTCGGCGAAGTACTCCATCTGGTTGTTCAGCGCGTAGGCCCGCCTTTGGCGGCCGTTGACGTAGAGAACCTTCTCGTAGCGTTTGGACGCGACGGCCCGCTTGAAGGCGGCCTGGATGTCCTTGTTGGCGTGGGTGAGCACCTGGTGGTGGTAGGCGTGGGCCAGTTCGTGAATCATCACCGACGGCTGGGCTATGGACCAGGTCAGGAAGCGGGAGGCGTTGGCGATCTCGACGCAACGTGCCTTGGCGGGGTTCTGATCGTGCGCGGTCAGCCATCGCGGCGAGGGATGATAGACCGCGCACATGCCCTTGGGGTTGTCCCTTTCGAGCCAGATGTGGACCTTGCGCAAATCGGCGAGCGCCTTGGACGGGACGACGCGCGTGACATCGTACAACTTGGTCGCCATCAGCTTCAGCGCCTTGTCGCCGAGGGTCTTGTGCGTCGTCAGCAGGTCCTGGTTCACGTGAACGCTGAAGCCTTCGATCGTGCGGACGGTGTACTTCTGCCTGGTCCAGAAGGCCTTGGTGTCGGTCTTCTTCGGCACGGCGGGTTTGGCGGCCCGGCCCGTAGTGCCGATGGCAAACAGAACGCCCGCGGCAAGAATCGTGGCCCCCGTTCGCATCATCACGCGTAAACGACTCATGGGATGTCCTCTCTCAAGTCAATGCGGCCGGCCTACGCCCGACCGATTCGTCCGAAGCGTCGCTTGCCGACCTTCAGCACGGCGCCGTCCGCAACGGCGATGTCGGCGTCGATGTCGGTGACCTTCTCGCCGTCGATGCTCACCGCGTTCTGCTGGATCAGGCGGCGGGCCTCGCCGTTGGACTTGGCGAAACCGGCGGCGACGATCAGCGGGATGATCTTGACCGTCTCGTCGGCGATCGGGATCTCCTGCATGTCGGTGGGGGTGTCCTTCTGGGCGAAGATGCGGATGAACTCGGCCTCGGCAGCTTCGGCGGCCTGCGTACCGTAGTACTGGGCGACAATTCTCCTGCCCAAGTCCGCCTTGGCCTCGCGCGGGTGCATTTTGTCCGGGTTCAGCATCTTGTCGATTTCAGTTCGCGGCAGGTCGGTCAGCAGCGTGAAGTAGTTGTCCATCAGCGCGTCGGGAATGCTCATGACCTTGCCGAACATGTCGTTCGGCTCGTCCGTCACGCCGATGTAGTTGCCCTTGGACTTGCTCATCTTCTCGACGCCGTCGAGGCCGACGAGGATGGGCATGACCAGGACGATCTGCGGCGGCTGGCCGTGCCCCTTCTGGAGGTCGCGCCCGACGAGGTTGTTGAACGTCTGGTCGGTCCCGCCGAGTTC
>CAZVEV010000449.1:0-3454 GCA_964625865.1 uncultured Planctomycetaceae bacterium | reverse complement strand
TAAACCATGTCCATGGACTGATCCGTAAACAATGTAATCGGATCGTACCAGTCGAAAGCCCAGGGCAGAGCGCAGCGCCGCCCTGGGAATAATGGGCGAAAGGATGCCAAGCCCCACTCCGCGACCCCAATTGAGGTCACGACGATATGAGTGGTCCGGCAGTATGTCGCTACGTGCCTGACGATCGCGACGCGGCTTGGGATATTCACACTCGCGCACTGCTCGCGGTCGACGCCCACGGCGGGTACGGGTCCCGGGACGACGACGTGCGACACGTCGAGCGTGACTACCTAAATGCGGAGGGCGAGTTTCTTGTCGCCCTTCTTGGTGACGTTATCGTCGCGACAGGGGGGATACGCCGCGCTGAGGGCGACACCGGTGAGCTGAAGCGAATGCGTGTTGAGCCCGCTTTTCAGCGTCGCAGCTTTGGCAGGGCGACCCTGGATGCACTGGAAGGGCGGGCCCGTGATTTAGGTCTATCTCGTCTGTGACCTGAGACGACGGTGGGGCAGTTGGCTGCGCGCGGCCCCTACGGTTCCGCCGGCTACGCCGAAGCCTCTCGCCGGACGCACGGCCGCTTTGAGGTGATCCGCTACGACACGCCGAGTTAGGTGTTCCCGGCCGACCGCCTCATGGCGATAGGACTTGCACCGCTGCCGTGAGATGCGGTCGATCGAACCAGGTAACCCTCCCGCAGGCTCCGCCTGTGGGGTCTCAAGAGGACAACGCTCCTCAATATCGTTCCGGGCGCGAAGCTGCTCCCTGAAGCCCTGTTCGCGGGACCGGAGCTTCGGTTGAGGATATCCCACGGGCGGAGCCCGCGGGCTTTTGGTCGCCTTGTCGCGGGGGTCACCTTGCGTTGGGTGCGTGGTGCTTTGGGGGGGCGTCGTCAGACGGTTCCTTTTCTCCGTTGTGCGTGAGTCTCAATGCGGACCCGTGTGAATTTCCTCCAGTTTCGGGCACGTCCGGGTCGATGGCAGTACATGCGTGAGTATCGTTGGTGTCCATCGGCGCGTAATTGACCGTTGCGGGCCTGACGGGAGAGGTGTAGGGTAACGGTGAATGGCGACACCTTTTGCACAGGGAGTACGACAATGATGAGAAGGATGATTGCGTGTGTGTTGGTGGCCTGGATGGCGATGATGGCCGGCGGATGCGTGCTGCGGACCACTCACGACGAGGTGGTCGAGCAGTTGGCCTCCACGCGGCGGGAGCTTGCGGCAGCGAAGGTGACGGCGGAGTCCGCGCAGGAGAAACTCGCAACGACGACCAAGACGCTGGAGACCGCGCAGGCGGACCTGAAGACGACCAAGGGGGCGTTGGCAACCAGCGAGTCGTCACTGAAGTCGGCCCGGAGTGAACTGGCGACGACCAAGGAGGCCAACACGGCCCTCGAAGCCCGGTGTACGAAAGCCGAGTCGGCCAACTCGCGGCTGAAGGAGGGCGTCACGGCGTTGTCGACGCGGTGTCAGGCCGCGGCGGTGCGCTTGAAGGGGGCCGAGGCCACGCTGGCCAAGCTTAGCGCGGGCGAGGGCAAGGTCGCGGCGCTGGTGGCCCAACTCAAGCAGGCCATCGACACCCAGGGCACGGACGTCAAGGGTCTGGAGGCCGTCCTGGGCCCGCTGGGCGGGGACCTGGAGAAACTGGTGAGCCAGTTGAAGGAACTGGCCAACGGGAAGACGCCTCCCCCGCCGCCGGTCAAGACGCCGCCGGTGGCGCCGCCGGCCAAGACGCCACCGGACACGCCGCCTGCGACGGAATAGAAAGCGCTGATCGTCACGGATGCAACGCCGGACAAGGAGACCGCCGAAAGGCGAAGCCCCGACGGAGACGCCATCGCCTCGTGGAAGTCAATGCACAGACGGGGAGCGCTTTGGCGGGGGGGTGATCGTGCTTAGTCGAAGCGGGTCACGGCGGGGGAGGCGGTCTGGTTGGCGGGGATCAGGCGGTTGGTTCGGGCGGGGCGGTTTTTCCAGCCGTTGCGTTTGGGCTTGGGCTTGATCGGCTTGGGCACGAGGCGGACGTTGTCCTCTTCGAGGATTTCGGTCAGGTCGTCCAGCAGGGCGGCCGACGGGGTGACGGACCAGTCTTTCGAGAGGCGCACGGTGGCCAGCACGTCGCCGTGGCTGAGTGGGCGCAGTTGGATGAACACGGGGCAGGGCCCGCTGTGGGCGGTCAGGACGGCCTGGATCTGCTTGAGCGTCTCGTCCTGTGCGCCGGGGCCGGGCAGGGCGAGATACACCCCCGCGGTGAGTTGTTCGACGGCCTGGGCGATGGGGATGATCTCGTCGACGATGACCGACGCCTCCTCGCGCCGCCGGTCGACCGAGCCGACGACGAAGACGATCGACTCGTCCGGCGGCAGGGGGGCCAGTTTCTGGTAAGCGTCGGGAAACACGACGGCCTCGCACTTGCCCGTCAGGTCCTCGACGGCCAGGATTGCCATCTTCTCCTGCTTCTTGCGGGTGACGGTGTGTCGCGTCGAGGCGATCATGCATCCGACGGCGACTCGTGTGTCGTGGCTGAAGTCGTTCGCGCGGGCCAGTGCGAACTCGCCCGGTCCGGTCAGGGCGTCGATAACCGTCGCGTGCTTGACCAGCGGGTGTGACGTGATGAAGAAGCCGAGGGTCTCCTTCTCGGCGGCCAGGAGCTGCGCTTCGGACCACGGCCTGACGTCCGGGAATCGCGCGGCCGGCGGCTCGTCGGCGGCTGGATCGCCGAGCATGTTGAAGAAGTTCATCTGTCCGCTTCGCCGGTCGCGTGCGGCGGCCTGCCCGATGTCGATCGCGCGGTCCAGCGCGGCGACCATGGCCCCGCGGTGTGCGCCGAGCGAGTCGAACGCCCCGCACTTGATCAGGGCCTCGACGGTGGCGCGGTTGACCGCCCGCAGGTCGACGTGCTCGCAGAAGTCGTAGAGGTCCTTGAACGTGCCGACCTCCTTCCGCGCCTGCAGGATCGCCTCGACGGCCTTGACGCCCACGCCCTTGACGGCGGCAAGTCCGAACCGCACGCAGTCGCCGTCGACGGCGAAATCGCTGCCGCAGGCGTTGATGTCCGGCGGGGCGATGGTGATGCCCATGCGGCGGGCCTCTTCCATGTACTGGACGACCTTCTTGGTGTCCGACGCTTCGTACGTCAGCGTGGCGGCGAGGAACTCCCGCGGGTGGTAGACCTTGAAGTAGGCCGTCTGGTAGGCGACGATCGCGTATCGCGTCGAGTGGGCCTTGTTGAAGCCGTACCCCGCGAACTTCAGGATCAACTCGAACAACTGGTCCGCCTCGTCGGCGGAGATACCGTTGTCCTGCGCGCCGGCCATGAAGTTAGGCCGCTCGCCCTCGATGGTCTTGACCTTCTTCTTCGAGATCGCCTTGATCAGCGTCAGCGCGCGGTTCAGGGGCAGCTTGCCCAGACGGTTGAGCACCTGCATGACCTGCTCCTGGTAGGCCATGATCCC
>CAZVEV010000448.1:0-3479 GCA_964625865.1 uncultured Planctomycetaceae bacterium | reverse complement strand
GCTAAGGCCGTCGCGCAATTATAAACTTGTTATTTGTGATGAAATATTCGGGCTAGCGCCGTTGTCGTCTGCTGTCGTTGTTGTCATGGCCGTTTGTCTGATCGGGTGTCGGATGCAGTCGTTCCTGAAGGGGCAACTGTCCGTTGCGTTTGGCGGGCGAAGGACGGACAATAACTTCTCCCGCACATTCATCGAACGAAGAAAGGACATCGTCATGAATCGTCATGTTATCGTCGCGCTGGTTCTCGTCGCACTCGTCGTCATCGCCGGCCCCGCCTCGGCCGCCAAGAACGCCCCCGCCAAGGTCCCCGAGTCGTTGAAGTTCACCCCGCTGTTCGACGGCAAGACGCTGGAAGGCTGGCACGCCATGCCGGGGGGCAAGTGGGCCGTCAAAGACGGCGCGATTCTCGGCACGAGCGTTCGGTCCGAGCGCCGCCACGGACTGCTCGTCAGCGACAAGCAGTACTCGGACTTCGTCGTCCGGGCCACGTTCCGCGTCATCAAGGGCGACAGCGGGTTCTACTTCCGCAGCGAGAAGGTCAAGAGCAACGTCGGTGTCAACGGCTTCCAGGCCGAGATCGACAACTCCAAGGAAGTCTGCGGCCTCTACGAAACCGGCGGGCGAGGCTGGACCGTCCGCCCCAAGCCCGAGACGATCAAGACGATCTACAAGCCGGGCGAGTGGAACCAGTTGTCCATTACCGCGTGCGGGAGGAACGTCACGGTGCGCCTCAACGGCACGGTGACTGCCCAACTGACCAACGACAAGGGCCGCACCAGGGGCCACTTCGCCCTGCAACTGCACGGCGGGCAGGACATGGAGGTCATGTTCAAGGACATCGAGATCCGCGAGCCGACCGCCTTTGAGGTCTCCGCCGGCGACGACGAGGGTTTCCAGGCGATGTTCAACGGCAAGGACCTGACGGGATGGCAGACCACGGGCAACTGGCTGGTCAAGCCGGGCAACATCGTGACCCTCGTGCCCCGTCCCGGCGAGCACGGGTGGAAGCGCTACGACGCGTACCTGACGACGGTCCGCAAGTACAAAGACTTCATCATCGACCTGGAGTTCAAGTTCAAGGCCAGGGGCAACTCCGGCGTCTTCCTGCGGGTCGACGACCGCAAGAGCCAGGTCAACACCGGCTTCGAGGTCCAGATCCTCGACACGCACGGCAAGAAGAACGTCGGCCACCACGACTGCGGCGGCGTGATCCAAACGGTTGGCGCCTCAAAGAACATGGTCAAACCGGCCGGGCAGTGGAACCGCTACCGAATCTCCGTTATCGGAACGCACCTGCAAGTCATCCTCAACGGCGAGCAGATCATCGACATCGACCTAAGCAAAACCAGCCGAAAAGACCGCCCCCTGACCGGCTACATCGGCTTCCAGGACGAAGCCAAATTCATCTGGTACCGCAATGTGCGGATTAAGGAAGTGTCCGGCAAGGAGAGCCGTTTGACGCCTTCCGACTAGAGAATCTTTAGCTCTTTCAGAGAAGTATGTTATGAGCATTCCAGCCCAGAGAACGATCCACGGAAGTGGTTTTTTCTTGCCAAGAACACTATTATATGATAGTATTCTGCCGATGATGAGGTAAGCCGATGGCTTCACGCGATGATGTCGTCGACTTCCTGTGCCTGTTAAAGGGCTGCATCATGTTGGACCGGTTGCGCGTCAAGGACAGGGAGAAGAACACGCAAGCACTCATCGACCTGGGAATCACGCCGGACGAACGTACCGAAGCGCTGTTGGGCCTTGAGCCGACGGACTACGTTTCCGGACCGAGTCCGGACGACACCGACGACACCAAGGAGGTCTGGGTGTTCGGCAGGGAGATGTGGGATACGACGGTCTACATCAAACTCCGTATAGTTCAGGATCCGAGACACAAGAACGTATACCGTGCGCTGGTCTGGTCGTTTCATCCGGCCGAACACAAGATGAGATACCCCTTGCGGGGAGATAGATCATGACACACGAAGAGTTTTGCCCGAATTGCGAGGAATACCACGCGACAAAGGTCGTCGAGCAGGAGCAGACCTACACGGTCCGCAGCCGGGCTATCAGCGTGCGGGTCCGGACCGAGCTCTGCTCGAAGTGCGGCCAGAGCCTCGGATCGGACGAGTCGGATCAGGAGACCCTCGACCTCGTCTACAGCGAGTATCGCAAGCAGGAGGACCTGCTCACTCCCGAGCGGATCAAGGAGATCCGCAAGCGGTATCGATTGAGTCAGAGGTCAATCGCGGTTCTGCTCGGGATGAGCGAAGCAACGATCAATCGCTACGAGAAAGGCGGCCTGCAGGACCAACCCCACGATGCCGCGATCCGCGCCTGCGAGGAACCGGGTTTCGTAAGGGGGCTTCTCGAGAGGCGGGGGCATCTGCTGTCCGAATGGCAGCGGAAACGTGCGAAGAACGCGCTGGACGGGAAGACTGAACGAGAGGGCATCTGGCTGGACCAGATCGGCCAGGGCGGCTGGGTTCAGGCGGCCGATGAGGTCTCCGACCGGACGGGATATCGCAGGTTCGACCCGGTCCGGTTCGCCTCTGTCGTCGTCTGGTTCTGCGAGCGCCTGGGAGGCGTTTTCAAAACGCCTATCAACAAGCTCCTGTTCTATGCGGACTTCCTGAATTTCAAGACGACCACCGTATCCCTGACCGGGACGGCTTATCGAAAGGCGCCTCTGGGCTTCGTGCCGACGGACTACGGCAAGCTGTTGGGATGGATGGAAGACGAACAGGTTCTCGTGTGTCAGGAGGTGGAGTTCCCCAACGGACATACCGGTTACCGCTATCGTCCGGGGCCGAAGGCTGACTTGGTGAAGCTGGATGTCTCTCAACATGAAGCGAAGGTCCTGCAATGCGTAGCCGACCAACTTGGAAGCTTGAGTGCAAAGGACATTTCAGACAGATCACACCAGGAGACCGCATGGAACACCACCGAGTCCGGGGCGATAGTCTCGTACCAGGCCGCACGGGACCTGTCCCTTTCACTGGCGGAATAGCCTCCGGGATTCTCGAAGATGCAAACGTAGAAGACCGTATGATGTTCCCGGATACAATATGAGAAACGAACATGGATCAAGGGCGACTCACGGATGAAAGACTCCGTAGGGAATTCGGGGGACACCATATAATGGCCCGAGGTTAAGGTGAATCATGTCATAAAAGCAGGCCTCTCTTGACGATGAGATGGGTGATAACGATCCATTACCCAAAGGCAAGGAGGCCTGACATGTATGGTATCGACCCCGCCGGCAAATCGCACGACCAATTCTCACGTGGCATTCAGATCGCCGCACTTGGCGAACTGCTCACCGATGACCAGATCAATGTCATCTGCCGCCAACTCGGCCACACGTGGCGCGAACGGACCTTTCCCCCGGGCGTTACCGTCCGATCGATGGTCTATCGACGGCTGCACCACTGGCTTGCCCCGGTTCTCTGATCCAGTTGTTATGAGAGAACCATTGCCTTGT
>CAZVEV010000447.1:0-3490 GCA_964625865.1 uncultured Planctomycetaceae bacterium | reverse complement strand
GTAACACTTCCGCAAATCGCGTGTCCCACCGCACCTGCTCGACAAAGTCCTCCCGCGCCGACGCCTCGCTGTCCAGCCGTTCTGCCAGTTGTTCCTTTTCGGATTCGTTCAGTTCGCCGCGCAGATGGCGGTCGATCAGTTCGTCCCAATCGGCTTGTTCATTCATGGCGCACCTTCCAAGCTGGTTTCTACGCACAAGCGCACCTGTTTCTTGAACCGAAAGAGCGCTTTGCGTACGGCCTCGAGCGTCATCCCCACGCGCTCGCCAATCTGCCGGTAACTCAGTTCCTCGACGAACCTCGCCTTGAGGACGCGGCGTCCGCGCTCCGGCACCCGCTTGAGACACCGTGCTAGAGCGCGCCGCCAGGAGTCCGCATCCTCGCGTTGCCGGGCCAACTGAAACTCGTCAAACGCCGTGTCGATCGCGTCATCCAACAGGCGATCTGCCAGCGTCCGGTCCTTCTGCCACTGCTGTTTCATCCGCAGGACCTCGAGCCGAACAATGGCCCGACACCAGGCCAGCATCGACGAGCCTTCCTGAAACTGATCGAATTTCCTGACCACGACGAGCATCGCTTCCTGCACCGCATCTTCCGCCAGGGCATAGTTCCCAAGAACCGCCCGGGCATACGCCAAGAGTTCGACGCGGCACCCGAACGCCTCTCTCAGAACGCGATCCCGCTTTGCCTGTGACTCATCCATATACTAACTGACATCCGAATTGTCCGGATCGTGGACATGGTTTCGGAACAATTTCCTGGCGCTCCAGGTATCACCGGGCCATCACACAGAGGCGGGAAGCACATTGCCGGATGGCTGCGCGCACAGACACCCGTCAGCCGGAGCGGCCGCCGCAGATGGCAGACCCGGCCTACGGGTTGACTCGCAATCGCACCGTTTCGATGGACCACGGCCCGACGCCTATCCCGATACTCGACTCGTCGTACTTGAGCTCGCCCGCGTCCTCCTCGATCAGGTTCACGCGGCGGGCGCCCTTGATGGGGGCATCCAGGCGGATCCTGGCGCGGGTGTTCGCCTCGCCTTCCGCCTCGTAGAACCGGACGACAACATTTTCGCTGTCTTCGGCCTTCTTGACGGCCGTGACAATGATGTTGTCCGCCGAACAGTCCAGGAAGGACTTGAACGGCGGCAGCGTCCCGGCGGGGTTGGCCTTGACGACCACCGGGATCAGCGGGTTGTTGGCCGCGACCCCGCGGCGGTACCCGTTCCGCCAGTCACCGGCGTGAGAGAAAGTAGAAAAGGTGAACGTGTGATCGCCGGGTTGGGTCCAGCAGTGTTTCCAGCGGCTGCAACTGTACGCCGAACAGAGCAGCACGGGCTGCAATACGGGATATGTTACCGGCTGCGCGCTTGCGTCGAGATAGTCCCAGGCGATGACCGAGGACGCGATGGTGATCCCCGCCTCGCCGTCGCCGGCGTGGATCCAGTTCTGGATCTCGCGGGGGCGCACCGGGGTCTTCGCATAGAAACTGCGCCGCAACCGTTTCCACTTCTCCAGATCCGTTCCGCGCAGACTCTCGTAGGCTTGGATTTCTTCTTTGGTCCTTTTTACCTGGAAGGCGAGTTGCCGCTGCACGTCGTCCTTGCCGACCTCCACCTTGCCGAACGGCGCCTCGTAGGCAACGTGCTCGAAGTCGGCGTTCAGCGGAAACGCCAGGCGCATCTGGCGAGCTTCCTGCTCATCGCAATCCCGCATCGTGCAGGCCAGGTCGATGCGCTTCAACGGATGGTACAGTTTGAGTTCGAAAGAGACCTTGCCTCGCGCGGTCTGCACCTCTCTTGATCGGAACGAGGTAAAGAGGGGGCCGCTCTCGTTGCAGGTCCACGTGGTGTTGAAGACGCCAAGCTTCTCAAGCGGCGCCTCGTCGGGCAGCCGGATATGCACATGCTCCCCGGCTCCCTGTCCCTTGTAAGCGAAGTCCAACCACTGGGCCATCTCGAACTTGTCGGTCTTCAACAGCTCGCGTTTGAGTTCCCTGTCGAAAATAGAGACGATCCCCTGCTTGCCGGGTGTGACGCGGAAGAACTCGTTCTCGAAGGGTTGGTTCCAGGGCCGGTCGGGAAGGGGAGGAGTTCTCGCGGCTTCGCGGAGATAGAAGGTGGAATACCCGAGGGACGGAATCGCCGTGGCGAGGAACACGACTTCGCTATCCGCGACCTGACACGGGACTTCCTCGTTGTCTCCACCGAGAACGCGGCAGCCAGCCCAGTCTCCTGGCAACGGCATCCGTACCAGGTCCGTTCGCTCCCACGACAGGTTGTTAAACACGACCACGGGTGTCATGCCACGTTCGTCCGTCGTCTTGACGCGCGCGCCGATCGCGGTCAGCGCCGCGTCAAGCATCTCCTGTCCGCTCGCCCTCGCCCCGGCGTACTTCCTCAGGAAATTGTCGACGCACTTGTCTGGCGCCATCCCGTGACAGGCAAGGTTCACCGCCTTCCAGCCCTCGAACAGTTTCTCGGTGGGGTAGTTGTCCCACGCCCCCTCGATCAGCGCCCGGAAGGCGCCGAACGCTTCGGCAGCGCACAGTAGCCGGGAGGCGGCACGCTGGTCGGTAAACATCTTGTAGTTGGCCGGCGCCCCCTCGTAGATCCACTTGTTGGGCCACTCGCCGGCGAGCGTTTTGAAGTCGGCGCCCGGCGCGGATTTCACCCGGTCCATCATGTCGGAGATCGAGTCATACTCCATCGACGGCAGACCGTTGTCGGCAGCGTGTCGATTCCAATCGTCCATGAGCTTACGCAGGTCTTGCGGGGCGACACAGTCCTTGGAGATTAGGTGGGGCAGGACCGGCGGGATCTTCCGTTCCCTGTATTCGGTTTCCTGTTCGGTGATCCACTTGGTCATCCGTTCAGGGTCGTTGGCAATGCGCGGTGTTCCCGGCCGCCAGTCGATGTAGTCGGCGTAGTGATTCATCATAAAGCAGAACACGCTGCTGCCGTCGGGCGCCGACCAGTTCAGGAAATCCGTACGGACGCCCTCGATGTTCCAGCTCCGGCTCATGTAGGCGTTGTCGACGCCGGCCTTGGCAAGCACCTGCGGCATCTGCGCGGTCATACCCGGAACGTCGGTGTTGTACCAGAGCGTGGTGTCGGCACCGAACTCCTTCTTGTACCACCGCCGCCCGAGGTACATCAGCCGCGCCAACTGCTCGCCGGTGACCAGCGAGGTGTAGGGTTGCGTGTACCCCGCCCCCCATTGCACCCGCCGCTCCCGGATGCGTTTCCTCAGCTCTTCGGTCTCGTCGGGGTGGTGTTGCAGATAGTCGTGAAGCCAGATGGCCAGCTCGCCGTCGTACTTGAAGGCGGGGTCGGACTCGACGAGGTGCGGGCCTTTGCGGAGAGCATGGAAGGTTGCCTTCATCTCCCCCTCGTACGAGCCGCGATCGGGCGTTTGCAGGTCTTGGGACAAGGTCTAGCCAGCTCCGCTGAAAGGGTTCAAGGTTCACTGTTCAGAGGTTCAAGGTTC
>CAZVEV010000446.1:0-3552 GCA_964625865.1 uncultured Planctomycetaceae bacterium | reverse complement strand
ACGGGGAGAGTCTGGTGCGGTGTTCTTCGGCGGGTAAGGGGGCGCTGGTGTCGATTACGCGCGGGGAGGAGGGCGCGAATCTGTTGGCGCCCGAGGGGGACCTCTGGGTCATCGAGCTGACCGACGGTACCGTGCGAAGCTCCCAGGCCGACTCGTTTAGCATACAGGGAAACCAGCGTGGGGCCGTCCTGGTCTGGCGCTTCAAGGCGTTGAAGCTTACCGTGCGCGTCGGCCTCGGAGCGCTTCCCGACGCCCAGGGTGTCTCTGCCCAGTGGTCGGCACAATCGACTGATCCCGACGGTCTCCGCGTCAAAGACATTCAGTTTCCCATACTGCGGGCCAGCCAAGATATCACAAAAGTGACCTCTCCGTGGTTTGGGCGTGATGTTTTTCGCAGTGCGGACAGACAATGCGGCGGACTGTATCCTGGGTATCGTGCAGCGGTCCAGTTCTTTGCGGCCTGGGGGGCCGGAGGCGACGGGCTTTACGTTGGAGCTCATGACGGGCAGGGCTATACCAAGACGCTGCTTTGGGACGACAGGGCAGTGACCTTCACGTTTCACCAGCCGGATCCCCAGGAGCCGCGCAAAGAGGTCGCGCTGCCCTACCCGGTGGTCCTTGCGGCTTTTGAGGGCGATTGGCAGGACGGGGCCGACTACTATCGCAACTGGGCCCACAACGACGCCCCCTGGTGCCAGCGCGGCACCCTCGCCCAGATCGGCCCGAAATGGGCCAGACAGAGCACAGCCTCGTTCTACGGTATCGTTGATTTCCCCGTGCCGTTAGAGGAGCTTGCGCCCCGCCTGCGGGAAGTCTTCGGGATCAAAGGCCCCATCGGCGTCCATGCCCTCTACCCGGGCGTCCATGATCACTCTGTCATGCCCGCGGGCAAGCCCGAAAACTGGCTTCTTCAACTGAAGCTGCGTCAGCTTCCTCTAATGCGAGAGCACGGTTACTACGTCTTTGAATACCGCAACTCACACAAGTACACAGAGGGCCTCACCGGCTACGACGAGGCGAAGCCCTACGCCGCGCGGTGGAACGGGAAACTGTACAAAGGGGGGTCATGCTGGGGCGGGGCGGGCTTTCGCTCCCGGTATGTTCCGGCCGGCACGCCCGGCAGCGTTACCAAGGGCGTGGGCAAGGACGCTTACGGCGTGCTGACCCATCCGCGGTTGAAGAAATACCCTCTCGTCGAGATGTGCATGGGCACGTCATACTGGCAAGACAAGCTGGTGGAATCTGTGGCCCCTTGTCCCGCGTACGGCCTCATCGGCAACTACATCGATCAGCTCGGCTACAACCCCAACAATGCCTCACGCTGCGACGCGCCAAACCACGGACATCCGCTCCGGGGAGGCAATTGGTACGTTCGCAGCCACGAAGAGGTTCTGCACCGCATTAACCAGCTCTACAAGAATGCGGGCGTCGAGCGGCCGTTCCTTTCCCACGAGTGGCTCAGCGAACCTCTCATTGGACTGGTCAATGCATCGCTGGTGGACTGGGACATACGCCTGTTGTCTTACCTCTACCATCCGTACATCATGTTTGAGTCTCACAATATCTATGGATGGAAGAACCCGGATATGGCAAGGCTTCGGGAGGAGCTCGCCCATGATTTTCATAGCGGCCGGATGCCGGGTTTACAGGCGCCGGTCTCGTTGCCGGGCGTCGATCTGGATGCTGTTTTGCGTGACCCGAACGATCCAGCCGATCAGCCGGCACTCGTGATGATGCGTCAGTGGTTTGGCGTGCGTGCGGCCTGGCTGGACTACCTGAACCTCGGCATGATGCTCCATGCGCCGAAGGTGTCCGCCGAGAGCGGCCGAATCATGGCCTCAGCCTGGCGAAATCCCGATAACGGCATCGCCCTCTTCTTCAGCAATGCGACAGGAGAAGCCCAAAGGCTAGTTTTTGACCCGGCCAGCTATCCTGTTCGGGCCGGGTGGCGTGCGTGGATGAACAATCGCCAGGAGGTGAAGGAGCCTGTACTCGGAAAGGGAGGTGCGGTGATATTGGAACTTGCGCCGGATGAGACGTTCATCCTAGAGGCGGCGGCAGGATCCAGCGGATCCTGAACGAGGAAAAAGAGAACGGGGGTCATTTGCCGGTACGGTCCTTCGGGTGCTTTGCATAAATGACCCCCGTCCCCTTTGTTGTGATCCTGCGGCTGGTTTCCAGGGCTGGTGGAAGAACTCGAACGAGTGTGGTTTCGGCGGCTGATGCGGCTGAATTGGGTCAAGGCGACGATCGAAGATCGACACAAGCTAACGAAAGGTGATGCCATGCATGCTACGACGATGCTGATGGGACAATGCTGTTTGTGTTTGATGGGGCTTCTCGGCTCCGCACTGATGGCAGCCGAAGAACCGATCGGCCATTGGACCTTCGACCGGCTCGACGGCCAGACGACTTCCAACGCCGCCGCCAACGGACAGCCCGGTGCCGTCCACGGGGCCACTCCCGTGGTGGGAGCCAAGGACGGTGCCTTGGCCCTTGACGGTCAGGACGACTACGTGGCGCTGGGCGACTTGGGTCAGTTCGACGCCGTGACCATCGCATTCTGGATGAAGGGTGAAGACGTTGACAAGACGGACGACTGGCAGGGGCTGGTCACCAGCGACGGCTGGGAAGAGGGCGTCTTCCATATCGGCGCGCGCGGCGGCCGGGTCGATGTCTATTGGCATCTGGGCGAGGCGAGTCGCGGTCGGATGCGCAGTGGACAGTTGAAAAACGGCGTCTGGTATCATGTGGCCGTCGTAGCCGATCGCCAAGGAAGGGCGATCCGGCTCTTTTTGAACGGACAAGAAGAAGACGCGATGGACTTCGCTGGCGAACTGCCGGAGATTAAGCTCGTGTCCCAAGTTGTGGGGCGGGAATCTGCGGACCAGGGGTATGATCGCTATTTTCTTGGAGCGATCGACGACGTGCGCATCTACGACCGAGCCTTGACGGAACCCGATATTCAGCGGCTGTGCCCCGGCATGGAACCTCTTTCGGCCTGCGACCCACGTGATGTCCGTACGGGGTATCGCATTCCCGACGAGGGCTACTGCGATCAGCCCTACGTGGTGATCACCAATGACGGCAACTGGCTCTGCCTTCTGACCACGGCCGGAGGACACGAGGGGGCGGCCAACTCGCACGTGGTCTCCACCATCAGCGAAGACCAGGGCCGCACCTGGTCGAAGCTGGTCGAGTTGGAGCTGTCTGACGGTCCCCCGGCCGTATATTCCCTCCCGGTCGTCGCTCGAAGCGGCCGGGTTTACGCGTTCTATGACTACAACGGCGACAACTTTCAGTGCCCCGGGCGCAGCGATTGCGTGGGTTGGTTCGTTTACAAGTATTCGGATGACAATGGGCGGACTTGGTCGAAGGATCGCTTCCGTCTGCCCATGCGGATGACCGCCGTCGACCGGACGAACACGTTCGGCGGCAAGGTGCAGATCTTCTGGGGCATCGGCAAACCGATCACGTTCGGCGACACGATGATGTTGGCCTTCAGCAAGTGCGGCAAGTACCTGATCGATCGCTCGGAGGGGTGGTTCTACC
>CAZVEV010000445.1:0-3558 GCA_964625865.1 uncultured Planctomycetaceae bacterium | reverse complement strand
CAGCGTGGACTTACCGGCGCCCTCGGAGCCGAGGATTCCGATCAGCAGGTCGGACGGGTAGAGGTAGCGCTCGGAGAGTTCCCGGCCCAGGATGTAGAGCCGCTGGCGGCCGCGCGGCGCGTAATAGGCCGAGTAGATCAGGTTCTCCTTGACGGGCGTCTTGGCGGCTGCGAATGGGCTGGTCGGGTTGGGGTTCACAGGCTGATCTCCAGTTCGAGCAGCGGTGCGTGCTGCTGGGCGCCGTACACGTCGGTGTCCCCGGGCAGACCGGACGCCACCCGCCGGGGCAGGACTACCTTGATGGCCAGGGCCGGGTCGAAGTAAATGACCCGTCGGATCTCGCTTGCGTCGATGGCGTACAGGCGCGCTACGGCCGCGGCGTCGACCTGGCCGCTTGCCTTGACGCGTTCGTACGTTTCGGCATCGTCGAAGATGATGTCGAGCGTCAGTTCGAAGGGGCCCGCATTCTTGCTGCGAACGACCCGGGCGATGTCGAGAATGCTCGTCATGGCGTGTCTCCCGTGATGCGGCGCCATTCGGGTACAAACGTCAGGCGTTCGGCGGGGACCAGGTGGTAGAGAACGAAAGCGTACGCAGGCCCGGCCTGGATGTCGGAGGGGCTGAGGGGGAAGGCCAGGTTGCCGGCCGTCGAGATGCGGTTCGCGTAGCCGTAGTGAAGCAGCGTCGACCTGGCAACCGAGCAGACCGTGTCTGCGTCCGCCTGGGTCGCGCCAATCGCCTCGAGCAGAATGCCGATCTCGTGTCCGCGCGGGGTCGGGTCCGGTTCCAGGCTGCCCATGACACCGTCGCTTCCGTATACGTGGATGTGCAGATTGCCGTCGACGCCGTCCTCCAGCAGGGCATGCTCCACACGCTCGCGCACCTCGCCGAGGATTGTACGGATGCTGCGGATCATGACCGGATCGCGCGAGCCGGCGATACTCACCGTCCGGAAGCCAATGCGTCGCGCGCCTTCGAGCTTCACCCCGGGTGTGGCATCCCGGACGAAGCGTGAGCCGCGCACGCGTACGCGGCTGCCGGCAACCTCCTCGAAGCTGCAGTTCGAAAGGTCGAGCGCCCCGCCGGGGCCCGGGAGGTGCGTGGGGTCGGACTTCTCGTAGAGGGAGTGGGCCACGGTTGAGCGGCGCGTGAACCGGCGTTGTCCGCCCAGCGCCTCGAGCTCGAAACCATCCGCGACGAGCGTTCCCAGGACGGCATCGGCCCCCGATCCGGGGTCCGCGGCGATCGCTGCGCACTCGAGGATTTTGCCCATGTGCAGGGCCGGCCCTGCGTCGTAGCCTTGCATGAGGGGCAGGGCCGCGAACACGGCCGGATCGTAGGCCCGTCCCGCAAGCACGACGTCGGCGCCGCCGCGAAACGCCTCGATGAAGGGCTCCACGCCCATCTGCGCCACGATGTGAGGACATGCGGCGATCGTCTCTGCCGTTGCCTCGGGGGCTCCTTCCAGCGGTGTGAGTTCCCCGGCTTCGAGGGCTGCCGTTACGGTTGCGACCGGCACATCCGCCGGTATCACGGCCAGGTTGAAGGCGAGCCCCTCTTCGCGGGCGATTTCTTCGACGATGGCCCGGCACCACGCCAGGTGGGGGGCGGCGCCGGCCCCGCCCGCGCTGCCGATGGCCACGGGAATGCCGCCGCGCACGCCGGCGGTCAGGATGTGACGCAAGTCCCGCTTCACGGCGCGGCGGTCCGTGAAGCTCTTGCCCGAGCCCAGGTAGAAGGGGCCGGGATCCGTGCTGCCCGCGTCGACCGCGATCAGGTGCGGGCCGCGAGCCAACCCCTCGTCGAAGCTCGACACCGGGAAGCCGTACCCGAGAATGGCCGTCGGCGACAGAATGCGGAACTCGTTGTGTGCGGCATCCGTCATACAGAGGGTTGCTCCTTCTCATCTGCTCCGTGGCGTCTGCGCAGCAGGGCCAGCGTACGCTGCATCTCGTTATATACGATGCAGCATCCCTCGTCGAACCCCATGCCTGGCTTGATCAGCAATCGCTCTGGCCTGGACGCCAGCGCCAGGTGGGTGCAGATGCGCGCCGAGACATCGGTTTCGTTGCACGTGCCCCCCTGGTAGCTCTCCATGCCGGTTCCCCGACAGTAGAGAACGCTGTCGACCACGTTGTGAATGCCGCCCAGGTCGGGGGTCTTGATTTGGGCCATGTGGCAGCACCCGGCATCGGCGAAGGCCTGCACATCCTCCAGCGTGTTGCACCACTCGTCCGCCACGATCCTGATGCCACACGACCGCGTTTCCAGTCCATCGCGGATGGCGTGCAGGGCCTCGATCTGGCGACCGCGTTCGCCCACGTCGACCGGTCCCTCGATGTAGAGCCGGAGCCCTTGCGCGTCGTCTTCGAGCCCCGCGAGGTAGTCGCAGATTGCGTCGGTCCGATAGTCGAAAATCATGCCGAGCGTGCCGTACACGTCGACGTGCAGCGTGGGGCGGTAGTCGGCAGACGCGCGCAACTCCGTAACGCGCCGCGCCAGCCAGGCGACGTACTCCTTCAGTTTCTCGCCGTCCCGTCCCAGTTTCTCAGGGATGTTGTTGATCAGCCCGTGCGGCAGGACGTCGACACCCTTGAGGATCATCTTGTCGGCGCCGGCGTAACGGTCGTCGCCGGTCTGTCCGAAAAGCGGTACGGGTTCCGTCACGATCGGCAGATCCCACTCGCGCGCGACGACCTCGGTCATGAGCACGCCGTCGGCAAGGGCCTGGGCCTGGAGGAGGGCCTGGGTCAGGCCGTAGCGCGCGGCCGTGTGCAACGGGCGGCCGCCTACGGTCAGCGTGTCGAAGAACGTGGCGAGCGCCCTGAACCCATCCAGTGGGCGCCCCTGCAGCAACGGACGGATGTCGCGCTCGAGGATCGGCAAATAGGTCTCGGCGAGGAACAGCGGACCCCGTCCCCCTGCTCCCGAGTACTGTACCGCCGCGCAATCGCCCACGGCCGCGCGCCCGTCCTCGAGAATCAGGACGACGCTGACGCATTCTCCCGCCTGTCGAATCGAGCCGAAACCCTCGGTGACCGGGGCGCCCCTGTACACGAAGCCGTCGTGCGTCGCTCCGCCGCTTGATCGCCGCCTGGTCGTCGAAGAAGAACGAGCTCTTGCCTGCCGCGAACACGGCATCCTTGATCTTCATTTTGGCCTCCCAACCAGTCTGCCCTTGCTGATGGCATAGATGTCGTCAATGACCATCTGGAAGCAGGGCTGACGCCCTTCCAGTCTTGCCCGTTCCGCCAGGGCGTCGTGGTGCTGCGCCATGACGTCGTCATCCATCGGGACGTTGCCCCAGTCCAGGACCCGGATCCGCCCCTGGTTGTCGCGGCACGGCAGGAGCTTGCCCTGGTTGAAGACGGAGGGCGCGAACGGTACGTCCAGCATGCCGGCTTCGAACGCGCGCACCGTCCCCACGGCGACATCGCCGTCGCCCAGTTGCCGGACCTGTGCGAGGAGGTGGCGGACCTCGGTGCAGATCTGGTCGGCCTCTTCCGATATCGCCGCGCTTGCCCCGAGGTGCTGGCCGCCAAGCATGTTGGTCACCTG
>CAZVEV010000444.1:0-3561 GCA_964625865.1 uncultured Planctomycetaceae bacterium | reverse complement strand
CAGACAATCCCTCCAAAGTGTTACCCTAAATCAGGCCCTTTTGAACCACGCCGCAAAGTGTAAAGCTGTGTAGACCTCCGGACCGGTCAGGACAGAGGGGCGGTTTTTGGGATTCTCAGCGACGCTACGCCCCGGGGGCGAACGCCTTGCGGAGCATGGCGAGGCTCTTGGGGATCGCGGTCTTGGCCGCCTCGCGGCCCTCGTATTCCAGGGAGATGTACCCGCGGTAGTTGACCTTTCGCAGGATGGCGGCGATCCGGTCGTAGTCGAGCTTCAGCGTGTACCACGTGCCCCCGCCGTAGTAGGTCTTGGCCTGGACGAAGACCGTCCGCGGCGCCAGCTTGGTCAGCCGGGCGTACGGGTCTTCCAGGAAGTTGCCCGTGTCCATCGTTACCTGAAGCCACGGCGACTTGACCGCCTCGACGATGCGAAGGACGCCCTCGGGCGTCAGGCCCAGGCCCCAGTGGTTCTCCAACCCGAGCATCACCCCGCACCGCTCGGCTGCCGGGAGGCAGGCGCGGAGGGACTCGATGACCCACGGGTAGGCGTCGTCGTCGGTGTAGCCGGGCAGGGGGGGCTCGACGCCGCGGTTCCGCATCAGCTCGTTGAAGTTCCTGCTCGTGCCCCAGCGCCCGGTGTTGACGCGAATCGTCGGGATCCCGAGCTTGTAGGCCAGCTCGATGCTCGCGATGGTTCGCTTGACGTTGGCCTTGCGATCGTCGGCGCTGGGCGAGACGAAGTCCTGGTGCGTCGACATGCCGCACAGGTCCAGCCCCGCCGTCAGGGCCTGGCGCTTGAGCGTCTGCAGATACGCGTTGTCCGTGCGGTGCATCTGCTTCTCGAGGATCTCCACCGCGTCGAACCCCATCTTGCCCGCCAGGGCGATGCAGTCCTCGATCTTCAGCCTCGAGGCGGCCCGGTACCGCCAGAACGAGTACGTCGAGACCGCAATGGGATTGCCCCGCCACCCGCCGGACGTTGCTGCAGCCGGGGCCGCAGGCGTTTCCGCGGCTCGCGCCGGTCCCGTCGACATCACCGCCCCCACAGTCCCCGCAATCGAGGAAGCCAAGAATCCACGCCGATCGATGCCCATGACGGTGCTCCTGTTTACGGACTACGTGATTCCTCGACGATTATAGGGCCCAGCGATTCGGTCCGCGAGGCGCTTCGGTCGGGAGCGGCGCGGTATAATGAGACGCTTCAAGAACAGCCGGCCCGTCCCGGCGATGACAGGAGATACCGAATGACTGCTGACGAGAGGATCTCCGTGCCGATCGAGGTGACCGACGATCTGCACATCTGCCCGCAGTGCGGATACACCGACGGGTTCCACGTGGCGTTCGTTCGCGAGGGCCAGACCGACTCGCTGCGCCTGGACCTGATCTGCCCCAGTTGCAGCGCGCGGTACACGCTGAACCGCCACATCTGATCAACCCGCGGCCGTCATCCCGCGATGCAGGCGCGGAGCTTGTCGAGGTACTTCGGGACTTTCGCGTAGGGATCGTCGCGGGCCTCGTACTCGAGCGTGATGTAGCCGCTGTAGTTGGCCTGGCGGAGGATGGCGATGATGCGTTTGAAGTCGGCCTCGACGGAAGGCTTGCCCGCCGGGCGCATGTGGACCTTGATCTGGGCGTTGACGGCATAGGGGGCGATCTTCGCCAGGTCCGCGTAGGGGTCGGCGCTGTGGAAGTTGCCCGAGTCGAACGTCACGCCGAAAAAGGGGCTGTCCACGCCGCGAACGATCTTGAGCATGCGATCGACGTCGGCCGAGAAGTCGTGGTTCTCGATGCCCAGCATTACCCCGCGCTTGGCCGCGTACTCGCAGGCGGTCTGGAGGTTGGCGATGCAGTGCTTCAGCGCCGTCGCCTCGTCCATGCCTTTCGGCGGCCTGCCCGCAAAGACGCGAATCACGGGCGCGCCCAGGGCCGCGTAGTGGTCCACCCACTTGCAGACGTGGGCATGCTGGGCCTCCAGCGCCTTGCCCGGGGGGAGTGTGAACTTGTTGGCGATGGCCCCGCCGGAGATGGCCATCCCCGCCAGATGCGCGCGACGCTTGAGGCCGGCGAGGTACTCGCCCGTGACGGTTTTGGGGAACCAGTACGACGTCAGTTCCGCCCCGTCGAGGCGCAGCTTCGCGCAGTAGTCGATGAAGTCGCCCATGTCCATCGCCCCGGGCGAGCCGGGCTTGGCCGCCAGAAAACGCTTCATCGAGTAGGCGGCGAGGCTCAGCTTCAGCAGGGGCTTGTTCGGCCTCTTGAACGGCTCGACGCCGACTGCGGGCAGGGCCAGGCCCGTCGCCGCGAGGCCCGCAGAAGCGGTCAGGAACGATCGACGGGTCAGCGTGTGCATGGGTTGTCTCCTGTGAGTCGCCGGCAGCGACGGTGCGGGTCCTGTAACGCTTCGACAGGGGCCATGCTAACGCGCGGCGGCGGCGCGGGGCAACGGTTGGGCGAACTGCGCGGAGGCGTGTCGGGCCCCGGGGTGTATTCACCGGGGGCGAAATGGAGGCGGTTGCGAAATGGCGCGCTGCTGGACGCGGGGGGGCGTTGCGGGTACAAGGACGGGGTGAGCGACTCGCGACAACCCGATGCACTTGAGGCGATGCGGCACGTGCCGCTGTTTTCCGCGCTGGATGACGCGGCGCTGAGGAAGCTGCTGTCCGTCTGTCGACGCCGGAGTTTCCCCGCCGGCTCGCAGGTGCTGGCCCCCACACAGCGGGCCGACCAGTTCTACGTCATCCTCGCCGGCCGGGTGAAGGTCTACAAACTCTCGCCCCGGGGCGACGAGCAGATCCTGCACCTGTACGGACCCGGCCAGACGTTCGGCGAGGCCGCCATGTGGGCGGGGGGGTACTATCCCGCTCACGCTGAGACGCTGGCGCGGACGTCGCTGCTGGTGGTCAGTCGTCAGGCCTTGCGGGACATGCTGGCCCGTGGGGCGGACCTGGCGATGGGCATGCTTGCGGGCATGTCGGCTAAGCTGCGGGAATTCAACCGCCTCATCGAGCAACTGTCACTTCGGGAGGTCCCGGCCCGCCTGGCCAACGTCCTGCTGGACCTGCCCGCCAAACCGGGAACCAACACCGTGGTCCTGACGCAGACCAAGCGTGAACTGGCGGGGCAGATCGGCACGGTCGCTGAAACGCTCAGCCGCGCCTTGAAGAAGCTCAAGACCTCCGGCCTGATCGATGTCAACGGGGCGGAAATCACCCTTCTGGATCCCGACGGTCTGGCGAAACTCGCCGACGGTTGAGGGAGCGCACCATCCGTGCGGCGTTCCCGCATATTCTCCGTTCCATGTCTAGCGTCGGAGCTTGCTCCGCGCGCGTCGCTTCCCTGAGACGGCGAACGAATCGTAGGGCGTGCAACTTGTTGCACGCGGAACGGATCGTCCTTTCTTCCCGCGTGCAACAAGTTGCAAGTTGCACGCCCTACATCTGGACAATCCCGAGCGCCTGCCACTTAACGTCCCGCGAGACGCCATCGCCGGATTCCGCTTCGAGCGGTCCTAGGAGCCTGTCGGAGAACCATCCAGCCGCAACGAGTAGATCGGAATTCATGG
>CAZVEV010000443.1:0-3564 GCA_964625865.1 uncultured Planctomycetaceae bacterium | reverse complement strand
CCCCCCCCACCCCCCCCGCCCCCGCCCCCCCCCCCCCCCCGCCCCCCCCACCCCCCGCGGCCGCCCGCGGGCCCCCCCCCCCCCCGCGCGACGCCGCTGTGTCAGGAAGCAGTTCGACATATTGGGCCATCATAGCGAGGGCCCCAATCATGACCGGAAATACGGCCAATACCGACAACCATTGCTTCCTACTCATGTTCTGCCTTTCGCTTCAGGATTCCCCAGTGATTGTACCCGGTGCGGTGTACCGGGCAAACTGAATATGGCCTCCGGGCATTGGGCCACAGGCTTCCAACGACACCGACATTCCAGAGGTGAGGCGTATTTCGTTGTGTGTCCTGAAAACCTCTCGAATTGCTTGTTAACCGGAACCGCCCAGTTCGGCCGTCAGACTGTCGAATCCCGCCCTTGACTGAGGCGGGATAGAGTGTCATATTGCCCCGAACTGGCTGAGGGACGGTCTCTGGCCCTAAACGAACCTGTGAAACGGACCGAACGGATGCGCCGAGTGATAAACAGGCCTGGACGGGACTCACCTCATGGGAGCCGAAAATGAAAAAGATGCTTGCCCTCCTTGCCTTGCTCAGTTTGCCTGCCTGCCAGAGCGGGCAAGCTCCAATCCGTCCCGAACGGGAATGGACGGAATATGGCGACCGTTACGCCCTTATCATCATGGGGCCGGCAGGAAACGAATGGCTCTACCGCCTCTACTGGAACACCTGTTTCGGGCAATACAAGGAACTTGTTGACCATTTCGGATTCTCTGAGCGGAACATACGTTTCCTTTCCTATGGGCGAGAAATGCGGAGGCACAAGGAATGCGTCCACGGCGAGGCCACAATACAGAACGTGAAAAAAGCCTACGAATGGGCGGCTTCGGCGTGCAGGCCCATGGATCTTCTCTACGTCTACTGGATCAGTCACGGGGACGCGGGCGCCTTCCACCTTGACAGGGGTGTTCCCCATGGAGCGCTGGCGTCATGGATGAAGCCCATACGAGCCAAGGTGATCGTTGGAGTCTACCAGCCGTGCAATAGCGGGGCGGTCATCGACGAGATTTCAGGGCCGAGAGTAATCACTCTGACTTCCACAGATCCGAAGCAAAGAAACAACTTCCCATGGGCCGAGAATATCCGTTTTGGCCTTCTGGGTTCCTCAGAGTACATGGATGGCAGTCACCAGATGCGGCGATGTTCAATTCCAGCCGATGCCGATAAGGATGGAGTCGTGACCCTCCTGGAAGCCTACACAAGGGCGGCGAGAGTTTATAACAGGGAAAGACCCCTTCTGGACGACAACGGAGACGGAAAAGGCGGCAATCTGGCTGATCTGAAATGGAATCCGAAAAGTGCTGGACAAGACGGACACGCGAGCGCCCGTTATTCCCTCTTCGGTTGGCGTTAGTAGAGTGGAAGCCGCAGGCGCCAGTGGCGATGCTCTGGTTTGCGCGCGTACCGGTCTGGTTCGCACTGCGTCGGGTGCTTCTGCTTAGCCCGCTGATCGCTATGCTGTGCCTGATGAGCCCGCTGTATGACCGGACGCTTCAGCCGGTGGCGTTCGGGCCGTGGCGGTTCTGGGTGACCGGGGGTTGGCTGACGGCCGCCAGTATCGCCATCAAATTCACCCTCGGTCTGCTAGCACTGACGGCGCTGACGTGCAGCACACCTTTCGCGCTGCTCCTGGAAGGTATACGGAAGTTGGGCGTCCCCCGCTTGCTTGTCCAGCAGCTTGCCTTCCTGTATCGGTACATCTTCGTCCTGATCGACGAGGCAATGCGGATTCGGCGCGGACGCGATTTCCGCGGGGCACGACGCGCGCCAACCGCCCGCCGACTGACCGCCGCCGGCGGCATGATAGGGTCCCTGTTCGTCCGAACACTCGAACGCTCTGAGCGCATTCACACGACCATGTACGCACGAGGCTGGCGTGGCGAATCACACAGCCTCAACCGCTTGCGATTCGAGCTGCGAGATACAGTATTCCTGGCGGTCACGACAGTGTATCTGATCGCCTGCCGTTGCCTTTATCCCGCGATAATCTCATGAGGCGCCACATGCAGACAATACTCGACATAGAGGACCTTTGTGTGACCTACCAGGACGGGACCGAGGCGCTCCGAGGCGTGTCTCTGGCGGTCGAACCGGCTCAGCGCGTGGGGCTGATCGGGCCCAACGGCGCGGGAAAGACCTCACTGCTGCTGGCAATAATGCTGGGCGTTCCGTTCACGGGGCGAATCGCGGTTGATGGTATCGAGGCAACTCGGCGTACGGCGGATGATATTCGCAGCCGCTGCGGAATAACGTTTCAGGATCCCGACGATCAACTGTTTATGCCGACGCTCCTGGACGACGTGGCGTTCGGTCCGCTGAACCAGGGATGTGATGCAGCGTCCGCTCGCACGGCCGCAGAACGGGCAATCGCGGCGGTGGCGCTGTCGGGAATGGAAGACCGCTGTGCGCACCACCTCTCCGGCGGGCAGAAGCGCAACGCCGCACTGGCGACCATTCTCTCGATGAACGTGAAGTTGCTGCTGCTGGACGAACCCGGCGCGAGCCTGGACTTCCGCAGCCGCCGAAGGCTTGCTGAGATTCTTGGCGGACGTACAGAGGCAATGCTGCTGGCAACCCACGACCTGAACATGGTCGCCGAACTCTGCGATAGGGTTATCGTCATGGACGGGGGAACGATTACGGCCGACGCTCCGGCCGACACGATCTTGAAGGACACAAAGCTGCTGGGCGCACACGGCCTAGCATAGGGGATATCCGACGCCGTACTGAATTGCCTCACCGCCTGCCGTCAACGGACGTATCGCAGGAGGCGGCGTCGGGCGAATTACATTCGAGCAGACAAGCTAACAGCCTCCGGCCCAGGCGGGCGTACCGTGGCTATCCCTGGCAGCCATAGACCAATCCTGGCCCGCACCAAACGTGATTTCGCTGGAACTAACATTCTGAACGCATGCCCCCAAGGTCCGGAGGTCCAAAAGGTTCAAAAGCCCCCGCCGGACACCTTTTGGACCTTTTGAACCTTTGGACCCCCGCCACGTTCTCGCAGGGCACCCCTGATGCCGAAGAGCACCCCGGCCAACGCAGACCGGGGTGGATGAAGTGGTTGGTTGGTAGTGGCCTCAACGGGCGAGTTCGAACCTCCCTCGCGCTACCTTACGAAAGCGGGACGCGTTGCCCTTGGTTGCCATCTCGCGAATAATTGCAGCGTAAATTGTCGCGGCGGGCGTCTTGCCGCTGGTGCGCCACAGGCCCTTGGCCAGCATTTGAGCCACCATCTCCTTGGTGTTCATGGGCTCCTTGGCATCGGCCAGGACCTGCACGGCGGCGTCCAGGCCGCTGGGACGTTTGGCCCCGTTCGCGCCACGTTGGCCCGTGTCGCGTTTTCCGGCGGGCTTGGCACCCTTGGTCGCCTTGGTGGACTTCTTCGCACCCGTGGGCACCTTAACACCCCTGGCGAGGTTGCCCTTTTCGACGGCAGCGACCGCCTTGGCGATGCCCTTCTTTCGCGCCGCGGTTTCCGCCTTCGCCTCGGCCTCGTACTCGGCCAGCGTAA
>CAZVEV010000442.1:0-3565 GCA_964625865.1 uncultured Planctomycetaceae bacterium | reverse complement strand
TGCACAGTTCCTCGCGGCGCCGAATCTCGTCGAGCAGTTCATCCTTCGCATAGACCAGTCCGGCGCTGTCGGCGAGGTCGACCAGGGCGCGGAGCACCTTCTCGCGGCTCTTGGCGTGCATGGGGACGGCCAGCCCGTCCGGGGGAATCAGCGCCCCGATCGACGCGTCCTGGTCGTCAAAGCCGTGATGTTCCCGCACGCCGCGTTCGATGCCTGCCAGCCTGTCCCGGTCCAGCGTGTGCATGTGGGTCTCGAGCCAGTGGTCAACCTGGTCCTTGTGGAAGATGAAGTTTCCCGCGACCTTCCGGCAGGGGATCTGCCCGCGCGAGGCAAGCTTGAGCACCTCGCGGTGGTCGAGGTGGACGTAGGCGGCCACCTGGCGGTCATTCATCTGCTCGTGCGGCATGTCGAGGTCCTTGGTCCGCGTGTTCGTCGGCGACAATGCACCCTAGCACGTCCGCCGACCGTTCTCAAGGGCGGGGTCGCTTTCCGGGGCATGGCGAGGACCGGGCGAGGGCCTCTACGTCGGGCGGGGCGTGTGGGATGTCTTTGTCATGGCCGGACCCCTCTGAAACGCACGAGGCCGCGGCCTGAGCGACGATCTCCGCCTCAGGGGGTCCTGGGGGCGTCTTTTCTGGAAAAGGGCGGCCTGACCCCTCTATGACGCTCAGGCCGGACCGCGGCGCGGTGGTCTGCGGCTGGGCGCGGCGCGTACAATTATATGTCAATTCCCGTCAAGCATTTGACAGTGCGGCGGCGGGGGCGTAGGATTTGGCGTGCAGGTGGTGTCTGACGCTGCGGCAACCGGGCGGCGTGTGTGACTTGGAATAACCAGGGAAGGAACGCATCGATGGCAGACGATACAGGTCGGTTTGAGTGGGTTGGCAGGTTGGCTAAGGTGGGGCTGATAGGCGCGTTGGCGCTGGTGGCCCTGATGATGGTCGGGACGCTGGCCTGCGGGATCCTACACGCGCCGAAGGCGCCCTCGCCGGTTCTGTTTTGGCTGGCGATAGTCATTGGCTTTGTGGCCGAGGGGATCTGCTGCGTATGGCTGTTCGTTGCGTACGGCATCCTCAGGGCGGTGGTGTCGATGGAGCACTCGACCGCCAGTGTGTCCGGGCGTCTGGATCGGATCGAGACGCTGATGGCCGACCAGGTCCAGGCGACCAAGGGACTGGTTGATCTGGCCAGCCTGTCCGATCGGGCCAAGGGCCTGGTCTTCCGCGAGCGTGAGATCGAGGCCGTCCGGGAAATGGTGCACCACGACATGATGCGCCAGGACTACAAGACCGTCGAGGCCACCATCGACAGCCTCGAGAAGGAATTGGGCTACGCCGACGAGGCCACCCGCCTCCGGGCCGAACTGGCCCAGGGCAGGAAGGCGACCCTCGAAGAGAAGATCGACGCCGCGGTCAACCGCGTGCAGGACATTCTGAGCACGTACCAGTGGGGCCGGGCCATTCGCGAGTCCAAGCGCATCCTGCGCCTGTTCCCGGAGAATCCGAAAGTCGCGTCCCTGCCCGAGCGGATCGAGGCCGCCCGCGCCAAGCGCAAGCGCGACCTGCTGCAGGCTTACGGTGAGGCGGTCCGGAAGAAGGACGTCGATACCGGCATCGAACTGCTGACCGAACTGGACATGTACCTCACGCCGCAGGAAGGCGCCGCGCTGGCCGAGTCGGCGCGGGGCGTCTTCAAGGCGCGCCTGCACAACCTGGGCGTCCAGTTCGCCATCCGGATCACCGACAAGAACTGGGTCGAGGCGCTGGCCGTCGGACAGGACATCATCTCCGAGTACCCCAACAGCCGGATGGCCGAGGAAGTCCGCGACCGCATGGACCTCCTGCGACAGCGCGCCGGGGCCGCTTCCGGCGAGGCAAAGCCCCCTGCCGAGTAACCCCGCCGGGGATCGCAGGGCGGGTGCCGTGGGCTGCGGAGTGGTAGGGCGTGCAACTCGTTGCACGCCGAAGGGGCTGGCTGTTCGTTCCGCGTGCAACGAGTTGCACCCCCTACGTCTGTGCCTCTACTCCCCGTACCGGTTGTAGTGCGTCACGTCGGCCGGGTCGGGTTTGCGAGGGCGCTTGGCCGGGCCGGCCGGAATCCCTATCGGCGTCAGGCTCCATATCCGCAGGTCTTCCGGCACGCCGAGCAGTTGGCGCACCTCGTCCTCGCGAACGCGGACCTGGCCTTCCACCCAGCACCCGGCGTAGCCCAGCGCCACCGCCGCCAGCAGCATGTTCTCCATCGCCGCCGACGCGTCCTGGATCCAGAACTCGCCATACTTCGTGCCGATCGGTTCGGTCAGCAGGACGATCATCGCCTGGGCCCCGGTCAGCGCCGGGCTCATCGGACGAACCGCCTCCATTATCTCCGGATCGTCCACGATCACAAACTGCTTGCCCTGCACGTTGCACCCGCTGGGCGCCTCGACGCCGGCGGCAACGATCTTCTCCATCACGTCTCGTGGGACGGCCTGGTCCGTATACCGCCGCACACTCCGCCTCGTATCAACCACATCAAAGAAGTCCATGGGTGCCCTTTCGTTGTCACGTATTCTCATCCTGCTGGCCCAGTGTATCGGCCCATCGGGGAACTGCAAGCGGCCTTGTCGGATCGCAAGTCCACGCATGAAACCGGCGGTCTCTTACCGATAGGAGAGGTGGCGAATGATGCGGAGAATGTGATCATGGAAGAGATGTCTCCACGGGTAGCGTTGGTGACGGGGGGGACGGTCGGGCTGGGCCGGCGCATTGCGACGGTGCTGGTGCGGCGGGGGTGGTCGCTGTTCCTGCAGCACGCGGTGACTGATTCCCTGGCCGATGTGGTGGACGAACTGCAGGCGATCGCCGACGAGGTGGCCGCCGGCGGGGAAGTGGCGGCGGGGCAGGCCGATCTGACGGTGGCCGAAGACCGCGAGCAACTGGTCGAGCAGGCCCTGGAGGTCTACGGGCGCGTCGACATGCTCGTCAACGCCGCTCCCAGCGCCCCGAGCCTGGGCGACGACCTGCTGGAGATGACCGAAGACGCCTTTCGCGACGCGATGGACAGCGGGCTGGTGGCCACGGTGTTCCTGACCCAGCGGGTGGCCAGCGAGATGGTTCGCCTGTCAGAGGCCGGGCTGATCGAGGATCCGCGGATCGTCACGATCAACTCTATCAGCGCCTACGCCGCCAGCGCCGACCACGGCCCGCAGTGCATGGCGCGGGCGGCGGTGGGCATGATGACGTCGCTGTTTGCCGATCGCCTGGGCGTCCACGGGGTCAACGTCTACGAGGTCCGCGTGGGAATCATCTCGTCGGGCGCGGGCGACTCGGCCCACGCGAGATACGAAGACCTGATCGACGATGGACTGACGCCGATCCGGCGGTGGGGCAGACCCGGCGACGTGGCGCGGGCGGTGCTTGCGGTGGCCGACGGACTGCTGGACTTCTCGACGGGCGAGGTGATTAATGTTGACGGGGGGTTCCATCTGCGGCGCCTGTGAGGGGACGCGCGCCGAACGGACGGACGCTAAGGGATCGTAGGGCGTGCAACTCGTTGCACGCGGAATGAACATCCCTTCCGCGTG